>DATBLY010000128.1:0-12322 GCA_036555125.1 Actinomycetota bacterium | reverse complement strand
CTTCACCGACCCGGCGGTCAGGCCGCGCACGAAGTACTTCTGCAGCGAGAAGAACACGAGCAACGGCAGGGCCATCGAGATGAACGCGGCCGACGTGAGGAGGTGCCAGTTCTCGCCCCGGGCGCCGACCAGCTCCCGCAGGGCCACCGTCAGCACGCGGTTCTGCCGCGCGCCCCCCAGGAACACGTAGGCGACCAGCAGGTCGTTCCACACCCACAGGAACTGGAAGATCGCGAACGCCGCCAGCGCGGGGACCGAGAGCGGGACGATCAACCGCCAGAAGATGGTGAAGTGGTCCGCGCCGTCGATCTTCGCGGACTCGATGATCGACGAGGGCAGCGACCCGATGTAGTTCCGTAACAGGTACACGGCGAGCGGCAACCCGAACCCGGCGTGCGCCAACCAGACGCCCAGGAACGTCCCCTGCAGGTTGAGGTCCGGGAAGATCTGCACGCCGAACACCGTCAGGCCGCCGACGTACATACGCAGGATCGGGATCAGGGCCATCTGGAGCGGGACGACCAGGAGCCCGACGACGATCACGAACAGGACGAAGCGGCCCTTGAACTCCATCCACGAGAAGGCGTACGCCGCGAACGCGGCGATCGTGATGGGGATGACCGTCGACGGGATCGTGACGGCGAGGCTGTTGAGGAACGCGTTCCCGAACCCCCCGTTGTCCAGCGCGGTCTTGTAGTTCTCCAGGGTCCACTGGAGGGGATGCGCGAACGCGGTCCACCATCCGGACGTGGCCACGGCGTCCTCGGGCCGGAACGACGTGATCAGGACGCCCAGCGTCGGGATCGACCACAGGATCACGACCACGACGATCGTGATGCGGACGAACCAGCTGCCGCCGCGATCCTCGCGCTCGCCCTGGGCGGGAGCCCTGGAGGGCGGGGCCTCGGCGGGAGGCGCGACGACGCTCATCGGATCGCCTCCTCCTCGCGGAAGCGTTTCACGTTCCAGATCATCACCGGGATGACCGCGATGAACAGGATGACCGCGATCGCCGCGCCGCGGCCGTTGTGGTCGAACAGGAAGAACCACCGGATCATGCGTTCGGCGATCACGACGGTCCCGTTAACCTCGGCGCTCGCCGGCTGGACGAAGACGATGTCGAACACCTTCATCGCGTTGATCACCATGTAGGTGGTCACGACGACGATGGTGGGCAGGATGCTCGGAACCATGATCCTGCGGAACACCTGCCACTCGGACGCGCCGTCGATGCGGGCCGCCTCGATGATCTCGTCGGGGATCGCCTTGATCGCGGCCGAGAGCACCACCATCGCGAAGCCGGTCTGCATCCAGATCATGATCACCATCAGGAACAGGTTGTTCCACGGCTGGATCTCGAGCCACTTCACCGGGTTCTGCCCGAGGCCCAGCATGATCCCGTTCAGCAGGCCGATGTTGCTGCCGAACCCCGCCGGGCGGTAGCTGTAGATCAGCTGCCACGTGATGGACGCGCCCGCGAACGAGATCGCCATCGGCAGGAAGATCAGCGACTTCGCCAACGCCTCGCCGCGGATCAGGCGGTCCGCGAGGGTCGCGTACAGGAGCCCGATGCCCACCGCGAAGAGCGGGACGAGGATGATCCACAGAGCCGTGTTCCGGATCGCGCGGAGCATGTCGCTGTCCGTGAAGACGAACCGGAAGTTGTCGAGGCCGACGAAGTCCTGGCTCTGGGCGTCCTTCAGGCTGATCAGGATCGTGTTGAACACCGGGTACACGAGGAAGACCGCCAGGAGCACCAGGCACGGTCCCACGAAGACGTAGGGGCGCACACCCTCGCGGATCCGCGCCGGGAACCAGTCGACGACGCGGTTCATCCCCCAGTAGAGGAAGAACACACCGCCCACGCCGATCGCGATCGCCACGCCGACGACCAGGAACCGGTTCGCGTTCTTGTCCCGCAGGAGCTCCCAGGCCCAGCTCAGGATCCAGATCGCACCGGCGACCAGGACGGTGGCCACGAGCAGGCCGAGCACGACCGCCCAGGGACCGCGCCGCTCGGGCGGCGCGACGATCTCCGGCCCGCCGACGTCGCCGACGGGCTCCGCGCTGGGTCTCACGGACGCATCCTCCGATCCGGGCTCAGCGGACGCAAGTCGGGAGGTGGCGGGGGCGACCGCGTCGCCCCCGCCACCTCATCCCTTCGAGCGGACTTCGCCTAGCTGGCGGGCCAGCTCGCCTCGATCTCGTCGAGCACCGACTGCAGCGAGTCGGGGCCGTCCTGCATGTACTGCACCATGCCGGTCCAGAAGCTGCCGGAGCCCACCTCGGCGGGCATCAGGTCGGAAGCGTCGAACCGCCCCGTGTTGTTCGCGATCGCGTCGGTGAGCACGGCCGACGAGTCGGCCAGGATCGGGTTCACGTAGCAGTCCGCACCGACGTTGATGTTCGGTGAGATCCGCGACGAGGCATCCGAGCCGCCCATGGCGCACTGGATCGGAACGTCGTTGAACTGCTCGAGGAAGTTCTTCACCTCGGCGCGGTTCCCGTTCGTGCCGACCACGAGGAACTCGCCCGCGTACAGGGTTCCCTCCTGATCGATCGGCGGGAGGGGGAACCAATCGTAGTCCACGCCCGGCTCGGATCCCTCGGGGAACGGGGCCGCGGCGATGATGAAGTTGGCCTGGCGGTGGAGCCAGCAGCCAGGCGGGTCCTCGAACATCGGCAGCGGCGCGGCGCCGAACGCGATCGACGGGGTGTCCGCCGCCCCGCCCAGGACGTAGTTGTCATGGAACATCACGTCGCCGAACACCTCAGCGGCGTGGGCGACCGCCGGGTCGTTGAACGGGATCTCGTGGTTCACCCATTGGTCGTAGGTGTCCACGCCGGCGGTCCGGAGCATGATGTCTTCCATCCAGTCGGTCGCCGGCCATCCCGTCGCGCCGCCGGACTCGAAGCCGACGCACCACGGCGTGCCACCGTCGGCCACGATCTGGTCCGACAGCGCCATGAGCTCGTCCCAGGTCGTCGGGACCGTGTAGCCGGCCGCGTCGAAGGCAGGCTTCGGGTACCACACCATGCTCTTCAGGTTGACGTTGGACGGGATCCCGTAGTGCTCACCGTCCACCTCGGTCAGCGACATGAGGTAGTCCCCGAACAACGCCTGGAGCTCGGCGATGTCGAAGCCCATGTCCTCCATCGACACGATCGTCCCGGCCGCGGCCTGAGCGGCGACGGCCCCGGGCTGCGGGAGCAGCGCGACGTCGAGCGTGCCGCCCTCGGCACGGATCTGGAACTGCTCCTCGAAGTCCGCCGACGCCTCGATCTCGACCGTGTAGTCGGCGTCGACCAGGTTCTCGTCGACGGCGGCCTGCACGGCGTCTGCCTCGCTGGGCTCCATCGCGTTCAGGACGTTGACCGTGCCGGTGTCCTCGAGGACCCCCGTGGCCTCGCCTCCACCGCCGGTCTCCTCGCCGCCACCCTCGTCGCTGGAACACGCAGCCCCGATCAACGCCAGGACCGCGACCAGCACCAGCCACTTCCATCGCTGCATGCTGCTCCCCTCCTCCTTCACGGGCGCTCCGCGCCCCTCGCTCGTACATGAGCCGACCCCGGACCGTCCGGGGGCGACCGATCTCCGACGATCGCCATCAGCCTCCCTCCGCCGTGCCCGCCGGTGCAGGGCCGGTTGACCCCCTCACCACCAGCTCGACGGGCACCGTGATCGTGGGCGCCTCGCGTTCGGGCTCCGCGACCATCTGCAGGAGCGCCTCCCCCGCCGCCCGGCCCAACGCCTCTCCATCCTGATGTACGGTGCTGAGCGCCGGCCTGAGCAGGGCGGCCAGCGGGATGTCGTCGAAGCCCAGGATCGACAGGTCGTCCGGAACCCGGACCCCGCGCTCCTCGAGCGCCCGCAACGCCCCGGCCGCCATGAGGTCCGAGGCCGCGAACACGGCGGTCGGCGGCTCCGGCCCGCTCAGCAGCTCCACCATCGCTCCGTACCCCGAGTCCGGATAGAAGTCACCCTCCACGACCCAACCGCCCCGGCTCTCGAGCCCGAGACGGCCCAGCTCCCGGCGGTACCCGAGGAGCCGGTCGACCCCCGGCCGGGTGTCCATGGGGCCACCGATCAACGCGATCCGCCGGTGTCCCAGCCCGTGGAGGTGTCGCACGGCGAGCGCCGCTCCGCCGACGTTGTCCGAGCTCACGTACCCGGTACGCCCTCCGGTGAGATCCTGGTCGATCGCCATGCAGGGGATCCCCGACCGCGTCAGGGCCTCGACGTGCGGATCGTTGCGATCCACACCCATGATCACCACGCCCTCGACCCGGTGGTGCTGGGCGCGGTTGAGGAAGCTCGACCCGGACCCGACGGTGCGGGTCCGGGTCGCCCCGAACAGCAGCAGGTCGAACCCCTCCTCGCCCACGATCCCCTTCAGCCCGCCGAGCACCTCCTGGAAGAAGGGGTGCTGCAGATCCGGATGGCCCGGACCCGTTTCCAGGATCACCCCGACGGTGTGAGACCGGCCGGTCGCGAGCAGCCGAGCCGCCCGATCCGGCGTCCAGTCCATCTCGCGGATCGTGGCGAGGACCCGTCCGCGGGTCTCGTCGCTGACGTCCGGGTAGTCGTTGAGGACCCGGGAGACCGTCGCGACGGACACCCCGACCCGCTCGGCAAGCTCCTTGATCGTCGCGATGCCGCCCTCCCCCGAGCTCCGAAGCTGGTCCGGAAACGCTTCCGGACCGCCCGAGATGGACGGTAGACCCCTTCGGCGAGGCGTGTCAAGCCAACCCCTATGGCTATGGCCTGCGATGCGAGTATCCTGCCGGCTCGTGGGCAGCCCCGATGCTCGGTCGCGCGACGGCCTCGCCGCCGCCGGAAGCGTTACCACCCCTCGGCCGGCCGTCGACGGGATCGGGTTCCCGCCCGGCTTCGAGTGGGGGGCGGCGACCGCCGCCTACCAGGTCGAGGGGGCGGTCGGAGAGGACGGCCGCGGGGCGAGCATCTGGGATCGCTTCTCGCACACCCCGGGGACGGTCGCCGGTGGGGACACCGGAGACGTGGCCTGCGACCACTACCACCGTTACCGGAACGACGTCGCCCTCATGGCGGAGCTCGGCCTGCACGCCTACCGGTTCTCGGTCGCATGGCCGCGTGTGCTGCCGGAGGGCGGCGGCGCCGTGAACATGGCGGGCCTCGACTTCTACGACCGCCTGGTCGACGAGCTGCTCGCCCGTGGGATCCGGCCGTTCGTCACGCTCTACCACTGGGACCTCCCGCAGGTGCTCGAGGACGCCGGTGGATGGCCGTCGCGAGCCACGGCCTTCGCCTTCGCCCGGTACGCATCCGCCGTCGCGGGGCGCCTGGGCGACCGCGTCGAGCGCTTCGCGACGCTGAACGAACCGTTCGTCGTGGCCGACCACGGCTACCGGCGCGGGTCGCACGCCCCGGGCCGGACCGACCCTGCGGCCGCGATCGCCGCGTCGCATCACCTCCTGCTGGCTCACGGGCTCGGGGTCGAGGCGATCCGGGCCGCAGCACCGGGCGCCCAGGTCGGCATCGTGCTCAACTTCGAGCCGCAGCACCCCGCCTCCGACGACCCCGACGACGCGATGGCGGCGGCCGCGATGCACGACGAGGTCAACCGCTGGTACCTCGACCCCATCATGGGCCGGGGGTATCCGCCGACCGCGTCACCCGCTTCGGGGCTGGGCGAGGAGCCCCCGCGGGACGACCTGAGCGTCATCGCCCAGCCCATCGACTTCCTGGGCGTGAACTACTACTCCCGTGCGGTGGTGCGCTCGCCGGCCCTGCCCGCGCTGCCGCGGTCACCGGTCGAACGGACGGCCATGGGATGGGAGGTGTATCCGGAAGGCCTCGCGGAGACGCTGCGGTTCGTGGTCACGCGCACGGGCGAGCTCCCGTTGTTCGTGACCGAGAACGGGGCAGCCTACCCGCTCGACCCCCGCGACCCGTCCCGCGACCCCGACCGGGTCCGATTCCTGCGGCGCCACGTCGACGTCGCGCGACGCGCGATCGCCGAGGGGATCCCGCTGCGCGGCTACTTCGTGTGGTCGCTCCTGGACAACTTCGAGTGGGCCCATGGCTACGGGCCGCGGTTCGGCATCATGCACGTCGACTACCCGACGCAGGCGCGGACCATCCGCGACAGCGGGCGCTTCTGGTCCGCGCTCTCCCGCGGCTACGAACCCGACGATCCCTCCTCGCCGTAGATCGCGAGGCCGGTCTCGGGATCGAAGAAGTGCAGCCGGCTGACGTCCACGACGAGCTCCACCATCCCGTCCGTCTGCGCATCCGTCCTCGGGTTCAGGCGAGCCAGGAACGTGGATTCGCCCGCCTCGGCTCGCTGCTCGACCGCCTGGAGGGCCTCCACGCCTACGTCATCGGCCAGCTCCTTCACGTCGTCGGTCAGGACCTCGGGCGCGTCGATCTTCAGGTGCACGACCACGTCGGCGCCGAGCGCCTCACGCAGGAGCACCCGCGTCCGGATCCGCCGGTCGGCCGGGGCCTCGGCGACCAGGGAAGCGTCCTCGAGGTCCTCGGGCCGCAGACCGAGGATCACGTTGCGACCCTCGTACGCGCGGAGCCCCGGTCGCCGGGCGAACACCTCGTTCGGGATCGCCAGTTTGAAGCTCCCGAACTCCACCCCGCGCGAGCCGTCGGATCCAGTCATCGTCGCCTCGACCAGGTTCATCGCGGGCGAGCCGATGAACCCGGCGACGAACAGGTTGCGGGGATGGTCGTAGAGGAACTGGGGCGTGTCGACCTGTTGCAGGACGCCCTTGCGGATCACGGCAACCCGGTCGCCCATCGTCATCGCCTCGACCTGATCGTGCGTGACGTAGATCGTCGTCGTCGAGAGCTCGTGCTGGATCCGTGCGATCTCCGAACGCATCTGCACGCGGAGCTTCGCGTCCAGGTTCGACAGCGGCTCGTCCATCAGGAACGCCTTCGGCTCGCGGACGATGGCGCGACCCATCGCGACCCGCTGACGCTGTCCGCCCGATAGGGCTTTCGGCTTGCGCTGCAACAGTTCGTCGAGTCCGAGGATGTCTGCCGCCTTGCGGACGCGGCGATCGATCTCCGACTTGTCGAGCTTGCGGAGCTTGAGCCCGAACGCCATGTTGTCGTACACGGTCATGTGCGGATACAGCGCGTAGTTCTGGAAGACCATCGCGATGTCGCGCTCCTTCGGCGGAACGCCGTTCACGACCCGATCGCCGATGCTGATCGAGCCCGCGCTGATCGTCTCCAACCCGGCGACCATCCGCAGCGCGGTCGTCTTCCCACATCCGGATGGCCCGACGAGGACGATGAACTCCCCGTCCTGGATATCCAGCGTCAGGTCGGAGACCGCGGTCGTGCCGTCCGCGTACACCTTCGAGACGCCGTCGATCACGATCTCGGCCATGACCCTCCTCCCGGTGCTCCGCCCGTATTCAACCTCACCGGCGCACCCGCGGTCGAGTCGAGGCGATCACCGGGAGATCTCGACGACGGCGCCCTCCCAGCCATCGAGGCGGAGGGTGCCCGAGACCGTCTCACCATCGCGCGCGCGTCCCGTCCCGATCAGGATGCGCCCGTCGACGGCGAGCTCCGTCTGCCGTTCCTGGTGGTTGATCGCGACCACGGTATCCGCCCCCCGCCGCCACGCCCAGACGCCCGGCGGCCCCGCGACCGGCCCGGAAGCACCGTCGCGCAGATCGGATCGATCCCGCCGGAGCGCGATCAGATCCCGGCACAGGTGCAGGATCGATCCCGCATCGTCCCGCTGTGCCGCGACGTTGGCGAGCGCCGGATCCGGTTCGGGCAACCACGCTTCCACCCCCGGAGCGGTGAATCCACCGTCGGGACCCCACGGCATCGGCGCGCGCATCCGATCGCGACCCGGTTCCTGGGGCCATCCCCGGATCCCGACCGGGTCGAGCAACCGCTCGCGCGCGACCTCGACCTCGCCCACGCCGATCTCGTCGCCGTAGTACAGGATCGGCGTGCCGCGGAGCGTCAGCAGGAGCAGCAACGATGCGCGAACGATCCGCTCGTCCCCGCCGGCCCACCGGGTCGGGAACCGCCCACCGTCGTGGTTCGATCCCGCCCAGACCGGCCAGGCCCCCTCCGGCAGCCTCGCCTCCGTGGCCTCGACCACCCGGCGCCATCCCTCGCCGGGGTCGGCGAACATGAACGGGAAGTTCTGAGCCAGGTGCAGCTCGTCGTCCCGACCGTAGAAGGCGGCGAGCGTGTCGATGTCGAGCACCCACGTCTCCCCCATCAGGAGCGGCTCGGGGTCGTACTCGGCCGCGATCGCCCGCCATCGGCGCATCACCTCGTGGACCTCGGGCCGGTTCATGTTGAACTCGGGACGCTGCCCCAGCGCCCGGAGCTTCGGGTCCGCGTCGTCGGGGATCGGCGGGTTGTCACGCAGGTCGAGGTCCTTGACGATCCCGTGCGCCACGTCGATCCGGAACCCCGCGATCCCGCGATCGAACCAGAAGCGCAGCACGTCGTCGAACGCTGCGCGCACGTCCTCGTTCCACCAGTTCAGGTCCGGCTGGGCCGCGAGGAAGTTGTGCAGGTACCACTGCTCCGTCGAGGGTTCCCAGGTCCAGGCCGGCCCACCGAACGTCGACCGCCAGTTGTTCGGCGGCGCGGCCGGCCCCCCTCCGTCGGCCCACACGTACCAGTCCCGATGAGCGGCCGACCGGCCGGACCGCGCATCGAGGAACCACGGGTGGCGGTCGCTCGTGTGGTTCGGGACCAGGTCGAGCACGACGCGGATCCCGCGTTCGCCGGCGGCCGCCACCAGCCGGTCGAGCGTGCCCGGATCGCCGAACTCCGGCGCTACCGACCGGTAGTCGGCCACGTCGTACCCCCAATCCGCGTTCGGCGACGGGTGGATCGGATTCAGCCAGATCCCGTCGACGCCGAGCCAGGACAGATGCTCGAGGTGGTCGATGACGCCTTGGAGGTCGCCGTGGCCGTCCCCGTCGCTATCGGCGAACGAGCGAGGGTAGACCTGATACAGGACGCCGCCGCGCCACCAGGCCTCGGGGGCCGGCACGGCCTAGGGGTTCCACTGCCAGGACAGCCAGAACGTGCACAGGCCGAAGACGATCGCCGTCACGACCGTGATCCGGTCCAGCGTCCGCTCCAGGGCGGTGCCGCCCGCGAGGTTCGACGCCCCGCCGAACATGTCGGAGAGGCCGCTCCCCCGGCCCGAGTGGAGCAGGATCGTGATGATGAGGAACAGGGCCGAGATCACGTCGAGCACGATGATGACGGTGGCCAGCATGGATATCGTTCGTCCTCCAGGTGTCCGCCTCAGTCGGAGACCGCGGCAGCCCCGATGGTACGGTCTTCGAGCGGGAAGTGACACGCGGCCACCTGCCCGGGATGCTGGGGTTCGAGCCCGGGCTCCTCGTCCCGGCAGATCGGGAACTGGGCCCTGGGGCAGCGTGGGTGGAACCGGCAGCCCGACGGTGGATCGATCGGCGACGGGACGTCGCCCTCGAGGATGATGCGCTTGCGCTCGCGCGCGAGGGTGGGGTCGGCGATCGGGACCGCCGACAACAGGGCGCCCGTGTAGGGGTGCTTCGGCGTCTTGTACAAGGTCGGTCCGTCGGCCATCTCCACGATCTTGCCCAGGTACATCACGGCGACACGGTCCGAGACGTGCTTCACGACGGAAAGGTCATGCGCGATGAACAGGTACGTCAGGTTGAACTCCTCCTGGAGGTCCTCCAGCAGGTTGAGGATCTGCGCCTGGATCGAGACGTCGAGCGCCGACACCGGTTCGTCGCACACGATCAGCTTCGGCCGCAGCCCGAGCGCACGCGCCACCCCGATACGCTGGCGCTGCCCACCCGAGAACTCGTGCGGGTACCGGTTGTAGTGCTCGGGGTTCAGGCCGACGAGCTCCATCAGCTGCTGGACCTCGCTCTTGACCTTCCCACGGGCGGCGGTGCCATGCAGGCGGAACGGATCCCCGATGATCGAGCCGACCGTCTTGCGAGGGTTCAGCGACGCGTAGGGGTCCTGGAAGATCATCTGCATATCGCGCCGGATGTCCCGCAGCTCTTTGCCCTCCAACGCGGTGATGTCGCGCCCCTCGAAGAAGATCTGGCCGGCCGTAGGGTCGAACAGTCGCATCACGACGCGAGCGAGCGTCGACTTGCCGCAGCCCGTCTCTCCCACCAGGCCGAGGGTCTCGCCCTTGTGTACCTCGAGGTCGACCCCGTCCACGGCGTGGACGTCGCCGACCTTGTGCTGGAAGAGGATCCCACGTGTGATCGGGAAGTACTTCTTCAGGCCCACGATCTTGATCAGCGGCTCGCCCTTCGGCTGGGCCTCCTCCGGCGGACGCTCGCTCACCTCGACGCTCATCGGTGCGCCATCACCACCTCGTTGAGGATCCGCTGCTTCTCCTCGAGGCTCAGGTGGCAGGCGGCCGCGTGGTGGCCGTCGACCGGGAGCAGGGCCGGCACGTCGGTCTTGCACACGTCCATCACATACGGACAGCGCGGGTGGAACGCGCAGCCCGGAGGCACCGTGATCAGGGAAGGCGGCAGCCCGCGGATCGGGTGCAGCGGTTCCTTCTCCTCGGCGTCCAAGCGCGGGATCGACCCGAGGAGCCCCCACGTGTAGGGATGCAGTGGGCGGTAGTAGATGTCGTCGGTGTTGCCGAACTCGGCCGCCTTGCCCGCGTACATCACTTGGATGTTGTCGCAGTGCTCCGCCACGACGCCCAGGTCGTGCGTGATGATGATGACCGCGGCGTTGAACTCGTCCTTCAGACGGTCGATCAGGTCGAGGATCTGCGCCTGCACCGTCACGTCGAGCGCCGTCGTCGGCTCGTCCGCGATCAAGAGGTCCGGGTTCAACGCGAGTGCCATCGCGATCATCGCGCGCTGCCGCATCCCCCCGGAGAACTCGTGCGGGTACTGCTTCGCGCGCTCCTCCGGCCGGGGGATGTTGACCTTCCCGAGCATCTCGACCGCCTGGTCGGACGCCTGACGTTTGCTGATGTCCTGGTGTTGGCGGATCGCCTCGGCGATCTGGTCCCCCACCTTGTAGAAGGGGTGCAGCGAGGTCATCGGATCCTGGAAGATCATCGAGATCTTCGCTCCCCGGATGGTCCGCATCTCGTCGGGCGGCAGCTTCAACAGGTCGACGCCCTGGAAGTTCACCTCTCCCGAGATCTGTGCCTGCTTCGACGTGATGAGGCCCATCACGGTCAGCGAGCTGACGCTCTTGCCGGAACCGGACTCCCCGACGATCCCCAGCGTCTCGCCCGGCTGGACCGAGTAGGAGACGCCGTCGACGGCCTTGACGACGCCGTCGTCGGTGTGGAAGTGGACCTTCAGGTCCTTGACCTCGAGGAGCGGGTCGGCCACTACGTGTACCTCACGCGAGGGTCGAGGAAGGCGTACACGACGTCGACCACGAGGTTCGCGACGGCGATGAAGAGCGCACCCATCACCGTCACGCCCATCACCATCGGGAAGTCGTTCGTGCCGATCGAGATCACCGCGAGCTGCCCGATGCCCGGGAGCCCGAACAGCGTCTCGGTGATGAACGCCCCGCCCAGGAGGGCGCCGAGGTCGAGGCCGAGCATCGTCACGACCGGCGTGAGTGCACCACGCAAGCCGTGCTTGAAGATCACGCGCCGCTCGGCGAGCCCCTTGGCTCGCGCCGTCCGGATGTAGTCCTCGCTCATCGTCTCGATCAGGTTCCCACGGACCATCCGGGCGTAGAACGCCGCCGACGTGACCGAGAGCGTGATCCACGGCAGGATGAACTTGCCCTGCATGACGGAGTCCCACATCGATGCCCCGATCTCGAGGCCAGACGATGGCGCGATCCCTAACTTGAACCAGAAGAAGTACAGCAGGAGCTGCCCGAGCCAGAAGACCGGGAGGGAGACCCCGATCAGCGCGAAGAGCATCGCCGCCCGATCCCAGAAGGACCCCCGCTTGATCCCCGAAAGGATCCCGATCGGGATCCCGATCAGCAGCCACAGGATCGCCGCCCCGATCGCGAGCGTGAGCGTCACCGGGAGCCGGCGGAAGATCTCCTCCTTCACCGGGACGAAGTTGCCGTACGAGTAGTAGACGTCCTCGGACAGGAACAGGCCGGGCCACGGGATCAAGCCCTTCGCGAAGCGCCCGTACTGCACCCACAGCGGCTTGTCCAAGCCGAACGCCTTGCGCGCCGCCTCGATCTGCTCGGGGGTCGTCGTGCGACCCACCGCTCGGCGCGCGGGGTCTCCGGACGGGAGCTTGACGAAGATCAGGAACGTCAGGAGGGAGACCACGAACAGGACCAGGACCAGGAACAGCACGCGCC
>DATBLY010000091.1:0-5872 GCA_036555125.1 Actinomycetota bacterium | reverse complement strand
AGACGAAGCCCCACCACCACTGATAGCCCTCCACCGTCACGTGGAGCGCGTCGGCGGGTGGCTTGCGGGCGAGATCCCAGATCGTGGCGACGGTCGGCACGGTGACGAAGGCGAGGACCAGCGTGGGCAGGATCGTCCAGCCGATCTCGAGGCGCGTGTTCCCGTGAAGCTGGGGCGGCATGCGATCGCGGCCCTTGCGGTGACGGTAGCGGAACAGGATCCAGACGATGCCGCCCTCGACGATCACGAAGACCCCCGCCGCGACCCAGAAGATGGGGACGAACAGATCCTTGATCGTCTGTGCGTTCGGGCCCTGCGGCTTCAGCGTGTCCTGCGAGGCGTTGGGCGCGCAGCCGGCCAGCAGGAGGCCGAGGGCCGCGAGACCCAGGACCCAGAGCAGCCTCTTCCGCACGTCGGTCATGTCTCCCGGATGCTGGTGCGAGGGCTCAGCCGGTGAGCCGCGCGCACTGTATCACCGACCCCTCCGATCCCGGATGACGTTGCCGTCACTTCGCGTAGGAGTGCAGGCCCACGATCCAGAGGTTCACCGCGTAGTACGTGATCAGGAGCGCGACGAAGCCGACCATCGCGATCACGGCGGCTCGCCGTCCCTTCCATCCCGACGTCGCACGGGCGTGCAGGTAGCCGGCGAAGATCACCCACGTGATGAACGACCAGGTCTCCTTCGGATCCCAGCCCCAGTAGCGGCCCCACGCCTCCTGGGCCCAGATCGCTCCGGCGATCACCGCGAAGGTCCAGATCGGGAAGGCGAAGGCGTAGACGCGGTACGCGACGCGATCGAGCGTCGCGGCGGAGGGGAGACGACCGCGCCGGTCGCCCGAGGCCGGGGTCGCCGGCTCATCGGCATCGGGTGCGAAGTCCGGTGGGACGTCGAGATCGATCGACCCGCCCATGATCGGTGCCGGGTCCCGGGCGGCGAGCGCCGCGGTGCGGCGCCGCTCGACGCGGTCCTGGATCAGGTACAGGATCGTCGCGATGCTGCCGAGCGCGAGGAGCGACGACCCCGAGATCGCCGCCACGACGTGGATCTTGATCCAGTACGAGTTGAGCGCCGGGACCAGGGGCCCCGGCCCGACGTACAGGAACGAGACGGCGATCGCCATCGTGAAGACCGCGAACATCAGCGCGAACCCGCCGAGCGTCCGGATCCCGTAGTAGCCCTCGACGATCAGCAGGTACCCGGCGACCACGAGCAGCGCAAGCAGCGACGAGTACTCGTACATGTTCCCCCAGGGGACCCGGTCGGCCGCGAGGCCCCGCGCGACCACCGAGACGATGTTCGCCGCGAGCCCCACGAACGCGAGCGTCCGTGCGACCGTCCAGATCGATGTCCGCCGGAACGCGAGGTAGGCGAAGTACGCGACCATCGCGGCGAGGTAGGCGAAGAGCGCCACGTTGAAGGCGTCGTTCGAGATCCGGGCCCACTCGGTCGCCGTCATCGGATCCCGACCCTCTCCTCCTGCGGCGCCGGCGCCTCCCCGGCCGCCCTCGCGAGCGCGTCGACCAACCTCGGGAACTCCTCCTCGAACCGCGCCTTGCGCTGCAGCGCGAACCCGCCGACCTTCAGGACCGAGCCCTCGCCGTCCGGTTCCGCCCGGACCCAGACCTTCCGGCGCGATCCGTACAGGGCGGGGAGGAGCCCGAGCAGGATGAGGATAGCGGCGAGCAGGACGAACGGGACCCCCGCATCGCGGCTCACCTGGAGCACGGTGTACTTGCGCAGCTCCGGGAAGCCGATCGTGAGCCCGCCGGCGGCGGCCGGATCGTCGACGACCGCCCCGTCCTCGAGCGCGACGACCTGGTCGGCGCCCACGATCCCCGTCGCCTCCCGCGTCATGTTCGTGGTGTCGAGCGACAGGGGCGAGGGATCGGTGAGCCGCCCGCTCCACACGGCGTACCGGATCAGCGGCTGGAAGGCGCTCGTCATGGCGACCGGCTCGCCCGTCTCGAGCATCTGCACGAACGCGCGGCTGTCGGGCCACAGCTCGAGCTCGATCCCGACCTGGGGGTCGAGCGAGGGGAGCTTGAGCACGCCGCGCCACGGCATCGCGAGCTGCGGCACCCCCTCCGGCGCCTCGTCCTGGACGAACACGATCGGCTCGGAGGCGATCGGCCCCCCGTCGCGCCGGACCACCACGACGGGGGCCCAGCCGAACCCGTACTGGTAGAGGCGCAGGCCCTCGATCCCGGCGGGGTGGTTCACCCGGATGTCCTCGCGCCGGATCGGCTCGCCGTCGGCATCGAGCAGCTCCACCCGCGAGACGAAGTCCATCGGCTGGCCGGTCCGCTCGTAGCGGTCCTCGAAGTCGATCAGCCGCACGCCGATCCCCGTGAAGCGGCCGTCGAAGAACCGCCCCGCGCGGATCTGGCCGTCGTAGTTCGCGGCGGCGTCTACCCACGTGTCCCCCTCGACGATCACGGCCCGCCCCGAGAACCCCGTGCCCTTGCCGTAGATCACGCCGATGAGCACGAGGATGAACGCCCAGTGGAACAGGAGGCTCCCCCCCTCGCGCAGGATCCCCTTCTCGGCGGCGAGCGCCGGTCGATCGGGATCGCGCGCGACCCGGAAGAACCGTCGCCGCAGGATCCGCTCGGAGGCGACGATCGCGTCCCCCGGCGCGCTGCTCACGCGACGCTCCCGGTACTGGGGGAACGCGTCGATCTCGCGTGCCTGCACCGGTCGCTGCCCCACGGCGCGGAGCAGCGCACGGGTCCTGGGCACCAGGCAGGCGACGAGCGAGACGAACAGCAGCGTCGTGATGAGCGCGAACCACCACGTGCCGAAGACGTCGAACAGGCCGAGCCGCTGATAGAGGGCGCCGGCCAGCGGATGATCCTGGCGGTAGGCGAGCACTCGGGCCGGCGAGTTGGGCGACTGCGGCACGAGCGACCCGGCGACGGACGCGAGCGCGAGGAGCAGGAGCAGGATCAGCGCCGTCCGCATCGACCGGAGCGTCCGCCACACGAGGGCGAGGGACTGCGACAGCGTGGGTGGCGGGGACGAGGCGGCCATGGACGCCCGCCTATCCTACGGTCGGCCGCGGCGTCGGGCAGGGCCGCCCGTCTCGGCGGCTACAGCCCGGGGGCGTACCGGGCGAGCGGCGCCAGCAGACGCGTGAAGGTCCCGGTCAGCATCATCACGCCGACGATGACGAGCAGGACCCCCGAGACGCCGGCGATCGCGCGGTAGTTGCGCCGGATCCAGCCGACGGCCCCCATCAGCCGCTGGACGCCGAGGCCGACGAGCAGGAACGGCAGGCCCAGCCCGAGGGAGTAGACGAACAGCAGGATCGCCCCGCGCGCCGAGCTGCCCGACGAGGCGGCGAGCGCGAGGATCCCCCCGAGGACCGGCCCGATGCACGGGGTCCACCCGGCCGCGAAGGCCATCCCGAGCGGCAGGGCGCCCACCGTTCCCGGGTGCGCGCGCTCGAGCAGCGGGCGCCGCTCGGAGAAGAGCGCGGCCGGACCCCGGCCGAGCGCGTAGAGCAGCATCACGAGACCCAGGCAGATCACGATCGCGCCGCCGACCCGCTGTGCGCCCGTCGACCGGAGCGCGCGGAAGACCTCGGTCCCGGCGGCGCCCAGGAGCGTGAACACGATCGAGAACCCCAGGATGAACAGCAGGATCGGCAGGAGCGGCCGCTCATCCTCGTCGATCGCGCGCCCGCCGCTGACGAACGAGACGTAGCCCGGGACCAACGGGAAGACGCACGGTGAGGCGAACGACACGATGCCGGCCACGAAGGCGAGCAACGGGGCCCACCACGACGACAACCCGCTCTCGACGATGTCCGCGACCATCCGGGCCGCCAGTCTAGGGAGGACCGCCGCGGAGGTTGCGGCGTGCGCGGGCGGACGCCATAGTGTCGTCGTGCTTCGTGAACGGATTCACAAGCTCGCCGCCCGCGGAACCCGTTCGGACCCCGTGGCTATAATCGCCCCGCCCCCGGAAGAGGCGAGACGAGAGGCATGAGTCAGGTCGCCACGTCGGACAGGTCGAAGCTGGCCCAGCGGCTGGACAAGCCGAAGGCGCGCGCCGAAACGCTGCTGAAGTCGTTCGAGTGGGATTGGACGAAAGCCGTCGTCTTCTCCGTCGGGCTCACCTTCTTCCTGCTCATCACGACCTCGGTGATCCCGTCGTTCTGGCTGTACTTCGCCGACCAGAAGCTGAAGTGGGACGGCTCCGGGCCGAACGGGTTCTGGCTGAAGGAGCTCCGCGACGCGATCGCGATGGGGCTCGTCACGCTGCCGATCATCGTCACGCTGGTGGTCGCGGCGATCATGCAGAACTGGCGGCGCAAGCTGCGCGGGCAGTCGGGTGATGTCCGGCCGACCGGTGGGTATCGGTAGGGGTCGGGATGCCGTTCACGAAGACCGAGGTCGACATCCACGAGGACTACGTGGTGGAGGCGGTCGACCCCGCCTGGCTCGCGCAGGGGGTCAAGTCCCCGAAGCACCTGATGCTCGACCCGGACAACTGCATCCTGTGCCGCGCCTGCGAGGACGTCTGCCCCTGGAACTGCATCTTCATGCTGTCGCCGGAGATCGTGGAGGACACGGCGGAGGATTCCGTCGGCGCCGAGGTGGGCGTCGCCACGGCGATCTTCGTCGTCGACGACAACGCGTGCACGCGGTGCTCGGTCTGCGTCGACCGGTGCCCGACCGACACGCTGTACTATGCGCGCCTGCCGGAGGGGTCCACGGGCGGCAGCCGCACGATGGCCGCCGTCCCGACGTCACAGGCGGCCGCGGAGTAACGAGCCCGTCGGGCTCGAGGGGAACGGGAGAGGGAGCCGGGTGAAGCTGAAGCCGCCGTCGCCGAGCGAGCTGGGCGACCGCATCCGGGAGACCGAGGTCTGGAAGTCGATCTTCCGGCCCGGGTCCATCTTCCGGAAGGGCTACAAGGACACGTCGCGCGACCGGGCCCTCGCCACGATGAACAACGTGCTGTACCACCTGCACCCCGTGAAGGTGAAGCGGCACGGCCTGAAGCTGACCTACACCTTCTGCCTGGGCGGTCTGTCGTTCTTCCTGTTCATCCTGCTGACCGTCACCGGGATCTTCCTGATGTTCTTCTACCGGCCGATGGCCGACATCGGCGGCGCCCAGGCGTACACCGACATGCAGTCGATCCGGACGTCGGTCTTCTTCGGCGACCTGGTCCGCAACTTCCACCGGTGGGGCGCCCACCTGATGGTCCTGTCGGTCACGCTGCACATGGCCCGCGTCTTCTACACCGGGGCCTACAAGCCGCCCCGCGAGTTCAACTGGGTCGTGGGCGTGATCCTGCTCTTCCTCACGCTCGGCCTGTCGTTCACCGGCTACCTGCTGCCCTGGGACCAGCTCGCGATCTGGGCGGTCACGGTCGGCACGAGCCTGGCCGGCTACTCGCCGTTCATCGCGAAGCAGGCGAACTTCCTGCTGCTCGGCGGCGTCGTGGTCGGCCCGAACACCCTGCTCCGCTGGTACGTCCTGCACGTGTTGGCGCTGCCGTTCGTCCTGGTGATCTTCCTGGCGGTCCACTTCTGGAGGATCCGCAAGGACGGCGGCATCTCGGGACCGCTGTAGCGGAGGGGACGGGCATGGCACGCGAGGACACGCCGCTCGACCAGGAGGTCTTCGACAAGACCCTCGAGGCCGAGCTCGCGAAGGGGTCCGACCGGCGCGTGGCCGAGGGCCGCGCGCGCTCGGCCGCGGTCCGCGCGTACAAGGCCGCCCATCCCGAGGAGGCCGAGGCCCACGCCGCGGCCGCGCCCGCGGCGCCCGCTGCAGTCGCTGCCCCACCCGCCGCGGCCGCTGCTCCGGCGGCCGCGCCGGTCGCGGGGGCGGTGGCGACCGCCGCCCCGGTGGC
>DATBLY010000078.1:0-23074 GCA_036555125.1 Actinomycetota bacterium | reverse complement strand
ACCGCTACCTGGCGTTCGTGCAGCAACAGGCCGATCTGCTGGTCGAGCGGACCGGGGAGTTCGTGGATGCGGTCCTGGCGGGCGACGTGGCGCAGGCCCAGGAGCTGTTCGCCTGGTCGCGGATCCCGTACGAGAGCATCGAGCAGATCGCGGAGAGCTTCGGCGACCTGGACCCGGCGATCGACGCGCGCGAGGGCGACGTCCCGATGAAGGACTGGGGCGGCTTCCACCGGATCGAGCAGGCCCTGTGGGTCGACGGCACGACCGAGGGGATGGACGAGATCGCCGAGCAGCTGCTGGCCGACGTCACGACGCTCCGCGACCGCATCGCCGGCATCGAGGTGGACGTCGTGCAGATCGCGAACGGCTCGACCGAGCTGCTGAACGAGGTGTCCGCGTCGAAGATCACCGGCGAGGAGGACCGCTACTCGCACACCGACCTGATCGACTTCGAGGCGAACCTGAACGGCTCCGAGGCCGCGTTCCGCGCCGTCGCGCCGCTGCTCGAGGAGGCGGACCCCGACCTGAAGGCCGACATCGAGCAGCGGTTCCAGGAGGTGCGGGACGCGCTGGCCGTCTACGGGTCGGGCACGGAGTACGTCCTGTACACGGACCTGACCCCCGCCGACACGCAGGCGCTCAGCCGGGCGATCGACACGCTGGCCGAACCGCTCTCGCAGGTCGCCTCGACGATCGTCGCGTGAGCGAGCGCCGGATCTCCCGGCGCCAGCTGCTGGGCGGGCTGGGCGCGGCCGGGGCCGCCGGGATCGCGGTCGGCGGCCTGGTCGGCGTCGCGTCGGCCGAGCGCTCGGAGGCGACGGACGTCGAGGCGAACGTCGTGCCGTTCCACGGCGCCCATCAGGCCGGGATCGTGACGGTCCGGCCGTCGTACCTGGTGTTCGCCGCGTACGACGCGATCGCCGAGGACCGCGACGACCTCCGGGCGCTGTTCGCCGCGTGGACCCGCGAGGCCGAGCTGCTGACCCAGGGCGATCCGGTCGGGCCCGTCGACGGCGACGTCCTCGCGCCGCCGGGCGACAACGGCGAGGCCATCGGCCTGGGCCCGGCGAACCTGACGGTGACGTTCGGGGTCGGACCCTCGCTGTTCGAGCGGGACGGCGTCGACCGCTACGGGCTCGCCGCACGTCGCCCGGAGCCGCTGGCCGAGCTGCCGGTGTTCGGCGGGGACGCGCTCGACCCCGCGCGCAGCGGCGGGGACCTCTGCGTCCAGGCCTGCGCCGACGACCCGCAGGTCGCGTTCCACGCGGTCCGGACGATGACCCGCACCGCGCGCGGTGCCGCCGTGATCCGCTGGCAGCAGCTCGGGTTCCTGCCCACGCACGCGCGCGACCCGAAGGCGACCCCTCGCAACCTGCTCGGCTTCCACGACGGCACGAACGACATCCGCCTGGACGACCGCGCGGCGCTCCGCGAACACGTGTGGGTCGGGAGCGACGACGGTCCCGCGTGGATGCGTGGCGGGACGTACGCGGTGACCCGGCGGATCCGGATGCTGATCGAGGTCTGGGACCGATCGAGCCTGGACGACCAGCAGCAGACGATCGGCCGCTTCAAGGTGACCGGGGCGCCGCTCACCGGCGCACGGGAGTTCGACCCGCCCGACCTGGGCGCGATCGGCCCGGAAGGCGAACCGACGATCGCCGCGGACGCGCACATCCGCCTCGCGAGCTCCGCCGAGAACGGCGGGGCGCGGATCCTCCGCCGCTCCTACTCGTTCTCCGACGGCGTCGACCCGCGGCTCGGACAGCTCGACGCCGGGCTGTTCTTCGTGGCGTTCCAGCGCGACCCACGGACCGGGTTCGTGCCGATCCAACAACGGCTGGCGCAGCTCGACGCCCTGAACGAGTACATCAAGCACGTCGGGAGCGCGGTGTTCGCCATCCCACCCGGCGTGGAACCCGGCGGTACCATCGCCGCACCCCTGTTCGCATGACGACGCCCCGGGAGGCCCGCTGACCAGATCCCGCTCGGCCCGCCGGCGCACGTGGACGGTCACCGCCGTGCTGGCGATCGCGGTGATCTCCCTCGCGATCGGCGAGGGTCCGGCCCCGCCGCCGGCACGGGCGGCTTCGGCGCACCGGGCGATCGATCCCGAGCTGGGGATCTTCAACATCGACCACCTGATCTTCATCGTCCAGGAGAACCGGTCGTTCGATCACTTCTTCGGGACGTTCCCGGGCGCCGACGGCATCCCCCGTAAGGCGAACGGCACCTTCGACGTCTGCGTGAAGGATCCGGAGGCGAACGGCGTGTGCCGCAGGCCGTACCACGACACGAACCACTACGACGAGGGCGGCCCGCACAATGTGAAGGCGTCGCGGATCACCGTGGCGCAGGGCCGGATGGACGGCCAGATCCGGGCACTCGTGCAGATCGGCAACGCGTGCCGGTTCAACCCGACGCGGTCCGGCTGCGAGGAGGCCACGCCGGGGCCGGGCGGGACCCCCGACGTGATGGGGTACCACACCGCCGCGGAGCTCCCGAACTACTGGGCGTACGCGCGCACCTACACGCTGCAGGACCACATGTTCGCGCCGTCGGACTCCTGGACCCTGCCGTCGCACCTGTTCCTGGTCTCGGCCTGGTCCGCGCGGTGCCCCGACCTGAACGACCCGATGAGCTGCCGCTCGGACCTGAAGCTCCCCGGGCGCAACGCGGCCGACGGCGACCGCAAGTACTGGATCCCGGCCGACGGCAAGCCACGCCCGTACCTGTGGGCCGACATCACCTGGCTCCTCCACAACGCCGGCGTCGACTGGGGCTACTACGTCGGCGACGACACGTGCATCAAGCCGCCGTGCCCGAAACTGTCCGAGACCGAGGACAACGTCACGAACCCGATCCTGAACCCCCTGCCCGGGTTCAAGACCGTGGAGGTCACGAAGCAGTTCGGCCGGGTCTCGCCGCACAGCGAGTTCTTCGAACGTGCCGAGGCCGGAACGTTGCCGGCCGTGTCATGGGTCGTGCCCGCGTTCGGCAACAGCGAGCATCCGCCGGACTCGCTCGCGAACGGCCAGGCGTGGGTCACGAGCCTCGTCAACGCCGTGATGCAGGGACCGTCCGAGCAGTGGCTGCACACCGCGATCTTCGTGACCTGGGACGACTGGGGTGGGTTCTACGACCACGTTCCGCCCATCCGGATCGACCCGAACGGCTACGGGATCCGCGTGCCGGCCTTCATGATCAGCCCATGGTCCAGGCGCGGGGCGATCGACAGCTCGCTGCTGTCGTTCGACGCCTACCTGAAGCTGATCGAGGACCGGTTCCTGGGCGGCGCCCGGCTCGACCCCGCCACCGACGGATGGCCCGACCCGCGGCCGACGGTGCGCGAGGACATCGGCATCCTGGGCGACCTGCGTGACGAGTTCGACTTCTCGCAGCTGCCGATCCCACCCTTGATCCTGCCGGAGCTGCCGGGCGGCGCCGTCTTGCAGGCCGATCCCCACAAGTGGGTCGGCGGGTGAGGCGACGCCGGCGCACGACGGCGGCGGGGTGGCGGCTCGGATCCGCGCTCGTGGCGCTGGGCGTGCTCGCCGCCTGCACGGGCGCGGGCGCGACGGCCGACGGTGGCCCGAGCGTGAGCTCCCCACGGGCCTCCTCGTCCGCGACGGCCCCGCCGTCGACCGCCGCCCCCACGCCGGACGGCTCGGTCGACCCGTCGCTCGGGATCATGAACATCGACCACGTGATCGTGGTCGTCCAGGAGAACCGCTCCTTCGACGAGTACTTCGGGACGTTCCCGGGGGCGGAGGGCCTGCCCCGCGACGCCGACGGCCGGTTCACGACCTGCGTGCCGGACCCCGAGGCGGGCCGGTGCTACCCGCCGTACCACGACCCCGACCTGTTCGACGAGGGCGGTCCGCACGGGCTCGTCGCGTCCAGGATCACGGTGAACAGCGGCGCGATGGACGGATCGATCCGGGCCCTGCAGGCGATCGGGAACGGCTGCGACAAGAACGCCGACGCGTACCCGTGCGTCCACTCCCACCAGGGCCCGCAGGGACAGCCGGACGTGATGGGGTTCCACACGGCGCGCGAGCTGCCGAACTACTGGGCGTACGCACGCCGCTACACCCTGCAGGATCACCTGTTCGCGCCCTCGGACTCGTGGACGCTGCCGTCGCACCTGTTCCTGGTCTCGGCCTGGTCCGCGTCCTGCCCCGACCTGAACGACGTGATGAGCTGTCGCTCCGATCTGGAGCACCCGGGGGCGAACGCCGCCGACAACGGCAAGATGTGGATCCCGGCCGACGGCGCGCCCCGTCCGTACCTGTGGGCGGACATCACGTGGCTGCTCAACGTGCACCACGTGAGCTGGGCGTACTACGTGGGCCCTGGCACGTGCGTGCTCCCGCCGTGCGACGGGCTCTCCGGCCCGGCCACCGCGCCGGTGCAGAACCCGCTCCCCGGCTTCACGACGGTGGAACAGACGAACACGTTCGCGAACGTGCAGTCGAACCGGAACTACTTCGACGCCGCCGCGGACGGAACCCTGCCCTCGGTGTCCTGGGTGATGCCGACCGAGGGCGTGAGCGAGCATCCCCCGGACAACATCGCGGACGGCGAGGCGTGGGTGACGCGCGTCGTGAACGCCGCGATGCTCGGCCCCGACTGGATGCACACGGCGATCTTCCTGACGTGGGACGACTGGGGCGGCTTCTACGACCACGTGCCGCCGATCCACGTCGACGAGAACGGGTACGGGATCCGCGTGCCCGGGCTGCTGATCAGCCCGTGGGCCGACCACGGCGTCGACCACCAGACGCTGTCGTTCGATGCCTATCTGAAGTTCATCGAGGATCGCTTCCTGGGTGGCGCGCGCCTCGATCCGGCGACCGACGGCTGGCCCGATCCCCGCCCGGCGGTCCGCGAGGAGGTCCCGGCCCTCGGCGACCTGGCCGAGGAGTTCGACTTCACGCAGGAGCCGATCCCCCCCCTGATCCTGCCGCCGTACCCCGACGACCTGCCGGGCCCGATCCACACGCCGACGATCCACTGGTCGAACGGGTGAGACTCGTCGGCGGCGGCCCGTAGACTGTGACGATGCCGCTCTACGAGTACGAATGCTCGGCGTGCGGGTCGCTGTTCGAGCAGCGCTGGGCGATGGGGGACGACGCGCCCGCGTGCCCCTCCTGCAGCTCCGAGCACGTGCTGCGTCGGATCTCGATGTTCGCGGCGTCCACCTCGAGCGGCGGGTTCCGCGGCTCGGCGCCGTCGGCGGGTGGCGGCGGGTGCGCCTGCGGCGGCAGCTGCATGTGCGGCGCCCACTGACCGAGAGATGTCGGACGACCGCTCCTTCGTCGAGGAGAACACCCGGGAGCGCGAGCGGCTCCGCGCCCTGGTCGAGCGGCTGAGCGAGGACGAGCTCCGCCTCCCGGTGAACCCGCACTGGACGGTGGCCGGCGTGTTCGGCCACATCGCGTTCTGGGACGCGCGGATCCTGGCCCTCGCCGACAAGTTCGAGCGCGGCGTGCCGTTCTCCGAGACCGACACCGAGCCGGAGGACGTGGACTGGATCAACGACGCGACGCGCCCGCTGATCCACGCGATCCCGCCGCTCGAGACCGCCCGGCTGGCGCTGCGGATCGCGGAGGAGACGGACGCGCGCGTCGCGACCCTGCCGCCCGAGCGCCTCTGGCCGCGCGATCCCGACAGCCCGCTCTACGCCTTCCGGGCCGAACACCGGGGCGAGCACCTCGACGACGTCGAGGCCGCGCTCGCCAGCCGGCTCCACACCCCGTGACGAGGTCGCACGCTCACGCCACCACGCGATAGAGCCGCCATCGGTCGGGGACGCCCTTCAGCTCGTGCTCGCCTGCGCCCTCGAACGCGAACCCGGAGCCCGCCACCAGGTCCTTGACGGTCTGTGAGATCCAGACCTCGGAAGGACCCGCGAGCGCCGAGATCCGGGCACCGGTCGTGACGGCGATCCCGGCGGCCTTCCCGTCCACGAGCTGGCACTCGCCCGTGTGGATCCCCGCCCGGATCTGGATGCCGAGCTCGCGGACCCGCTCCACCGTCTCGAGGGCGCATCGGATCGCACGGGCGGGCCCGTCGAACGTGGCGTAGAAGCCGTCGCCAGCCGTGTCGGTCTCGACGCCCCGCCATCGCTCGAGCGTGGCTCGGACGGTCGCGTGGTGGCGTTCCGCGAGCTCCTTCCACCCCCGGTCGCCGAGGGCGGCCTGCTCCTCGGTCGACCCGACGATGTCGGTGAACAGGACGGTCGACAGGACCGTGTCGAGCTCGGGCTGAGGAGCCTCGACCCCGACGAAGCGGCGGATCGTCTCGAGCACGGCGGGCTGCTCGTCGATCTCGAGGGCGTGCTCGCCGGGGAAGAGCGCGATCGTGGGCTCCCGCAGGAGGGATGCGAGGTACCCGAGCGCGTCGCGGTCGCGCTCGCGCGCCATCAGGAGGACGGGCGCGGTGATCGCGGCCATCGCGCCACGCACGTCGGTATCGTTGTAGATCCGATCCATCTGGACCGCGACGTCGGGGGTGGCCGTCTGGCGGCTCAACCAGCCCCAAGGAGCCCCTTCATCCTTCGATCCGAACGCGTACATGTCTCCGAGGTCGTACGCCTCGGTGCCCCAGTGCCGCATCGTGTCGAGCTCGGCCTGCTTCAGGAACGCGGTCTCCGCTCCGAACGGGTAGTCGGCGGCCCGGGTGGTCCTCGGCGCGGGATACCACCAGAACACGGAGTGCACGCGTTCCGGGACGGTGGCCGCGAACAGGACGTTCGGGGCGCCGCCCTCGAGCGCGCCGCCGAGCACGGCCCGCTCGCACCCGACGGCGTCGAGCACCGACCCGAGGTCCGCCACCCGGGTCTCCAGATTGGGAGGGTCGACGTTCCGGCTGGATGCGCCCGTGCCCCGGCGGTCGTGCAGGATCAAGCGCGAGAACGACGACAGCCCGCGGAACCATTCCGCCGATGCGCGGTGCTCCCAGATCGTGTCGACGTTGCCGAGCCACTCGAACTGCCACACGATGTCGACCGGGCCGTTCCCGAGGGTCTGGTAGGCGATGTACGCGCCGTCGCTCGACAGCACGTAGCGGGTGTCGTGAGCCACTCCCCTATCCCGGGCGATCGCTGACCTGCTCGCCGACGCAGAACTCGTTGCCCTCGGGGTCCTGCATCACCGTCCAGATCCACGGGTCCTCGTACCCATCGGGATCCTGGAGCGTCCAGAGCTCGGAGGCTCCCGCCGCCACCAGACGCGCGACCTCCGTCTCCATCCTCGTTTCCGGAACGAGGTCGAGATGCATCCGGTTCTTCACCGCCTTCGACTCGGGGACCTTCATGAACAGCAGCGTCGGTCCCGTCCCGCCGGGATCCGTGAGCACGACCTCGCCGTGGTCCGCCCAACCCAGGTCGACGTCGTAGGCGAGGGCGGTCCTCCAGAACCCGGCCAGCTCGACGGGGTCGTGACAATCGAGCGTCACGCAGAAGATCTTGGCAGGCACGTCGATCCCTCCCTCCGATCCGCGCCGACCGAACGTACCCCAACCCTCGCCGGAGCGTGCCGCGGTTCCTGTGGGGCGCACATGGAGGTTGCGGGAGGCTGCCCGGCGATACGCTCCTCGACCGATGCCCTGGAACCCGAACATCCCGACGGACGTCCGGACGGTCACCATCGGCGAGTTCACGCCCGAACACGCCGATCAGCTCGGCGACGCGTTCGACGCCGTCGGGATCTGGTGGTGGACGAAGGAGCGCGGCGGGATCAACCGGATCTGGCAGCTGGGCGTCCAGGTGTTCGTCGACCGCGACCGGCTCGAGGAGGCACGCACGATCGCGGCCGATCTGACCGGCGTCACCTACTAGTCCGTGACGGACTAGCCCCGGGTCATCCGCGTCAGCCAGGCGTGGACCTCGATGTCCGCCAGGCGGGTCTCGAACCGCTCCTCGTCGATCGCGTCGATCCGCCAGGGCTCGGTGAACGTCCCGCGGAGCTCCATCTGGCTCACGCGCCGCGGCCCGAACCCCCAGTCGTTCCGCTCGCTCCAGCAGAGCAGGTAGCACCGACCGCCGGCCCGGACGGCCGCCGCCAGGCTGGCAGCGTACGGCCGGCGCTCCTCGTCCTCCAGCGTGTGGAACATCCCCACGTCGAGCGCCGTGTCGAACGTCCGGCCGAGCCGGTCCAGGCGGAGCGCGTCGAGCTCGACGAACGTCGCGTCGATCCCGCGTTCCTCGGCCTTCGTCCGCGCCTTCGCGATCGCGGCTGGCGCGAGGTCGACACCCACCAGGGCGTGACCACGCGCCGCGAGGAACAGCGCCTGCTCCCCGGTCCCGCACCCGACGTCGAGGACCGAGCCCTCGATCGCCCCCGCCTGGGCCAGGCGGACGATCGCCGGCTGCGGCCGCCCGATGTCCCACGCGGGCGTGCCCTCGTACGCCACGTCGAAGAACCGCGCCACCGCTCAAGGGTAGGCCCAGGGACCGGTCGCCGATCAGAACGCCAGAACCCCTGGTCGAGACCGCCAAGTTCGACGATCCGGCCCTACGCGGCCGGAACCGGGAGGAGACTGTCAGCAGTGGCGCCTAGGGTCGGCGGAGGGTTCGCTTCGAGGCCGGCCCCTGCCCGAAGGAGGCGAGTCGTGGAGTCGAACGACGTTTCGACGGTGGAGGCGAACGAGGCAACGGAGGCGGCAGCGGATCCAGCGGATGGCCGCGACGAGTTCATGTCGCCGGATGAGTTGGGGGTCGTGATCGATGACCTCAGGTCCGGAAGACGACCCGCCATCTTGGAGGGTCAGGAACCCTAGACCGCTCGTCGCCTGGGCGTTCGACGCCTCGACCGCGACCGACGAGGGGACCCGCGTGCTCGAGTTCGTCCGGGACGCCATCTGTCGAGAACCTGATCAAGGTCAGGTCATCGATCGCTACACCCGGCGTGCCCCGGTTCCCGGTACCGACATCCGGATCATCTGGACCTTCGACCCCGAGCTGCACGCGGTGGAGGTCATCGCTCCGCCCCTGTGACGGCGGTTGCGGTCCACCGCCGCCCGCGTCCAGGATGCGTTCATGGAGACACCCGAAACCCGCTACGCGAAGACGGCGGACGGGGTCCACATCGCGTACCAGGTCGTCGGCGACGGCCCGGTCGACCTCGTGTGGGTGATCGGCTGGACCTCCAACGTCGAGGCGCTCTGGGAGGAGCCGAACCTCGCCAGGTACCTGTCCCGGCTCGCGTCCTTCTCGCGCCTGATCCTGTTCGACAAGCGCGGGGTCGGCCTCTCCGACCGCGTTCCACCGGACCGGCTCCCCAGCCTCGAGACCCGGATGGACGACGTCCGAGCGGTGATGGACGCGGCCGGGTCCGAGCGCGCCGTCGTCTTCGGCATCTCCGAGGGTGGACCGATGGCGATCCTGTTCGCGGCCACGTATCCCGAGCGGACGGTCGGCCTGATCCTGTACGGCACCACCGCCGACTACACCGTCCGCGAGCCGAGCAACGCGTTCCTCGACGAGTCGGACGAGTACCTCCGCTACATCGACGAGCACTGGGGCACCTTGGAGCATGCACGGGAGGAGATCGCCACGTGGGGGGCCCCGAGCCATGCCGACGACGAGCGGCTGGTCACGTGGCTGGCCTCGTACCTGCGCCGGGCCGCGAGCCCGGGGGCCGCGATCGCCCTGTCGCGCATGAACCGCGAGATCAACGCCGCCCACGCGCTCCCGGCGATCCACGTCCCCACGCTCGTGTTGGCCAAGACGGACGATCGCGACTTCCCGATCGCGCAGGTGCGGGAGATGGCCGACGGGATCGCCGGCGCGCGGCTGGTGGAGTTCCCCGGCGACGAGCACTTCTTCTGGGTGGGCGAGTACGACGGCATGCTCGACGAGATCGAGCGCTTCGTCGAGGGTCTCGGTGTAGAGGAGGCGCAGCTCGAGCGATCGCTCGCCACCGTGCTGTTCACCGACATCGTCGGGTCGACTGAGAAGGCGGCCGAGCTGGGCGACCGTGGGTGGAAGGAGCTGGTCGAGTCGCACCACGCCCGCGTCCGCGGGCAGCTCGCCCGGTACCGGGGCGAGGAGGTGGACACGGCCGGCGATGGCTTCTTCGCCACGTTCGACGGCCCCGCCCGCGCGGTGCGGTGCGCCGGGTCGATCGGCGCCGCCGTCCAGCCGCTCGGGGTCGAGGTGCGCGCCGGGGTCCACACCGGCGAGGTGGAGCTGATCGACGGCAAGATCGGTGGGCTCGCCGTCGTGATCGGGGCGCGGGTAGGAGCGAAGGCGGGACCGTCCGAGGTCCTGGTCTCGCAGACCGTGAAGGATCTGACGGCGGGCTCCGGTCTGGTGTTCGAGGACGCCGGCGAGCACGAGCTGAAAGGGGTGCCCGACCGCTGGCACCTCTACCGCGTGGCCGGCTGAGGTCGTCGGCTACGCCGTCGGGCCCGACGGGAGGTCCGGCGACGGCTCGAGCATCCCGCCGAAGCCCGCGGGGTCATCGATCACGCCGTCGACGACCCGGACCAGCCACACCTGGGGCTCCTCGTATCCCGAGACGAAGTCGAACCGGGTCACGTTGAGGTAGAGCCCGATGCCGTCGACCCCGCGGACCACCACGCCGCCCTCGCATCGCTCGTCGACCACCCGCGCGCAGAGCTGCACGAACCCGTCCCGATCGACTCGCATCGTCGCCTGCACGAGCGCCCATCCCGTCGGGGCGGCCGCGACGACCTCGGCGGGGGTGGCGAAGACCCGATCGGGATCGACCCGGTGACCCACGACCATCCCGGTGTCGCCCGAGTACCCGCCGGTGACCTCGATCAGCTGGGTGTCGCCCACGATGCCGCCCGGCGGGCAGAACGGCGGCCGGTCGGGCCCCGAGTCGCCGCCGCCGGGCACGCCGTCGCGCATCGCGCCGACCACGACCGAGCTCGGGTCGCCGGCCGCGTCGGTCTCGGCGACCTGGAACGCGAACGTCGCCAGGCCGCCGGGCGCGGGGGGCGACGCGAACCCCCCGAACTCGTCGAAGCGCGCCTCGTGCGCCGCCTCCACGAACTCGCGGGACGAGGGGCACCACACGTTCAGCTCCTCGACGCCCCAGGCGCGATGGCTCGAGAACCCGTCGACGACCGAGACCGTGCCGTCCTCGTGATGGACCACGAAGACCGGCCGCCCGTCCGAGAGGAACACGGCGGACGTCTCGCCCCGCGGCGGCACCGCCACGGTGTCGGAGCCTGCGGGCTGCGCGGGGTGCGAGGGCCGGAACGCCTGCCACGCGAGGATCGCAGCCAGGCCGAAGACCGCGAACGCGACCACGGCCGCGGTGACGCGCGAGCGGGGCTCGGGCCCGAGGGGCGCCTGGCGCGGCCCCTCCCGGACACGCCCCCACAGACCGTCGGGGAGCTCGGCACGGCGGAGCTTCGTCAGCTCGGTGCGGTAGCGGTCACTCATCGAGCGTCTCCTCGGTGCTCAGGAGGGCGCGCAGGCGCCGCCGCCCCCGGAACAGGTGGACGCGGACCGTCGCGGCCGACATCCCCATCAGCCGGCCGACCTCCGGGCCCGTGAACCCCTCCTCGTCGTACAGCAGGACCGCGGCGCGCTGCCTCGGCGAGAGCCGCCGGAGCGCGACGAGGATCTCCTGCACGTCGAGCGGGTCGACGCCCGGAGCGGGGTCGGGCGCCACGGGCATCGGGCGCTTCTCGCGCTGCAGCTCGCGGCTCGCCAGGCGGAAGGCCGTGCGGTAGATCCACGGGAGGGGCTCGCGGATCGAGTCCCGGTGCTCGATCGCGCGCGCGAAGGCCTCGGCCAGGGCGTCCTCGGCCACCTGCCGGCGGCCACCGGTGAACCCGTAGAGGGCGCGCCAGAGCTCGGGCCCGGCGCTGCGGAACAGCGCCTCCAGGTCGTGCCCGCCCGCGGCGGCCGTGAGCGACCGCCCTTCCGGGATCCCCGCTCCCACGCCACGCACGGTAGGTCCTGTCGTCATCGCGCGTACAGAGCACGGGGACGGGCCGAACGTTTACGTCGCCGCGGGAACCGACGGAACCGATGCGTCCGCATCCAGCACGGACGCCGACTCGAGCAGCTCCCGCAGGCGTGCCGCGAACCGCGCCGCGGGGGCTCCGTCGACGACGTCGTGATCGAAGCTGAGCGTCAGGTCGACGAACTCGCGCGGGACCACCGATCCATCGACGAACACCGCGCGCTCGACGATCCCGCCGATCACGACGTTCAGCGTGTGCACCTGGAACGGGATGCCCCATCCGCCGCCGGCACCGAACATCCCGATCGACGTCACGCCGACCGTGCCGGCGAGCGCACGCTGGCGCGCCGGCCACCGCCGGAGGCTTCGCCAGAGCCACGCGCGGATCGGACCGGGCACCCATAGGAACGCCTTCGCCGGACCGATCATCCGCGCCGAGGGGCTGCTCGCGGGATCGCGCTGGACGCGACGGATCTCACGATGGATGTCCTGCACGCTCCGGCGGTTCGCCGCGCGGATCACGTGCGACATCGGGAACGACCCACCCTCGATCTCGACCTCGGCCGAGAGGCACGCGTCCACGTCGTGGGCGGCGACGAGCCGGTCACGCAGGTCGCGGTAGGCCTGGACCTCCGGGTGATCGGCGACCGCCCGGGCGACGCACGCGACGACGAACGCGGTGAACGAGAGCTTCTGGCCCGTGGCCACCTCGTGCCGGCGGATCAGCGTACGGGCGCGGGTCACGTCCATCTCGACCAGGCCCACCATCGGATGTCGTCTCCGGTCGGCCCGGCCGTTGTCGACGATCAGCCGCCGCGAGCGCGGGAACGGGCGGATCGTGACGTCGGGGTCCCGAGTGGTCATCGCCCCGAGCGTACGGGCGGGCACGCACGGACCGGAGGGTCCGACGGCCCCGGACGACAGGGCCGGGCGACGGCGCGTCGTGGCTAGGACCCAGCCTCCAGATCCAGGCGCCAATCGTTGCAGCGCAGCCGGTTCCCGGGTGGGTACTCGAAGTCCAGCGCCTCGAGCAGGGTGAACCCGAGCGCCCGGCAGATCGCGTTCGACGCCGGGTTGTCGACCGACGGGAACGCGTGCAGGTACCGGTGCTGCCGTCCGGAGCGAAGCATCGCGATGGCCTGTGCGGTGGCCGCCTTCGCGATCCCCCGGCCCTGGAACGCGGGGAGCACGGACCACCCGGTCTCGTACACGACCCCGTCGCGCCAGTCCTTCTCCCAGTAGCCGACGGACCCGACGCCCTCGCCGGTCGACGCGAGCACGATCTTGAACATCCGGTCGTCGGGCGTGTCGGCCAGGCGCTCGTACTTCGCCTGACGCTCGCGGAGCTGCTCCGGGCTCTCCGGGCCGCCCAGGTGCTCGGTCATCGCGGGATCCCCCACGAGCCGCTCGAGGAGTGGGAGGTCGCCGGGTCCCCACGGCACCAGGTCGACGTCGATCCGCTCGCCCACGCCCGAAGCGTACGGTCCGTCAGAGGCGGAACGCTCCGTAGCCGACCACGTTCGACGGATCGCCCCCCGTGTCGGCGGAGTTCCGCAGGTCGAGCAGCTGGATCGGGAGGTCGCGGCGACGGGCGTGCTCGACGATACCCCGCAGCGGGAACACCCCGCAGGCATCGAACGGACCGATGGCCGTGGGATCGCGGGCCACGACCGCGTCGGCGGTCCGCCGGTCGAGCTGCCTCGCCGTCTCCGCGTCGTGGTGATGGCTGAGGTCGGTGCTCACGACCACCAGGAGGTCCGGCGGGTCGCTCAGGATCTCGATCAGGTCCGCGACGTCGCTCGCCGCACCCACCCCGACCCCGACCGGCAGCACCGAGAACCCCTCCGGCATCACGCGCTGCAGGAACGGGAGCTGCACCTCGATCGCGTGCTCGCCCAGGTGGGGAACGTCGTCGACGCGCGCGCCCGCGGCCGCCGCAGCGTCGCGCAGGTCCGGATCGATCGGCACCTCGCCGAGCGGCGTCGCCCAGGCGTCGCCGGCCGGAACCGCGCACCCCCCCAGCGGGACGAAGTGGGATGGCCCCAGGACGACGGCGCGCCGCGCGACCCGCACCAGCGCATAGGCCGTGGCCGCGACGGGACCGGAGTACCGATAGCCGGCGTGGGGCACGATCAGGGCCATGGGAGCCTTCGGCTCGGGCGTCGGACCCGCCGGGCGTTCGACCCCGGCCAGCAACCCGTCGACCGAGGCGCGGAGGGTCGCCGGATCGTCGGGGTAGAAGGAGCCCGCCGCCACCGGCGCCCGGACCCCTCCGCTCGTCATCGGGAGGCCATCCGGACCGGGAGACGCCGGCTCCCCCAGTCGCCCGGCCGGCCCGCGAACACCCCCGCGCACCGGGTCCCGCACGCCGTGCACGACCCGTCGTCCGCGAGGCTCCACGCGCCCAGCTCGTAGCCGTCGCGCTCGATCAGCATCGCGCCGCAGGCGTGGCAGAACGTGCTCTGGCCTTCGACGTCCCACACGTTGCCCGTGTACGCGTACCGGACGCCGTTCTCCATCGCGATCGCGCGGGCGCGCGAGAGGGTCTCGGTGGGCGTCGGCGGCCGGTCGAGCATCTTGTAGTCCGGGTGGAACGCCGTGAAGTGCATCGGGACGTCGGGGCCGAGGTGTTCCACGACCCATCGCGTCATGGCGCCGAGCTCATCGTCCCCGTCGTTCAGGCCCGGGATCACGAGGTTCGTGATCTCGAACCACACGTCGGTCTCGTGCTTCAGGTACTCGAGGGTCTCGAGCACCGGCGCCAGGTGACCCGCGCAGATCCGGTGGTAGAAGTCCTCGGTGAACCCCTTCAGGTCCACGTTGGCCGCGTCCATGTGCCGGTAGAACTCGGCCCGCGGCTCCGGGCAGATGTAGCCGGCCGTCACGGCGACGGACCTGATCCCTTTCTCGTGGCACGCGTCCGCCACATCGACCGCGTACTCCAGGAAGATCACCGGGTCGTTGTACGTGAACGCCACGCTCCCGCAGCCGAGCTCCACGGCCGCGCGGGCGATCTCCTCCGGTGAGGCCCGGTCCGCGAGCGTATCGAACTCGCGCGACTTCGAGATGTCCCAGTTCTGGCAGTAGCGGCACCCGAGGTTGCACCCCGCCGTTCCGAACGACAGCACGGGCGTGCCGGGCAGGAAGTGGTTCAGCGGCTTCTTCTCGATCGGGTCGACGCAGAAGCCGCTCGACCGCCCGTACGTCGTGAGGACGATCGCGTCACCCTCGCGCGCCCGGACGAAACAGAAGCCGCGCTGCCCTTCGTGGAGCCGGCAGAAGCGTGGACACAGGTCGCACTGGATCCGGCCGTCATCGAGCGCGTGCCAGTAGACGGTGGGGTGGCTCGCTTCGGTCCGCATCCCATCGCCTCCCTCACCGCCATCATGCGCCTCGACGACCGCGGCCGCACCCTGATCGGTCCCCCGCGCCACGGGTCGGGGGACCCTCCGGCCCGGCTCGGCCCCGGCGTACGTTGGGATCGGGAGGTGAGGTTGCCATGCGTACCACACCTCGAACGGAGCATCACGATGTGAGCCGTCGTGGCCTCGTGCGGCACCTCGAGATCTGGGAGGAACGCGGGCTCATCTCGCCCGCACAGGAACGGGCCATCCTCGAGTTCGAGGGAGGGCGCCCCGAGGTCGAGACCAGGCGCGGCGTGCCGCCGATCACGGAGGTCATCGGGTACCTGGGCGCCGCCCTGGCGATCGCGGCCGGGGTCGTCCTGATCGGTCCGCGTTGGGACGAGATCGATCACCTGTGGCGGGTCCTCGGAGCGGGCGGGATCGCAGCGGCGACCTTCGTCGCGGGCTGGCTCCTGCGGAAGAACACGGAGCCGGCGATCGGACGGCTCGCCGCGGTCCTGTGGACCCTGTCGGCGGGTGCGGTCGCCGCCACGATGGCGCTGCTCGCCTTCGACGTCCCGGCCGATCAGGAGCCGGCCCCGTGGGGTGGCTTCGCGGTCGGCCTCACGGTGGCCCTGTACGGCTCCGTCCTGAACCAGCTGCGGCCGAGCGTGCCGCTGGCGCTGGTCGTCTACGGAGGGGTCCTCGGCACGATCGGGGGCGCAGGGAACTGGGCGGTCGAGGCCGGTTGGACCTGGGCGGACGAGAACGAGTGGTGGTTCGGCGTCGCGATGCTCGCGGTCTCGGTCCTCTGGATCGCCGCGGGCAGGGTCGGGGCGCTCCCGCCCGGGAACGCCGTGATCGGGATCGGCGCGGCGGGCGCGATCTTGGCCCCGTGGTTCGTGATCCCCGGATGGACCGGCTTCGGCCTGATCCTCGGCGTGGCGGTCGCGATCACGATGCTCGTCGCGAGCGTCGCCTGGCGTCGCACCGAGATGCTGGTGCTCGGGGCGCTCGGGTTGTTCGGGTACCTCGTCGGCGCGATCGTGTACTTCCTGGAGGACACGGTCGGCCTGCCGGTCGCCCTGCTCCTGTGCGGCCTGGTGCTGCTGGGCGTGGCGATCGGGACGGCGCGGCTCCGTCGGTTCACGGCCCCGGATGCCCTCGGCTGAGGATGCGGAGCTAGGGCACGAGCACGAGCGCGCCCTCGACGGCTCCCGACCGGAGCGCGGCGAGGGCGTCGTTCGCCCGCTCGAGCGGGTAGGGCGTGACGGTCGAGACGATCGGGATCTGCGGCGCGAGCGCCAGGAACTCGCGGCCGTCGGCCCGGGTGAGGTTGGCGACGGAGCGCAGCACCCGCTCTCCCCACAGCAGCTCGTAGGGGAACGACGGGATGTCGCGCATGTGGATCTCGCCGCAGACGACGGTGCCGCCGCTCGCCACGGCGCGCAGGGCGACGGGCACCAGCTCGCCCGCCGGCGCGAACAGGATCGCGGCCTCGAGCTCCTCGGGCGGGCGCTCATCGGAGCCGCCGGCCCACGCGGCGCCGACCTCGCGCGCGAACGCCTGCGCCCGCTCGTCGCCCGGCCGGGTGAACGCGAAGACCCGCCGACCCTGCCAGCGCGCGACCTGGGTCACCAGGTGCGCCGCAGCGCCGAACCCGTAGATCCCGAGGCGCTCGGCGTCGCCGGCGAGCTTCAGGCAGCGCCAGCCGATCGTCCCGGCACACAACAGGGGCGCGGCCTGGAGGTCCGGATAACCTTCCGGGATCGGCAGGCAGGCGCGGGCGTCGGCCACGGTGGCTTCCGCGTACCCGCCGTCGATCTGGTACCCGGTGAACCGCGCGCGTGCACAGAGGTTCTCTCGACCGGTGGTGCAGTATCGACAGTCCCCGCAGGACCAGCCCAGCCACGGGACGCCGACGCGGTCGCCCACCTCGAGCTCCGCCACCCGGGGGCCGAGCCGTTCCACGATCCCGACGATCTGGTGACCGAGGATCAGCGGCACCTTCGCGTCGGGGAGCTCGCCGTCGGCGACGTGCAGATCGGTCCGGCAGACCCCGCACGCCGACACGCGGATCGACACCTGTCCCGTTCCGGGCTCGCGCGGCTCCAGCTCGACCTCCGAGAGCGGCAGGCCGGGCGAGTCGAGGACGATCGCCCGCATCAGCTGCGCAGCGTGATCCGGGCGCCGACGTTCGGGGTCGGGTTGAACCGCCGGAACGCGACGCCGCTCCAGGCGATCAGGCGCCTGCCCGTCCATGCGATCGCGCTCCCGGTGAACCGGTTGAAGGGCGAGTCGCCCGCGCGGATCACGCTCCAGGCGTCCGTCCGCGTGTCGTAGAGCTGCAGCCGGCGGCCCTCGCACGCCTGGACGAGCCGGTCGCCCAGCCACGCCTGCTGCCCGCCCCTCGCGAGCGCGCACCGGCCCCGGCCGCCCGAGCGCCACGCGTCGGTCGCCGGGTCGTACAGGAAGATCCGGCTGCGCGTCCCGCCAGTGACGAACGCCACCTCGCGTCCCGTCCACCCGACGACGCGCAGCCCGAGCGGGGTCGTGGGTACGTCGAGGGTCTCGAGTGCGTCCGTCGCCGGGTCGTACGCCAGGACGACCCAGTCGGCGTCGGTGCAGCTCGAACCGAGCTCGGGGCAATGGAACCAGAGACCCGTGATGTACGCGCGGTCGCCGTCCCAGACCACTCCGGACGGGATCAGGGCCCGCATCGCGTTCAGGGCGGGGAGCGCCCTCCAGTGCCCCTCGGGCGTGACCGCGGCGGCGACCGGCGTCGCGAAGCCGTCGCCCAGCGTGCCGCCGACGATCAGCAGCTCGTCGCCGGTCCACGCGGACGCGTACCCCTCCCGCGGCCCGAGCGGGCCCTCCGGGAGCTTCCGCCAGGCATCCCCCGCCGGGTCATAGACGGCGCCGCGCGCCGGCCCGTCCGGGGAGTTCCCTGCCCAGAAGATCGCGAGCTCCCCGGTCCAGGCGGCCGCGGATCCGCCGCCGCCGCGCACGCCCGCCGGGGCGTTCCGGATCCGTCGCCACGTGCCCGTGACCGGGTCGTACGCGGCGCCGTCGCGGTTCACGGCGATCGCGTCGCCCCGCGTGACCCCGCCCCACACGAGCATCTCGTCCCCCGTCCAGACGACCCCAGCGCTGATACGGCCGTCGATCGGCGCGGGCGCGATGGATCGCCACCTCGGAGCGGGTGGTCCCGTCGACGACGCGGTCTGCGCCGTCGAGCTCGCGCCGACGATCGCCGGCCGCGCCGCGGCATCCCCGGCGGCGACCGAGACGAGCATGAGCGCGAGCGACACGGCCACGCTCCATCCGATACGCACCGGCTTCCCCGTCATCGGGGCCAGTGTGTCAGCCGGCGGCGATCCCCACGCCGCCGAGGGTCCCGTCCTCGGGGGGACCGGTCGCTCCCCCGGAGCCTCAGATGACGAAGGCGCAGCCGTCCCAGAACGCGCGGACGCGGCGGCGGATCCTCCCGGTCGCCTCGATGTGGAGCTCCCGGGGGAGCCGCCGCATCCACGGCGGCAGGAACACCAGGAACCCCTTCGTCTCGAACCGCCGCCACTCCAGGGCGTCTTCCGGCGGTTCGGTCGACGTGCGCAGGACCTTCGCCCATCCGCGGACCGTCCCCGCCGTCGCCACCCACACGAACAGCAGGCCGCCCTGATCGTTGATCATCGAGCGCGCTTCGGGGGAGGCGAGGATGCGCATGAGGAGGGTTTCGGCTCGAACGGCTCTCCGGATTGAGTCGTGGCCCGTGATACCCGCGAGGTCTGCGGGGAAACCGAAAGGGCTCGACCGGCCTAGGCGTCTTCGTGGAAGACGCGCTCCATCGCCCGGCGCGCCCGGCGCGTGATCCGCAGGTAGTCGTCCAGGAAGCTCTGTCGCGGGTGCTCTTCGTACCCGAGGCGCCGCGCGAGGAGCGTCTGCTCCTCGGGTGCGGCGGGAAGGGCCTCGGCGTGCAGCCGGCGGTCGATCTCGAGCGCGTTCTTCACGTCCATGCAGAACACGAAGGCGTCCGCCAGCTCGCGGGCGACGCTCCCCTCGATCAGGCGGGCGGCCGCCAGCCGTTCGATCGCCTCCAGCGTGCGCCGCGACCGGACCCCCGGGTCGGCGCCCCCCGAGCGCATCAGCTCGAGCTCCACGGCGAACTGCACGTCGGCGAGCGATCCGATCCCGAGCTTGAAGTGGAACCTCGCGGCCTCGGGGGGCCTGACGCGCTCGCGCTCGATCCGCTCGCGCATGCGACGGATCTCGGCGACGCGATCGACCGTGATCCCGTCGGGGGGGTACGCGAAGTCCGCCGCGTTCAGCTCGAACCGCCGGCCCAGCGCGGGATCACCCGCGACCGTCCGCGCCCGCAGGAGCGCCTGGAACTCCCAGGTCTGCGCGTACCGCTCCCAGTACTCGAGGTAGCTCGCGAGCGATCGCGCGAGCGGCCCGTTCCGCCCCTCCGGGCGGAGGTCCGCATCGGGCTCCCACCCGGCTTCCCGCACCGCGCGCATCACGTGCTCGGCCGCGCCGATCGCGCGCCGGAGATCGTCCGGACCCTCGCCGTCGTAGACGAACAGCAGGTCCAGGTCCGAGGCGACGTTCAGCTCCTGGGCGCCGAGCTTGCCCATCCCGATCGCCGCGAACGGCAGCTCCGGCTCCGCGGCGTCGACCGCCTCCGCGATGACGCGGTCGGCGACCGCGGCCAGCGCCTCCCCCGTCTGCGCGGGGAGGAGCTCGCGCGCGGCCGATCGCGCGATGGCGCCCACGAGCGCCGCCTGCGCGTCGCTCGGACGGGAGGGTTCGGCCAGGGATCCCAGGCGTTCCGCGTCGGCCGCCACCAGGTCGGTGGCGAACGAGCTCGCGGCCACCAGATGCGCGAGGCGCCGGGCCGCGGTCGGATCGTTCGCCAACAGGTCGGCGGGCTCGTGCCGATCCCCCACCGACTCCGCGACGCGGAGCAGGCGGACGAGCGCCGCGTCGGGGTTCGCCGCGAGCGCGAGCGGGGGCGCCATCACGGGGAACACGTGCGAGAGGACCTTCCCGATGCGGGCGCTCGGATCCACGAGCCGCTGCAGGACCTCGTACGACCGGGCCGGCGTCGCGAACCCGAGGCCGCCCAGGAGCTCCTCGGTCGCCGCGCGGTCGACCCCCGGGCGGGGCGCGACCGGCCCGGCGAACGCCTCCAGCAGCGGTCGATAGAAGAGCCGCTCGTGGATCCCGCGGACCCGGTCGGTCTGGCGCTCGTACTCGGCGGCCAGGGCGGCGGCGTCGGGAAGCCCCAGGGCGCGTGCCAGGACCGACCGCGCGTGCGGATCGGTGGGCAGCTCGTGCGTCTGGAGGTCCCGCACGATCTGGAGCCGGTGCTCGAGCCGTCGGAGGAACCGGTACGCGTCGGCCAGGGCGTCGGCGTCGGCGTGCGCGACGAAGCCCTCATCCGCCAGGGCGGCCAGGGCGCGGAGCGTGTTCGGCTGGCGCAGCCGCTCGTCGCGGCGGCCGTGCACGATCTGCAGGAGCTGCACCGCGAACTCCACGTCGCGGATCCCTCCCCGGCCTCGCTTGACCTCCGTGAGCTCCTTGCCGCGGCGGCGGATGTACTCCTCGAGGCGGACCTTCGTGCGGCGGACGTCGTCGATCGCGACCGGCGTGAGCTCGGGTGGGTAGACCGATGCGGCGACGCCCTCGAGGAACGCGGCGCCGGTCATGGCATCGCCCGCGACCGCCCGCGCCTTGATCATCGCCTGTCGCTCCCAGGTGGCGGCCTCGTGCGCGTAGTGGTCGAGCGTCGCCGCGAGGCTCCGGGAGAGGGCCCCGCCCCGCCCACCGGGTCGGAGCGTGGGATCGACGCGCAGCCCGATCCCCTCCGCGGTCGGCTCGGACAGGAGTCGGATCAGGGCGGCGGCGGACGTCGCCGCGTCGGCCGGGTCCGCGCCGTCGCCGTGGACGAAGATCACGTCGACGTCGCTCGCGTAGTTCAGCTCCGAGCCGCCGAGCTTGCCCAGGCCGATCACGGCGAGGCCGATCGCGGGCGGCGCCGTGCGCGCGCAGGCGAACGCCAGGCACGTCTCGGCGACGGCGCTGATCTGCTCCACGACCGCCTCGAGCGGTGCGCCCGTCAGGTCGGCGGCCGCGACGCGGAGCATCGCGCGCCGCCGGAACCGACGGAGCCCGTCGGCCGGCCCGACACCCGTCGCGAGCGCGGCCAGCTCCTCGTCGAGCTCGGCGCGGCCACGCGTCCGCACGTCGGCGAGCTGGACGACCTCGTCCGGATGACGCACCAACAGGTCGGCCGCGGCCGTCGAGAACCCCAGCACGCGGACGGCCGCGGGGAGCACGTCGGGCCGGGCCAGCGACGCGCGCGCCGAGGGATCCTCCCCCACGCGCGAGAGCGCGATCCGCGCCAGCTCGGGATCGGGCGCATCCGCGAGCGCCCGGCCGAGCGTCTCGGGGTCGAGGTCGAGCATGCCGACACGCTAGTGCGTCGGCACGACCCTACGGGGAGCCCGCTGCGGGCTCCCCGAACGTAACGGACCCGTAACGAACCCCCCACGCCTCCCGTCTACCCTCGACGACGTGGCCCTGTCCGCCGAAGCCGACTACGTCCTGCGCACGGTCGAGGAGCGCGGGATCCGCTTCGTCCGCCTGTGGTTCACGGACGTCCTGGGGTTCCTGAAGTCGTTCACGATCACGTCGCAGGAGCTCGAGGGCGCGTTCGCCGAAGGCATGGGGTTCGACGGCTCCTCGATCGAGGGGTTCAGCCGGATCCAGGAGTCGGACATGGTCGCGGTGCCCGACCCCGCCACGTTCCAGATCATCCCGTGGAAGTCCGAGGCCGAGGTCGCGCGCATGTTCTGTGACGTGTACGACCCCGATGGGACGCCGTTCGACGGCGACCCGCGCGGCGTGCTGAAGCGCCAGCTCCAACGCGCGGCCGACCTGGGCTTCACGTTCTACGTCGGGCCCGAGCTCGAGTACTTCTACTTCCGCTCGCTCGAGGAGCCGGAGTTCCTGGACCAGGGCGGCTACTTCGACGAGACGCCGCTCGACGTCGCGACCGACTACCGCAAGCGAACGGTCGGATACCTGGAGTCCATGGGGATCCCGGTCGAGTACGTGCACCACGAGGTCGCGCCCTCGCAGCACGAGATCGATCTGCGCTACACCGACGCGCTCTCGATGGCCGACAACGTGATGACGTACCGCCTGACGGTGAAGGAGGTCGCGCAGGAATTCGGCATCTACGCGACGTTCATGCCCAAGCCGGTCGCGGGCGTGAACGGCTCGGGCATGCACACCCATCAGTCGCTGTTCGAGGGAGATCGCAACGCGTTCTTCGACGCCGCCGACGAGTACCACCTCTCGAAGATCGCGAAGCACTACGTCGCGGGACTGCTGCGGCACGGCCCCGAGATCACGCTGCTCACGAACCAGTGGGTGAACTCGTACAAGCGGCTCGTGCCGGGTTACGAGGCGCCGGTCTACGTGTGCTGGGCGCGCCGGAACCGCAGCGCGCTGGTGCGGGTGCCCCAGTACAAGCCCGGCAAGGAAGAGGCCACCCGCATCGAGTACCGGTCGCCAGACGCCGCATGCAACCCGTACCTCGCGTTCGCCGCGATGCTCGCGGCGGGCCTCGACGGCATCGAGAACGAGGACGAGCTTCCGCCCGAGGCCAGCAACAACATCTACGAGATGACCGAGGAAGAGCGCGAGCGGGCGGGCATCCGTTCGCTCCCCGAGGACCTGGTCGAGGCGATCCACCTGGCCGAGCACAGCGAC
>DATBLY010000070.1:0-2464 GCA_036555125.1 Actinomycetota bacterium | reverse complement strand
GCCGTCCTGGTCGATCGCCCGCAGGAGCAGGTGGTCGTCGAAGACGTTCAGGTCCACGTAGGACAGGACCGACCACGACGCCGCCGTGAACCAGGACTCGCCGGTGCCCCGCGTCCGTCCGCCCGCGCCCGTGACGATGTACGTCACGCCGTCGACCGGGACGCTCCGCTGGTAGTCGTGGTCGTGGCCCGACAGCACCACCTGGACGCCGTACTCGGCGAACAGGGGCGCGTACGCGTCGCGCACGGTGAGGTTGGATCCCTGGTACCCGGAGGAGTAGGGCGACTCGTGGATCGCCACGATCCGCCAGGGCTCGTCGGCGTCGCGGAGCGTGTCCTCGAGGAACGTCCGCTGGTCCGGATCGTCGAGGCTGTTCGAGTCGAGCCCGATCAGCAGGACGTCGTCGATCGTCGTGGCCCACCACGGGCCCGGCATGCCCAGGTCGCGCATCTGTTCCAGGCCCTGCCCGCCCATCACGTCGTGGTTCCCGAGGATGGCGAACAGCCTGCTGCCGTTCTCCAGCAGGATCCCGAACGGGTGGAACACCGTCGCGTCGAGCCGGGCCGGGTCGCCGGTCGGATACACGTTGTCGCCCAGGAGCAGCAGCGCGTCGTACGGCGGGTTCCCGTCCTCGAGCATGTGCATCGCGTAGGCGGTCTGCCACTCCTCCTCCTCGCCCTCCCCGACGTCGCCGGCCACGGCGATCCGGAGCTTCGGGCGGGCATCGGGCGGGAACGGCGCCACGGGCTCGGTGACGGTCGGGGCTCCCTTGCGGTGCGTGAGCATCGACACCGCCTGCCGCCCGTACAGGAGCACCGCTGCGGCCACGATCACGACCGATGCGCCGATCGCCACGAACGCCCATCGCCGTCCCTTCCCGCGCGACGGACGAGGTTCGGTGACGACCTGCTCTTCGGGACGCGTCAGCATCCTGGCCTCCCGATCCCATCGTGCGCCGTCGGCCCGGCTCCGCCCGCCCCCGGGCGACCCTGCGGATGTGGGTCGAACGGCACGACGTGCACGGATGCGGGTTCACGACGATGGTCTCGAGGAGGAACCATGGGCACCCAGGGGCCGAACGCCGTTCTCGGTCTGGACGAGCCCGCCGCGCGCGACGCTCGCATCGCCGGGTCGAAGGCCGCCTGCCTCGCCGAGGCGATCCGGGCCGGCTTCCCCGTCTCGCCGGGCTTCGTGATCCCCGCCGCGAGCGCCGACCACCGGGTGGAGCCGACCCGTGACGCGTGGGCCGACCTCAGCGACCGAGGGAGGCTGCCGCTGGTGGTCCGGTCGTCCTCGACGATCGAGGACACGTCCGGGTCCTCGATGGCGGGTCGGTTCCGCTCCGTCACGGGCGTGCTGGGATGGGATGCGTACGCGGACGCCTGCGCGGCCGTCGACCGGTCCGGCCGGAGCGTGGACCCGGCCGCTCCCATGGCGATCCTCGTCCAGCGCGAGGTCGCGTCCGCGCGCGGAGGCGTGCTCTTCGGCGTCGATCCCGTGACCGGCGCCCGGGACCACCTCGTGGTGGAGTCGCTGGCGGGGTCCCCGGCCGACGTCGTGAGCGGGACGGCGATCGCGGAGCGGATCGCGATCGGCCGCCACGGCCGCCTGCGGCGCTCCGAGGGCGTCGGCGCGTGCGCGATCGGGCGCCGCGACCGGCGACGGCTCGCGCGGATGGGTACCGGCCTCGAGCGCGTCTTCGGAGGGCCCCAGGACGTCGAATGGTCGATCGATCCCGACGGCCGGCTGTGGTTGCTGCAGAGCCGTCCGGTCACCGCGGTCGGCGAGGCGACGGCGGCCGAGGGCCCCGTGTTCGGGCCCGGCCCGGTGGGGGAGACGTTCCCCGAGCCGCTCGCCCCGCTCGAGGTCGACCTCTTCCTGGAGCCGATGCGGCTCGGGATGATCGAAGCGCTGCACGCCGTCGGCGTCGTCCCCCGTCGCCGGATCGAGGCGTCGCCGGTGCTCATGACCGTGGGCGGCCGGGTGGCCGCGGACCTGGAGCTGCTGGGGTGGTCGCGCGGCCGCCGTCACGCGCTCGCGATCCTGAACCCCGCCCCACCCCTGCGGCACCTGGCGGCCGCCTGGCACGTCGGCCGGCTCCGCGCCAGCCTGCCCGGCCTGGTCGAGGATCTGGTCCGCGCGACCGACGCGAGCCTCCGGGCCGTCCCCGAGCTCCGCACCCTCGACGACCGCGAGCTCGTCTCGGTCATCGGGTCCGTGCGCCGGCAGCTGATCGCGGTGCACGGACACCAGATCCTCGCCGGGATGCTCCTCCCGTCGGCCGACGACCGGACGAGCGCGGCGACCCTCGCGATGCCCGCCGTGGCCGCGCGCCGCCGGGCGGGGGAGGCCGACGAGGCGATCGTCTCGCGCGTCCCGCCGGTCCTGGCCCTGGTCCCTCCTCGCGTCGGCCCACCGGGGAGCCTCCCGCCGGTCCGCGTGACGCCGGGGGATCCCAGCCCCG
>DATBLY010000047.1:0-3984 GCA_036555125.1 Actinomycetota bacterium | reverse complement strand
CCGACTCCCCGCGTGCCGCTCTCCGAGGTCGCGCGAAACCGCGACCGGAGTCGTGGAGGCGGTCTCCGCATCGGCGGAGAGCGCCGCCGCTCCGATCGCCAGCGCGATCACGAGGGCTCCACAAAGTAATCGATTCTCATGTGACCAATCTTTATCGAACATCTCAACCCCTCCCCGCGTCCCATCGCGTATAAAAAAATGATCGGACGCAACGTCCGACCTCGAATGTCCATCGGGGTTCTACTACACCGGCGGAGCTTCGCGGGTCCGTTCGCTTGACCCGTCCCGCGACCGCGAATAGATTCTTTCGTTCGACGGAGATCGTTATCCCGGGCGGGAATAGCTCAGTTGGTAGAGCGCAACCTTGCCAAGGTTGAGGTCGCGGGTTCGAGCCCCGTTTCCCGCTCCAGCATCGGTTTCGAGGTCATCCATCGAACACGGGCCCTTCTGAAAGGAAGGGCCTTGTCGTTGGTCGCGGCCGGAGCGGGGCGGCGTAGCCAAGTGGTAAGGCAGGGGTCTGCAAAACCCCCATTCGGCGGTTCGAATCCGCCCGCCGCCTCCACGCCTCGTCCGAACCTGAACGCGGTTCATCCGACGAAGAGGTCGGGTATCAGCGGCCCATCGGGATCGACGCGGTAGCGTCCGAGATCGGTCTCGCCCTCCTCATCCAGGACCTCCTCGTCGAGCAGGAGTCGCCCGGTGCAGGCGCGGCTGTCGCGGGTCACGATCGCGTGCGCCGCGTCGGCCACGATCTCCGGCGTGCGGCAGTTCTCGGCCCGGACCCTCCCTCCCAGCATCGCCAGCGCGGCGGTCGCGATGACCGTGCGCGGCCAGAGCGCGTTGAACGCGACGCCCCGATCGGCGAACTCCGCCGCCATCCCGATCACGAGCAGGCTCATCCCGTACTTCGAGAGCGTGTACGCGGCGTGCGGCGCGATCCAGCGCGGATCCAGCGACAGCGGCGGGCTCAACGTCAGGACGTGCGGGTTCGGGGACGAGAGCAGATGCGGCAAGCAGGCACGGGAGCATGCGTACATCGCGCGCGCGTTCACGCCCCACATCAGGTCGAAGCGATCGACCGGGGTGTCGAGGGTCCCGGTGAGACGGATCGCGCCGGCGTTGTGGACCAGGACGTCCAGGCCGCCGAAGACTTCGACCGCGTGGGTGACGGCGGCTTCCACGCGATCGACGTCGCGGACGTCGACGGCCAGCGCGAGCCCACGGCCGCCTGCCGCCTCGACCTCCGCGGCCACGGTGTGGATCGTCCCGGGGAGCTTCGGGTGCGGCTCGGACGTCTTGGCGACGATGACGACGTTGGCGCCGTCCCGGGCCGCCCTCAGCGCGATGGCGCGTCCGATCCCGCGGCTGGCGCCGGTCACGAACACGGTCCGCCCCGCGAGACTGCGGTCCACCGGATTCATCCCTTCTTCCGCGGCGCCAGCCCGCCGATTACGCGGGAACGAGAAGCGCGGTGACGTACATGATCGCGATCCCGACGGCGGCTCCGGCCAGCACCTCGCCGCGCCACGGATCGACCGTCGCTCCCGCCCGGTCCGCGACCAGCAGACGTCCGACCTCGACGATCACCTGCGCGATCGCGCCCGTCCCCATGGCGAGGAACACCGCCGCCCACAGCGGATCGAAGACGACCCCGCCGATCCAGCAGCCGAGGATCGCGGGCCCGCCCGCCAGGAGCGCGTAGCCCACGAAGTGACGCAGCCGCGGCTCCGCTCTCAGCAGAGGCGCCGCGATCCCGATTCCCTCCGTGATGTTGTGAAGCGTGAACCCGACGACGAGGAAGGTGCCCAGGCCGATGGCCCCGGTGGCGAGCGCCGACCCGATCGCCAGACCCTCCCCGAGGTTGTGCAGACCGATCCCGAGGGCGATGAAGAACGACACGGCGAGCGGTCCCAGCGCTCCCCGCCGGCGGCGCCCCGCGGTGAACGCGAGCAAGCCCGCGAGCGTGCTCAGCGCGACGATCCAGACGAGCACGGTCGCGTGGAACCCCGCGGCGGCCTCCGCCGCGAGTTCCAGGGCCTCGGTCATGGTGTCGATCACGAGGAAGACGAGCAGTCCGACGGTCAGCGCGAGGAGGAAATCGATCCCCCGACGACCCAGACGGGCCAGCAGCGGATAGGTCGCCAGGCCGAGCGCGACCGGCACGACGCCCACGTAGAACCCGAGCAGCGCGAGCCGCACGAGCCAGCCGGGGGTGGCCTGCGGAGTCTCCGTGGCGACCGCGATCTCGGTCTCGAACGCGACGCCGTTCCTTGAGACGAGCTTGATGTGGTGCGCCTCCCCCTCGACCCACGGATACGGGAGGTCCACGGTCGCGCTTCGCAGGCGTCCGATCGTGGGGCCCGGCTCGATCGTGAACGACCACACCGCGTCGTCGACGATCGCCTGATGGACGGTCACCGGATCGACGCCGCCGTTGACGACGTGCAGGCGAACGTGTCCCGGCTCCGGCAGCTCGATCCGCTCGAACGTCAGCTCCTCGATCGGGGGCGCGCTCCGCTCGAGCCCCACGCCGCGTGCCAGGAGGAACGCGAGCAGGCCGACGAGCACGCCGGCCACGACCAGCCCGACGGCGATCCCCGCCCTATCCCTGGCGGACATCGAAGAATCCCATCCATCCGAGCTCGGCGAACTCGCTCTGATGGGCGTGGAACATGAACCGACCGGGATACCGGAACTCGAGCTCGAGGATATGCCGCTCGCCCTGGCAGAACAGGACGGTGTCGGTGAACTCGTTCGGCTCGAGCCGCGTTCCGGTGCGGTAGACGTCGAAGAAGTTCCCGTGGATGTGGAGCGAGTTGATGAGATCGAACTCGAGCGCATTGACGACGTAGAGGCGCACCTTTTCGCCGACGCGCGCTTCCAGCGGGTGACGCATGTAGTGGAAGGCCACCGTGTTCACCGCGTAGAACTCGTTCTCGCCGTCGAAATCGGTGTCGAACCCGTTCATCACCATCACGTACTCGCGCGCCGGCGGACGCCCCCCCGGAGGGTCCACGATGAACGTCCCGTACAGTCCCTTGTGGATGTGGCGCCGGAGCGGCGTCGTGTGACAGTGATAGAGGTGCAGGCCGTACGGCTCGGCGTCGAACTCGTAGACGAACGTCTTCCCGGGGTCGACGACTTCGAATACGCCGTCCATGTCCGCGGGGTGGAAGCCGTGGAAGTGGATCGTGTGCGGATGGCTGCCCGCGTTCTGGAACCGGACGCGGATCCGGTCGCCCTGCGAGCAGCGGATCGTCGGTCCGGGCACCCCGCCGTTGTACGTCCAGGCGGGAAACCAGATGCCCGGCGCGATCTCGATCTCGCGATCGACGGCCACGAAATGGTACTGCCGGAGGGTCCGGCCGTCGGGTAGCCGTGAGACGATCCCGCCGTCGAAGCGCGTCGCGAACGCGGTCGGATCGAACCCGTCGGGCCGGATGTCGCGGACCGGTCCGCTCCCCCCCGCGCCGTGGATGTGAGGGACCTCGACCCGCGGCTTGAGCGCCTGGGAGCCCTGACCCGCCAGGCCGAGCGCCGCCCCGCCGAGGGCCGCGGCGCCGAGGGCCGCGCCTCCCCGCAGGACGGCCCGCCGGCTGATGCCCCCCGCAGGGGGTGGCCGGTCGGATCCGGAGGACCCGCGGCCGGTTTCCGGGATCTGGGGGTCGCCGTCGGACATAATTAGTCTCGACTAAAATATCCGATCGCACCCCCGTCCGCGTCAAGTCTCTCCCGAGAGCTCCTCCGCCAGCCGATCGAGCCGGGCGAGGGCGCCGACGTCCGGGAGGGACCGGCGTGCGGCCGTCAGCCGGTCGAGCAGGGCCCCGGGCGCGGGGGGCGGCGGCGACGAGGCCTCGAGCGAGGCCCTGAGCGTGGCGTCCCGCGGCGACGTCGCGCGCTCGAAATCCCGTCGCGCTTCGCGTCCCTCGAGCTCGAGCGCCAGGTCCAGGGCCTCGCCGGCCGACGGGCTCGCCCCGTCGACCC
>DATBLY010000044.1:0-48675 GCA_036555125.1 Actinomycetota bacterium | reverse complement strand
AGCCGCCCCATCACGCCACCACCCGGTACAGGCGCCACCGTTCGGCGACCCCCTTCAGCTCGTGCTCGCCGGCATCCTCGAACGCAAGGCCGGACCCCGTCACCAGGTCCTTGACCGTCTGTGAGACCAACACCTCGGAGGGTTCCGCGCGCCCCGCTACCCGAGCGCCGATGATCACCGCGATCCCGCCCACCTTGCCGTCGATGATCTCGACCTCGCCCGTGTGAACGCCGGCTCGGACCTCGAGCCCCATCGGCCGCACGGCTTCCACGACAGCCTCCGCACAGCGAACCGCTCGGGCCGGACCATCGAACGTGGCGAAGAACCCATCGCCCGCCGTATCGACCTCGGTCCCTCGGTAACGGCCGATCATGGCTCGGACCGCGGCGTGGTGCCGCTCCGCCAGGGCCTTCCACGCTCCATCGCCCGAACCCGCTGCGTGTCCTGTGGAACCCACGACGTCGGTGAAGAGCACCGTCGTCAGCACCCGCTCGAAGGTCGCTTCCTCAGCGCTCACCGACCGCACGAACCGTTCGACCTCGCCGAGGAGCACGTCGATGTTGCCCGCGTACGGCATCCAGTCCTCCCCGGGAACGTGGACGTGACGTGCGCCGGGGATGCGCTCAGCGAGATCGGCCGACCTGGCGCGTGCAGCTTCCGAACGCGAGAGCACCAGCGTCGGCGCCTGCACGGTCGGCAGGACGCTCCGCACATCGATCGCCTGCTCGAACTCGTCGAACGCGAGGGCTGCGGCGGGCGACGCCCCGTGTCGCAGGGCTCGCGCTTCCCATCGGACCCACGCCGGGTCGTCGGCATGCGAGGGCGCCACGTTCCGGAGGAACCGCGTCGCCATGGCATCGGTTCCCCAGCTCTCCTCGATCTCGCGCCGCCATGCTGCAAGCTCTTCCTTCGAGCTGCCGACGGGATAGTCGGGAGCCCGAGCCGTTCGCGCCCACGAGTTGTAGAGGACGAGCGCGGAGACCCGCTCGGGGTGCATCGCGGCATAGAACGCGCAGAGGCTCGCTCCACCTCGGTTCCCGACCAGCACCGCTCGGTCGGATCCGGCGGCGTCGAGGACGGCGCGCAGATCGTCGGCGCGCATGTCGAAGTCGGGCGCGCCGAGGACGCGGTCGGAGAGCCCGGTCCCGCGCTTGTCGAACAGGATGACCCGGGAGAAGGAGGAGAGGCGGTCGAGGAACCGAGCTCCCCACGGCCGCTCGAACTCGATCTCGAAGTTCCCGGCCATCCCGAGCGTGTACACGAGGTCGACCGGTCCGTCGCCGCGCACCTGGTAGGCGATGTTCACGCCGTCGATCGTCTGCGCGTACCGGACGGGAGGGTCGGCGTTCATCGCGGCATCTTCCGTCGCAGGTCGTCGGGGGCGCAACCGGGGCTCCGTTACACTGCCGCGCGATGGCCGAGACGTACCGCGTGATCGTCGCGAAGCCCGGGTTGGACGGGCACGACCGCGGCGCCAAGGTGGTCGCGCGGGCCTTGCGCGACGCCGGGTTCGAGGTGATCTACACGGGCTTGCGGCAGACGCCCGAGCAGATCGCCGAGGCGGTCGTCCAGGAGGACGCCGACGCGGTCGGGCTCTCGTGCCACTCGGGCGCGCACATGACCCTGTTCCCGCGGGTGGTCGAGCAGCTCCGGGAGCGCGGGGCCGGCGACGTGCTGGTCTTCGGGGGCGGCGTGATCCCGGCCGACGACATCCCGAAGCTCGCCCAGGCGGGCGTCGAGAAGATCTTCACGCCCGGCGCCTCGACGCAGGACATCGCCGCCTGGCTCCGGGACCGCCTCGAGCGCGGGGCCGCCTGAGTTGGACCTGTACGAGCACCAGGGCAAGGACCTGTTCCGCGCGGCCGGGATCCCCACGCCGCGGGGCATCGTGGCGACGAGCGCGGACGAGGCGGCCGCGGCCACCCGGGAGCTCGGCGGCCGCTCCGTCGTGAAGGTGCAGGTCCAGGTCGGCGGCCGCGGCAAGGGTGGCGGCGTGGTGCTCGTCGACTCCCCGGAGCGGGCCGCCGAGGAGGCGGAGCGGATGCTCCGCGACGGCTTCAAGGACCTGCCCGTGACCCGCGTCCTCGTCGAGGAGCTGCTGCCGATCGCCCGCGAGTTCTACACGTCGATCCTGCTGGACCGCTCCACGGGGGACTACCTGGCGATGATGACGGCGGAGGGAGGCGTGGACATCGAGGAGCTCGCGCGCACCCGTCCGGAGGCGCTGCGCCGCGTCCACGTCGACCCGCTGTTGTCGCTTCGGACCTATCACCTCCGCGAGCTGACCGGCGTCCTGCCCGCCGACGCCCGCGAGGGCGCGTCCGACGTGCTCCGTCGGCTCTGGGGCCTGCTCGAAGCCCGGGACGCGACCCTGCTCGAGGTCAACCCGCTCGTGCAGCTCGAGGACGGCAGCGTCGTGGCGCTCGACGCGAAGGTCACGATCGACGACAACGCGCTCGCTCGCCACCCCGACCTGGAGGCCCTGCGGTCGACGTTCCCGATCGACCCGGTGGAGGCGCGCGCGAAGGAGGCGGGCCTGCAGTACGTCAAGCTCGACGGCGACGTCGGGATCATCGGCAACGGGGCCGGCCTGGTGATGTCCACGCTCGACGTGGTCGCGCAGGCCGGCGGCAAGGCGGCGAACTTCCTCGACGTGGGGGGCGGGGCGAGCGCCGACACGATGGCCACCTCGTTGCAGGTCATCCTGTCCGACCCGGCGGTGAAGGCCGTGTTCGTGAACATCTTCGGCGGGATCACGCGCGGGGACCTCGTGGCGCAGGGCGTCCTGGAGGCGCTCGATCGCGTCGAGGCGAGCGTGCCGATCGTCGTGCGTCTCGATGGGACGAACGCCGAGGAGGGCCGCAGGATCCTGACCGAGGCCGCGCACCCGCGGATCGTGGCGGCGGCGACCATGCTCGAGGCCGCGGAGGTCGCCACGCGTCTCGCCGCCGGGGAGGCCGCATGAGCATCCTGATCGGCGCCGGGACGCGGCTGGTCGTGCAGGGGATCACCGGCCGCGAGGGGACGTTCCACACCCTGCGCAACCGGGCCTACGGGACCGCGGTCGTCGCCGGCGTCACGCCCGGCAAGGCGGGGGAGTCGGTCGAGGGGATCCCGGTGTTCGACACGGTGGCCGACGCGGTCCGGGAGACCGGCGCGAACACCTCGATGGTCTTCGTGCCGCCGCGGTTCGCCGCCGACGCCGTCCTCGAGGCGGCAGACGCCGGGATCGACGTGGCCGTCTGCATCACCGAGGGGATCCCCGTCCGCGACATGGCGGTCGTCCACAGCTACCTGCGCGCGACGGGCACCACGCTCGTCGGGCCGAACTGCCCGGGGCTGATCTCGCCAGGCGCGGCGAACGTCGGGATCATCCCCGGCGAGATCTGCGCACCGGGACGCGTCGGGCTGGTCTCCCGCTCCGGGACGCTCGTGTATCAGATCGTCCACGAGCTGACGCAGCTCGGCCTGGGGCAGTCCACGTGCGTCGGGATGGGGGGCGACCCGGTCCACGGGATCGGCTTCGTCGAGTCGCTCGCGCGGTTCGAGGAGGATCCGGGGACCGACCTCGTCGTGATGGTCGGCGAGATCGGCGGGGACGACGAGGAGCGCGCCGCCGCGTACATCGCCGACCGCGTTTCGAAGCCGGTCGTCGGCTACATCGCGGGCTTCGAGGCACCGCCCGGCAAGCGGATGGGCCATGCCGGCGCGATCGTCACGGGCTCGGTCGGGACGGCGGCCGCGAAGGCCGAGGCGCTCGAGGCGGTCGGCGTCCGGGTCGGGCGCACGCCCACCGAGGTGGGCGAGCTGGTCCGCGACGCGCTCGGGTGATCAGCCGGAGGCGTCGCCGCCGGAGGTCGAGGAGAGCCCGACCTCCGTGTAGTGCGTCTCCAGCTGGTTGTAGCGGTGCCACGCCGCCGCCCACCCCGCGTCGTCGCGGCTGAAGCGTTCGACGGGCACCGCCGGCGCCTGCCGGTCCCAGATCCCGAAGAAGCCCCGGCCGTACCCCAGCAGGTACCGCTGTCCGGAGTGCGTGTACTGCAGGACGTCGTTGTCGACCGGAGAGGAGGCGCCGCCGCCGGACGCCGGGACCGCCACGTGGTTCGGCTCGAGGCCGATGAACCGCGTCCAGGCCTGCTGCCAGCCGTCGTCGGTCCGGGGGAACCGCTCCGCCGGGACCGACGGTGATTGGCGGTCCCAGATGCCGAAGAAGTCGTCGCCGTAGCCGAGGACGTAGCGGTAGCCGGAGTGGGTGTAGCGGACCTCGCTCGTGGTCGCGGCCACGGGTGCGGTGTCGCCGCCGGATGTCGGCTCCGTCTCCGAGGAGGCTGCGGCCGTGTCGCTCGCGGTCTGCGAGGGTGCCGCTTCCTCCGGCGTCCCCGTCGCCTCGGCGTCTCCGGCATCCGAGGAGCCCGCGGTCGCGGGCGGCGGGACGGTCAGGTCGCTGAAGCAGTAACGACACTTGATCGCTTCGTCCTGGATCATCTCCGCGCAGTAGGGGCACTTCTTCACGACTCGGGCCCTTTCCGTTCGATCCGGGCGTACAGGCTACCCCGGAACCGCCGGTCCGGGCCCGCCGACCGACCGCCGCCGTCCCGGCATCGCACCGGGACGGGCGCCGAGAAGTCCGGGTTGGGTGTGTTCGTGACGAAGCGGTGGTCCCCGACGACCCCACCGAGCGCCTCCATCCGGAACCTCCGTTCGGATCCCGCGAAGCGATCGCACGGCACGACGATCTCGATGCCGAACCCCGCGCCCGGCGTGAGCACCTCGGTTCGGGGGATCGAGCGTCGGATCGGCCGCCAGCCGTGCCGTGTCCGGACCTCCGCCCAACCCGACAGCGCGAGCTCGGTCGGACACGGGTCGGCGTTGCAGTCGTCGAGGCGGATCCTGGCGTGGAACCGGATCGAGTCCGCGGATCGGCAGTCCGGGCGGCAGACCGGCGGGCGCGCGAAGACCGACCCGACCACGACGTGGGCCCACGCCGGGGTGACGGTCGCGACGAGCCATCCGGCCGTGATGAGCACGACCGCCGTCGGCCGAGCCACGAGGCGAGCGCTCGTTGGGGAACGACGAGGGCGACCGCGCACGGCACGGTCGCCCTCGCAGGGAACGTGCGGAAGGCTCAGGCGCTGAACCCGGAGTCGCCGGGTGTGCCGCCGCCGCCCATCGTGGTCGCCTCGACCTCCTGGTACTTCATCCACGAGCCGTAGCCGAGGATGACGAGCAGGACCAGGCCGATCCAGCCGAAGATCGACGGCTTGATCTCGCTGAAGAGCACGATGACGATCTTCAGGACCCCGAAGCCCACGACCGCGAACCCGAGGTAGGCGCTGCCCTTCGTGGGCGGGATCCCGATCTGGATGTTCCCCGCCATGTTGGCGAGCTGCACGACCTCCCAGATCACGAGCACGATCAGCAGGATCCCCATGATCACGCCGGCGAAGGCGCCGCTCCCGCCCCAGGCGCTCACTCCGGCGCACCCGCCGCCGAAGTCGCCCAGGTCGATGCACACGCGCTGCCAGCTGAGGAAGCTGTCGATCAACAGGAGGATCCCGCTCACGAGCATGATCTTGCTTGCCGTGGTCAGGCCCGAGATATCGAACCCCCCCGCAGGCTTGTTCTCCATGCCGGCTCCTTTCGGGGCACGTCGCGAATGCGCGACGACCACCGTCGCGACCGGGACGATTGAAGCCCTCGCCCGGCGGCGAGTCAAACACTCGCCCCCGTCGCCCCCCATCCGAGGCGGGGCTAGGCCTCCGCGGGCAGCCGGGCCCGCGAGGCGGTCGCGAGCGCGGCGAGCGCCGAGACGGACGCGGCGAGCGCGACCCACGGCGCGAGGGCGGGTTTCGTGAACGGGGGCGGGTTCAGGATCGCGAGCACCGATCCCACCGCGACGCCCACGCACGCGACCATGCAGACCCGCCGGGCCGGACCGTCGTGACCCGGCCGGGCGATCACCCACGTGACCACCGCGGCGACGGCCGAGACCGCCGCCACCATCGACCAACGCACGTCCGGGCTCCACGCCCCGTGCAGCCAGCCCGAGCCGGTCCCGAACCGCGTCCACGGCGCGAAGGTGGCGAGCAACGCGACGACGATCGCCACGCCTGCCGCGAGTTCCGCCGGCGCCCGCGTCGGCTTCGGGGTCTCGACGAGCGACGCGTCGGGACCGAGCACCTCGTCCAGGCACTCCGGGCCGTACGCCACGCCGCGCACCGGCACCGCGCAGACGAGGCAGAGCGCCCGGCCGCACCGCTCGCACATGGCGGCCGTGGGGCGTCCCGGATGCGTCGCGCAGCGATCGGCGACCCTGGTGGCGCGATCGTCGGGCGGCATGCGCCAAGCTTAGGGGGCCGTTCGGTAGCATGCCGCCGTCATGGGGCAGCGGGTCGCGGTGTTGGTCTCCGGCTCGGGCACGAACCTGCAGGCGCTCCTGGATGACCCGGAGATCCGCCCGCACGTCGCCCTCGTCCTCTCGGATCGGCCCGGCGTGTTCGCCCTGGAGCGCGCGTCGGCGGCCGGCGTCGAGAACGCGGTGATCGATCCGTCGGGCTTCCACGATCGCGCGGCGTTCGAGGAGGCCGTGGCGACCCTGCTGCAGGATCGGGGGATCGACGTGATCGTGAGTGCCGGCTACATGCGCGTGCTCGGCACCCCCGTGCTCGACGCCTTCGCCGGCCGCTGGTTGAACGTCCACCCCCCGCTCCTGCCCGCCTTCCCCGGGATGCACGGCGTGCGCGACGCCCTCGCGTACGGCGCGAAGGTCACGGGCGTCACCGTCTTCCTGGTCGACGCGGGCGTCGACACCGGGCCGGTCGTCCTGCAGGAAGCGATCCCGATCCGCGACGACGACGACTGGGACGCGCTCGAGGCCCGGGTCCACGCGGTGGAGCACCGGCTGCTCCCGGAGGCGCTCCGGGCCCTGCTGCGCGGGGCGATCCACGTGGACGGGCGATCGGTGACCATCGACGAGGGGGCGCTGTGAGCGCGATCCGGCCGGTCCGGCGGGCGCTGCTCGCCGTGTACGACAAGGCCGGCGTCGTCGAGCTGGCCCGCGTCCTGGACGAGCTCGGGATCGCGATCGTGTCGTCGGGGGGCACGGCCGCGACGCTCCGCGATGCGGGGCTGCCGGTCACCCCGGTCGAGGACGTGACGGGATCGCCCGAGATGCTCGGGGGCCGCGTGAAGACCCTGCATCCGAGGATCCACGCCGGGATCCTGGCCGACCGCCGCCGCCCCGAGCACGTGGCGGAGCTCGCCGAGCACGGGATCGAACCGTTCGACCTGGTCGTGGTGAACCTCTACCCGTTCCGCGAGACCGTCGCGAGCGGCGCCGAGCCCGACGACGTGATCGAGCAGATCGACATCGGCGGTCCCGCGATGATCCGGGCGGCCGCGAAGAACCACGCGTCGGTCGGCGTCGTGACCGATCCCGCCCGCTACGCGGCGGTCGTCGAGGAGCTCCGGCGCGACGGCGGGCTGTCCGACGCGACGCGACGCGGGCTCGCGGCCGAGGGCTTCGCCCACACGGCCGCCTACGATGCCGCCGTCGCCGGCTGGTTCGCCGGGCGGGAGGCGGGGGAGGAGCTCCCCACGTTCGTCGGGCTCGCGTACGCGAAGCTCGGCGAGCTCCGGTACGGCGAGAACCCGCACCAGCGGGGTGCGCTGTACCGGGAGGCGGCGGGGCAAGGACCGCTGGGCGGCGCGGAGGTCCTGCAGGGCAAGGACATGTCCTTCAACAACTGGCTCGACGCCTTCGCCGCCGCCGAGCTGGTCGGGGCGATGTCCGAGGGCTCGGCCGTGATCGTGAAGCACAACAACCCGTGCGGCGCGGCGGCGCTGGGTGCGCCCGCGGCCTCGTACGCGGCCGCGTTCGCGTGCGACGAGGTCAGCGCGTTCGGCGGGATCGTGGCGTTCCACGGGACCTGCGACGGTCCGGCCGCGGCCGCGATGCGCGACGTGTTCACCGAGGTCGTGATCGCCCCCGCCTTCGACGACGCGGCCCTCGCCGAGTTCGCCGGGCGGCCCAACCTCCGCGTGGTCCGTGCCCCGCTGCAGCGTGAGGCCGGCCTCGACGTGCGACCGTTGCCCGGTGGGGCGTTGATCCAGGATCGGGACGTCGTGACCGAGGCGCGCGGCGACTGGAAGGTGGTCTCGAGCCGCGAGCCCTCGGAGCGCGAGTGGGCGGACCTCGCGCTCGCCTGGACGATCGCCTGGCGGGTGAAGTCGAACACGATCGTGCTCGTCAAGGACGGGGCCACGGTCGGGATCGGTGCCGGTCAGATGTCGCGGGTGGACGCGTCGTGGATCGCCGCCCGGAAGGCGGGAGGGCGCGCCGAGGGGGCGGTCCTCGCGAGCGACGCGTTCTTCCCGTTCCCCGACGCCCTGGAGGTCGCCGCGGATGCGGGATGCACCGCCGTGATCCACCCGGGGGGATCGAAGGGCGACGAGGCCGTCCTGGCCGCCGCGGAGGCCAGACGGATGGCGGTCGTCCTCACGGGGGTCCGACACTTCCGCCACTGAGCGAGCCCGGCCGGCGGCGTCGCACCCGGTAGGATGCTCCACCGTGACCGCCCAGATCCTCGATGGGAAGGCGATCGCCGCGCAGATCCGCTCGGAGGTCGCGGAGCGCGTACGCGCGCTCGCCGAGCGGGGCGTGACCCCCGGCCTGGCCGCCGTCCTCGTGGGCGACGACCAGGCCTCTCGCATCTACGTCGGCTCCAAGCACAAGGCGTGCGCGGACGTCGGGATCCGGTCGGAGCAGGTCGACCTGCCGGCCTACGTGACCGAAGGCGAGCTGCACGCCACGATCCGGCGGCTGAACCGTGACCCCGAGATCCACGGGATCATCGTCCAGCTCCCGATGCCGCCGCACCTTCACGAGCTGGAGGTGCAGCGCACCGTGGATCCGGCCAAGGACGTCGACGGGCTGCATCCGACGAACGTCGGGATGATGGTCCGCGGGGAGCCCACGTTCCCGCCGGCGACGCCGTACGGCATCGTGGAGCTCCTGTTGCGGAGCGGGACCGACCTCGAGGGCGCCGAGGTCGTGGTGGTCGGCTACGGCGAGCTGGTCGGAGCGCCGCTGTCGATCATGCTCGCGCAGGACTCGATCCGCGGCAACGCCACGGTCACGATCTGCCACGTGAAGACGCGGAACCTCGCCGATCACACACGCCGTGCCGACATCCTGGTCGCGGCCGCCGGCGTGCCGGAGCTGATCGGCGGGGACATGATCAAGCCGGGCGCCACCGTGATCGACGTCGGCGTGCACCGGACCGATAAGGGGCTGGTCGGCGACGTTCGTTTCGACGAGGCGAGCGAGGTGGCGGGGCTGATCACGCCGGTGCCGGGCGGCGTGGGTCCGATGACCGTGGCGATGCTTCTGGTGAACACCGTGTCGGCCGCCGAGACCCAGGCGTACGGCGGCCGGTGACCGCCGGCGGGCGGCTGGCTGCGCTCCTGGGCTCCGGCCAGTTCTGCGTCACGAGCGAGGTGGTGCCGCCGCGCTCGGCGAACGCGTCCCCGATCGTCGCCCACGCCCGCGCGCTCGTCGGCTACGTCGACGCGGTGAACCTCACCGACAACCCGACGGCCTCGGCGCACATGTCGCCCCTCGCCGGGGTCCGGGCGGTCGCGGACGCCGGGATCGAGCCGACCGTCCAGCTGACCTGCCGTGACCGGAACCGCCTGGCGATCACCGCGGACCTGTTGGGCGCGTGGGCGCTCGGCGCCCGCAACGTGCTCTGCCTCTCGGGCGATCCGCTCGCGGTCGGCGACCATCCCGAGGCGGTGGCGGTCGGCGACCTCACGGTGAACGAGGTCGTCGCCCTGACGCGACGGATGCGCGACGAGGGCACCCTGCTCTCGGGGGCGGAGCTCGCCGAGCCTCCGCGGTACCTGATCGGCGTCGCCGACCTCCCGCTCGCCGATCCGTACGATCCGGCCCGCCTGGAATCCAAGCTCGACGCCGGGGCGGACGTGGTCTGGACGCAGATCGCCTACGACGTGGAGGGGCTCGCCGCGTGGGCGGACCGGATCCGCGGGCTGGGCGTCCTCGAGCGGGCGCACGTGATCGTCGGCGTCGTCCCGCTGCGCAGCGCCGCCGGCGCCCGGTCGATGCAGGAGCACCTTCCGGGCGTGCGGATCCCCGAGGCGCTGCTCCGGACGCTCGACGATGCGGGAGCGGACGCGGAGGCCGTGGGTCTCGAGCTCACCATCGGCGTGGTCGAGGCGGCCCGGCGGATCGACGGGGTCAGCGGGATCCACCTGATGGGGATGGGTCGCGACGATCTGGTCGTGAAGGTGGTCGAGGGGGCGGGGCTGTTCCCGCGCCCCACCGGCGCCTGGTGACGACGTGGACCTGGTGATCCGCAACGCCGCCGTGGTGACGGTGGACGAGCGCATGCCGACCGCGTCGGCGATCGGCCTCGTGGGCGACCGGATCGCGTGGGTGGGCGGCGACGGGGCCGCCCGGGAGCGCATCGGTCCGGGCACGGAGGTGATCGACGCGCGGGGCGCGACGGTGCTTCCCGGGATCGTCGACTGCCACAACCACGTGCGGCTGGGCTCGAACCCGCTCGAGGTGGAGCTCGCGGGGGCCGCCTCGCTCGAAGATCTCCGGGCTCGGGTCCGCGCCTTCGCGGACGCCCACCCCGAGCACGCGTGGATCGAGGGGGTCGGATGGAACTACGCCGCCCTCCCGGGCGGCCGCCTGCCGACCTGGGAGGACCTCGAGGGGCTGACCGGCGGCCGCCCAGCCTTCCTCTTCTCCTACGACGTGCACAACGTCTGGATGAACCGCGAGGCGATGGCCGCGTTCGGGATCCGGCGCGGCGTGACCTCGGTGCCGTTCGGGCGCGTGCGTCTTGACGACGCGGGCGACCCGACCGGGTTCGTCACCGACTTCGCCGTGATGGGGATCAGCCGTCGCGGGCAGGCCGCGCTCGAGGCCGTGGTCCCCGGCTACGGCCGGGAGCTCCAGTACGAGCGGACCGTCGAGAGCCTCGACCTCGCGATCGGCTACGGCATCACGACCGTCGTCGAACCGCAGAACTCGCCGGACGACCTGTGGATCTTCGAGCGCGCCCGCGCGGAGGGCCGGCTCCGGTCCCGCCTCGTGGCGGCGATGTTCCACCCGGTCGGGACGACCGAGGCGGAGCGCGGCGAGTTCGACGCGGCGCGGGCGCGGTTCAACGACGATCGGCTCCGGGTCGGGGCGATCAAGCTGTACGCCGACGACGTGATCGAGCCCTGGACGGCGGCCATGCTCGAGCCGTACGCGAACCGTCCGGGGGAGCGCGGGGAGCCGTTCTGGGATCCGGCGGAGCTCGCCACGGTCGTGACCGACCTCGATGCCCGCGGCTGGCCGTGTCACATCCACGCGACGGGGGATCGCGGCATCCGGATCGCGCTCGACGCGTTCGCGGCGGCCCGCACGGCCAACGGCGACACCGGCCCACGGCACCTGATCGTCCACGTCGAGTGCCTGCACCCGGACGACGTCGGCCGCTTCGCCGCCCTGCGCGTGGCGGCCTGCATGCAGCCGCGGCACTGCGCGCCCTGCATCGTGGCCGACTGGCGCGCCAACGTCGGCTCCGGTCGGTGGCGGCACGCATGGGCGTTCCGATCGCTCCGGGACGCCGGCGCCACGCTCGCGTTCTCGTCCGACTGGAACGTCGCGGAGATGGATCCGATGATCGGGATCTACACGGCGCTCACGCGCGCGGACCTGGACGGGACGGGCGCCTGGATCCAGGAGGAGAGCGTGGACCTCCCGACGGCGATCCGGGCGTACACGCTCGGGTCCGCCTGGGCGATCGGCGTGGACGACGACCGAGGGTCGATCGCGCCCGGCAAGGCGGCGGACCTGGCGATCTGCTCCGACGATCTGTTCGCGCTCGAGGATCCACGCGCGATCCTCGACGTGCGGATCGAGCGGACGATCGTGGGAGGGATCTCGGTGTTCGCCCGGTAGTCCGTATCAGACTATCGGCGGACCCGGTTCAGCCGCGTTCCTCGAGCGAGACCCAGGCGCGATCGGTCGGTCCCACGTAGACGGATCCGGGCCGGATCACGCGGTTGTCGGCGTACTGCTCGCGGACGTGCGCGGTCCATCCCGCCATCCGCGCCAGGGCGAAGATCGGGGTCATCAGGTCGGTGGGGATCCCGAGCACGTGATACACGCTCGCGGCGTAGAAGTCGACGTTCGGCCACAGGCCCTTCTGTTCGTGCACCGTCTCCTCGATCGCTTCGGAGATCTCGTACCAGCGGAGATCGCCGGCCCGTTCACCGACCTCGTGCGACAGGCGCTTGAGCACCGTGGCGCGCGGGTCCATCGTGCGGTAGACGGCGTGACCGAACCCCATGATCTTCTCGCGGCGCTCGAGGCGGTCGCGGACGTACGCCTCCGCGCGATCGGGCGAGCCGATCTCCTCGAGCATCTTCATCGCTTCCTCGTTCGCGCCGCCGTGCAGCGGACCTTTCAGGGCGGCGATCGCTCCCGTGATCGCCGAGAACATGTCGGCGAGGGTCGAGGCGATGATCCGCGCGGTGAACGTCGAGGCGTTCATCGTGTGATCGGCGTACAGGACGAACGTGGTGTCGAGGGCGCGCGCGTCCTCCGGATCGGGCTCCTCTCCCAGCAGCATCCACAGGAAGTTCGCGGCGTGCGCGAGCTTCGGGTTGGACGGCAGGACGTCCTGTCCGGTCCGGTTGCGGTGGTAGCTCGCGATCAGCGTCGGCGTCTTCGCGACCAGGCGCATCGCCTTGCGCAGCTGCGCCTCGGGCGACTCGTCCCATCCGTCCGGATCGTAGGTGGAGGCGGCCGAGATCGAGGTGCGGAGCATCGACATCGGCGAGGCCTGCTGGGCGAGCGTCGGCATCAGGCGGCCGAGGAACGGCGAAGGCTCGCGCTCGCGGACGAGGAACTCGTTCAGGTCCTCCAGCTGCGCCTTGGTCGGGAGGTCGAGGTGATGCAGCAGGTAGACGGTCTCCTCGTAGGTGACGTGTTCGGCCAGGTCGCCGATCTCGTAGCCGCCGTACCACAGGCGTCCGCGTTCCCCGTCGATGTCGGAGATGCTCGTATCGGCGGCGACGACCTCGCGGAGGCCCTTCTCCGTCACGTCTGCCAGGATACCGGCGGGGCGAGGGCGCGACGCGGGAGGGTGCTGGGTGAGCCATCGGGTGACGTTGATCCCGGGCGACGGGATCGGGCCCGAGGTCGTGGAGGCCACGCGGCGCGTCGTCGAGGCCACCGGCGTGCGGATCGAGTGGGATCGCCAGGAGATGGGCGCCGGCGCCTTCGCCCGGACCGGATCGCCGCTGCCGGGCGCGACCCTCACCTCGATCCGCGGGACCGGCGTGGCGCTGAAGGGACCGGTGGAGACGCCGGTGACGAGCGGGCTGCGGAGCGTGAACGTCACCCTGCGTCAGGAGCTCGACCTGTTCGCGTGCGTCCGGCCGTGCCGGCGGTACCCCGGCGTCCCGAGCGTGTACGGGGACGTCGACCTGATCGTCGTGCGCGAGAACACCGAGGGGATGTACACGGGGATCGAGTTCGCGATGGGGGAGCCGGATACGAAGGAGCTGCTCCGGTTCATCGAGTCGGCCACGGGCCGGCGGATCCGTGAGGACAGCGGCGTCTCGATCAAGACGATCAGCCGGGAGGGGAGCGAGCGGATCGTCCGCTACGCCTTCGATCTGGCGCGGGCGCGCGGCCGGCGCCTCGTCACCGCGAGCCACAAGGCGAACATCATGAAGGTCACCGACGGCCTGTTCCTGGAGGTCGCCAGGGAGGTCGCGGCGGACGGGTTCCCCGACATCGCGTTCGAGGACCGCATCATCGACGCCCTCTGCATGGAGCTGATCCGCTCGCCGGAGCGGTTCGACGTCTTGGTCCTGCCGAACCTCTACGGGGACATCGTCTCGGATCTGGGCGCGGGGCTCATCGGGGGCCTCGGGGTCGCACCGGGGGGGCACTTCGGGGACACGATCGCCGTGTTCGAGGCCACCCACGGCACGGCCCCGCGCCTCGCGGGCCGGCACCTCGCGAACCCCGTCGGGCTGATGCTGTCGGGGGCGATGATGCTCCGCCACCTCGCGGAGACCGAAGCGGGTGATCGGCTCGAGGCGGCGGTCGCGGCGGTGCTCGCGGACGGCACGCACGTCACGCGCGACCTGCGAGGTCCGCAGGACGATCGGACCCCCGCGACGACGATCGGGGTGGCCGACGCGGTGGTCGCGGCGCTCTCGGGCTAGGCGCCGCGGGTCGGACAGGCGCCGACGGCGACGGACAACCCCACGTGGTCCGACCCCGGGACGTCGAACGTCTCGCCGCCGCGCGCGCACCACGACGCCCACGTCAGCACATGGTCCACCCGCAGGAGCAGCGGCGTCCAGACCGGTGAGACGAGCGTGCTCTGCGCGGAGCCACCGGCGCGCATCGCGTCCCGCAGGACCTCGATCAGGTCCCGATACTCCGTCGAGCGATCCGTGACGCCCAGGTCTCCCAGCAGGACGACCGGCAGATCCTCGATCGTGATCGCCTTGCGCAGGCGGTCGGGACGCACGGGCGTGTGCAGCGTGGCGTCGAGCGGCGAGGTGCCGCTGTTCACGCCGTACAGGATGAACGCGCCGCCGGGGCGCTGGACCTGGACGCGGATCGTCAGGTCCTTCGCGAGGCCCTTGGCGAGCGGAAGCTCCTCGACCGGGAACCGGGACAGGACCACGAACGGGGCACGGACCAGACGGCCCTCGAAGCCCTTCAGGCCGGAGGCGACCTCGCGCAGCCGCTTGGACGCGGACGCGATCACGACGACGTCGGCGCGCGAGCGCGTCACCGCGGCCGCGAGCGCCTTGGCGTCCAGGGGCCGTTCCCCGGTCGCGATCGTGGCGACGCGGACCGGATCTTGAGGGAGGGGGGAGGGCTGCGCGCTCCGCGGCCCCGCGATCGCGACCCACCCGAACAGCGCCACCGAGATCGCGACCAGGACCGTCGTGATCCGCTTCCCGTCGAACGCGGCCACGATCAGGCCGATCAGGGATGCACCGACGACGAGCGGCAGGGCGAACGCGAGCAGCTGCATCGCGGGACCGAGGTCGCGCACCAGGTACCAGGCCCACGGCACCGCGACCCCGAGGGCGGCCCATCGCAGGTCCGCGAGGCGCCGCCCCACGCTCGGCGCGCGCTTGGCCTCCGGTTCCCGCGACTCCTTCGGCGGGCGCGGCACGAACGGGCTGCGCCGGGCCGCTGGGCCTTCGGTCGCACCTGCGGATCCCTTCGGAGCGGCCACGGGTGCGCCGCCCCGCTCCGCGCCGGCGGGCACCCACGTCTCGGGACGGGTGGTCGGTTGCGAGGCCATCACCGCTGTATCGGCATCCGGGGGGTCGCGGGCACAGGGCGGCGTCCGGGATTCCTTCGGGTTCCTCCGGTGGCGGGAACGGACCGGCACGGCTCGGACCCCTCCCGGAGGTCTCCGGTCATCGGCTGGGTAGCATGGCGTCACCAGCGGATACGAGGAGCGCGGATCGCCATGAAGGTCACCGTCGTCGGCAGCGGGTTCGTGGGACAGACCACCGCGATGCGCCTGGTGGAGAAGGGCATCGCCGAGGTGTGCCTGATCGACATCGTGGAGGGGCTCCCGCAGGGCCTCGCCCTGGACCTCAAGGAGTCGTCCCCGGTCGAAGGGTTCGAGCCGGCGATCGTGGGGACGAACGACTACGCGGACACCGCGGGCTCGGACGTCGTCGTGATCACGGCCGGGTTCCCCCGTCAGCCGGGGATGAGCCGCATGGATCTCCTCGGGAAGAACGCCGCGATCATGCGGAGCGTCGTCGAACAGGTCGCGCCCGGGTCTCCCGACGCGATCCTGATCGTCGTGACGAACCCGCTCGACGAGATGACGTACCTGGCGGCCGACGTGAGCGGCTTCCCGAAGACGCGCGTGATGGGGATGGCCGGCGTCCTCGACTCGGCGAGGCTCCGGTACTTCATCGCGGAGGAGCTCGGCGTCTCGCCCCTGTCCGTCGAGGCGATGACGCTCGGATCGCACGGCGACGCGATGATCGCCCTCCCGCGTCACGCGACGGTGCAGGGGAAGCCGCTGCCCGAGCTGGTCGACGAGGCCACGCTCGAGCGGCTGTTCCAGCGGACGCGGGACGGAGGCGCCGAGATCGTGGCGCTGCTGCAGAAGGGGAGCGCGTACTACGCGCCGAGCGCGTCGATCGCCCGGATGGTGGCGGCGATCGCGGGCAGCGTCGACGAGGTGCTGCCCGTCTGCGCGTGGTGCACGGGTGAGTACGGGATCTCGGACGTCTACGTCGGCGTCCCGGCGACCCTCGGGCGCGGCGGCGTCGAGCGGATCGTGGAGCTCGACCTGAACGAGGACGAGCTCGCGGCGCTCCGAGCTGCCGCGGAGGGCATCCGGGAGAAGTGCGCCGACCTGGCGTCGCTCTAGGGAGCGGGCTCCGGCTCGTCCGGCTCGAGGTGCGCCTCCCCGGCGTGACCGGTCGACGCCTCAGGCTCCGCGTGGGTGTCGGCGTCGATCGCGTCCCCGAGCTCGCGCTTGCGACGGACCCACGCCAGGTCCACGAGGCCCCCGATCGTGGCGAGGACCGCGCCGACCAGCACGACCCAGAGCCCGGCCCTGGCCTGGATCTCGACGCCGGCCGTTCCGAGCGCCTGCTCGACGAGCCTGCGCGCCTCTGACTCGGCGATCCCCAGCTGCGTCACGACCGTGTCGACGAGCGTGTCGACCCCGGTGTCCGTCACGACGGCCTCGAGCGACGACACGCACCAGACGGCGATCCCGAGCGCGACGAGACCCATCGCCGTGATCGATGCGGCGAGCGCCGTCCGCCGCTCGGGACGCACGAACCGGAGCGCCAGGATCGCGACGACGATCAGCGTGCCGAGGGCGAGGGTGACCGTGCCCTGCCACAGGTCGATGCCCTTCGTCGCGACGGCGCCTTCGTCGGACCCGCCCAAGCTGACGGCCGCCCAATCCGAGATCGAGCCGAACGCCAGGGCGGCTCCCCCGATCACCGTCAGCAGGAACCCCCACAGGCGGAGCGGGCTCGGCTTCACGACCGCGAGCATCGAGCAGAGTCTCGCATCCGGGCCGGGAGGGGCGAAGCACCCGCCCGTCGCGATCCGGGGCCGCGGGCTCAGCCCGCGACGAGCCGGGCGATCGCCGTCGCGACCTCATCCGTGCTCGCGGTCCCCCCGAGGTCGCGCGTGCGCGGCTCGCCCGACTCCAGGACCCGGTCCACCGCGCGCTCGACCCGCTCGGCGGCCGCGCGTTCGCCGAGGTGGCGCAGCATCATGGCGCCGGAGAGGATCATCGCGATCGGGTTGGCGAGCCCCCGGCCGGCGATGTCGGGCGCGCTCCCATGCACCGGTTCGAACACCGCGTACTCCCATCCGATGTTCGCGCCGGGGATCAGGCCGAGCCCTCCGACCAGGCCCGCGCAGAGGTCCGAGAGGATGTCGCCGTAGAGGTTGGGCAGCAGCAGCACGTCGAACGCCTCCGGATCGAGGGCGAGGCTCATCGAGAGGTGGTCGATCTGGACCTCCGCGTACGCGATGTCGCCGCGGGTCACCTCGTCCGAGGCCGCACGCTCGGCCGTCCGCACGAACACGCCATCCGAGTACCGCATGATCGTCGCCTTGTGTCCGACGGTGATCGCGCGACGTCCGTGGCTGCGCGCGTACTCGAACGCGAACCGCACGATGCGCTCCGTGCCCGTGACCGAGATCGGCTTGACCGTGATCCCGGCGCTGTCCGGGACCTCGAAGCCCGCGAGCTCGCGGAGCTCACGCCGGAGCGCCGCCGCCTCGGGCGAGCCGGCCGCGAACTCGACCCCTTGATACAGGTCCTCGGTGTTCTCGCGGATCACGACCAGGTCGACGCCGGGGTGGTGGACCGGCACGCCGGGGTGGGCACGCGCCGGCCGGACGGCGGCGAACAGGTCCAGGTCCTGGCGGAGCGCGACGTTGACGCTGCGGAACCCCATTCCGACCGGCGTCGTGATCGGCCCCTTGATCGCCACGCGGCAGGCACGGATCGCATCGACGGTCTCCTCCGGCAGGAGAGCCCCGTGGGTCTCCAGCGCCGAGGCTCCGGCCGGCCGCTCGATCCACTCGAGGTCGACGTGGGCGGCGTCGAGGACGCGTCGCGCCGCGTCGGCGACCTCGGGTCCGATGCCGTCGCCGGGGATCAGGGTCACGAGGTGGGTCATGCGGGCGCGAGCTTAGCCGCTCCAGGTTCGGCGCTCGCCGATCACTCCCGGCGGACGACGGCGATGATGTGGGTCCCGGCATCGAGCGCGCCAGGCTGTGCGCAGGCCAGCTCCTCCCAGGCGAGCAGTCGCTCCCACAGCTCCGGCTCCTGGGCGAGCCACCGTTCACAGAGCTCGTCGTTGCCGATGGAAACGAAGTTCGCAGCCGAGGCGGCGACGACCTCGCATCCGTGTCGAGAGAAGAGGCGGGCGAGCTCTGCCCACGTGTAGAGGTGCATCGGGGCCCCCAGGCTCGAATGGTGGACCGGAAGCTCGCCCGTCGAGACGACCCGGTCCATCTCCTCGACCCCGTAGGCGCGGATCTCCTCCTCGGCCGTCGAGAGGTAGGTCCGGAGCGAGCCCAGCCGGGACATCACGCCGATCAGGACGTACCCGCCCGGGCGCGCCGCCTCGAGGAGCCCCTCGAGTCCGACGTCCGCCTCGTCCATCACGAAGCTGAGCGGTCCTCCGTAGCAGACCACGGCGTCGAAGGGTCCGCGGTCTATGCTGCCGAGGTCGAGCAGATCCACGATCTCGCGTCGCTCCACGGCCTCCTCCAGGCCGTTCTCGGCCAGGTGGCGCACGTGGAGCTCGAGCTGACCGGGCGAGATATCCGTCACCCACACGTGTGCGCCGAGCCGCGCGAGCTCCACGGTGAACCGCCCGGCTCCCGAGCCCACCTCGAGCACACGGTTCCCCGGCTGGATGAACCGCTCGAGGTAGCGGCGATGGAGGTGGAGCGAGACCCGCGCGAACGGCGATCGCTCGTGCCGCTCCCACTCGCGCTCGCCGTACAGGTCGAAGGCGTCGGACACCACCGAGCGGTCATACCTCGGTTCCACGGCCGGACCTTACGTCACGCCGGGGCCGCTCAGAAGCGGTCGAACAGGATCGAGCGCTTGACCTCTTGGATCGCCTTCGTGACCTGGATCCCGCGTGGGCAGGCGTCCGTGCAGTTGAAGGTGGTCCGGCAGCGGAACACGCCGGTCTTCTCGGAGAGGATCCTCAGGCGCTCGCGCGCTCCCGTGTCGCGCGAGTCGAAGATGAACCGATGCGCGTTGACGATGGCGGCGGGCCCCACGTACTCCTCGTCGCCCCAGAAGATCGGGCACGACGTGGTGCACGCGGCGCACAGGATGCACTTCGTCGTGTCGTCGAAGCGGGCCCGGTCCTGGGGCGACTGGGAGCGCTCGCGGTCGGGCTCGCCGTCGTCGTTCACCAGGAACGGCAGCACGCTGCGGTAGCCCTCGAAGAACGGCTCCATGTCGACGATCAGGTCCTTCAGGACGGCCAGGCCGCGGATCGGCTCCACCGTGACCTTCGGCGCGACGTCCTGCACGAGGACCTTGCAGGCCAGGGCGTTCCGGCCGTTGATCAGCATCGCGTCCGACCCGCACACGCCGTGCGCGCACGACCGGCGGAGCGAGAGGGTGCCGTCGTGGCGCCATTTCACCTCGTGGAGCGCGTCGAGGACCCGGTCCGTCGGATCCATGTGGACGACGAACTCGTCCCACCACGCCTCGTCCGACACCTCCGGGTTGTACCGGCGGATCCGCAGACCGAGCTCGACCTTCCCGCTCGGACCCCGCTCCAGCCGGTCGGAGGCTTCCAGGATGTCGGCCGCCGTGGTCATCGGGCTCCCCGCATCAGTACTTGCGCTCCATCGGGACGTAGGGCCCCATCTTGACCGGCTTGTAGTCCAGGCGCACCGAGCCGTCGTCCCGCCGGTACGCGAGCGAATGGCGCATCCAGTTCGCATCGTCGCGGAGCGGGTGGTCCTCGCGGTAGTGCCCCCCGCGGCTCTCGGTCCTCGCGCGCGCGGCCGCGACGAGCGTGTCCGCGCAATCGAGCAGGAAGCCGAGCTCGACCGTCTCCATCAGGTCGGTGTTGTAGATGCTGCCCCGGTCGCCGATCCCGACCCTACCGTAGCGGTCGCGGAGGTTCCCGAGGATCTCCTGCATCTTCGCGAGTCCATCGTCGGTCCGCACGACGAACGCCAGGTCGAACATCTGGGCCTGGAGCTCGTCGCGGATGTCGGCCGCGTTGTCCCCGCCGTCGCGCGTGAGGATCGCGTTCAGCCGTTCGAGGGTCTCCCCGGTGGCGTGCTCCGGGAGGGGCGGGAGGTCGACCGTCGCGGCGTGCTCCGCCATGTGCGCGCCGCCTCGGCGTCCGAACACGACGATGTCGAGCAGGGAGTTCGTGCCCAGGCGGTTCGCGCCGTGCACGCTGACGCAGGCGCACTCGCCCGCCGCGTACAGGCCGGGCACCGGCGTCTCCTCGGACCCATCCACCACCTGCCCGTCGACGTCGGTTGGGATGCCGCCCATCGCGTAGTGCGCCGTGGGCTGGATCGGGACGAGCTCCTTCGTGGGCTCGACCCGCAGGTAGACCCGCGCGAACTCCGTGATGTCGGGGAGCTTCTCCTCGAGCACCTTGGGGTCGAGGTGGCGGAAGTCCAGGTAGACGTAGTCGCCCGCCGGGCCGTCGCCCCGGCCCTCCTTGATCTCCTGGTAGATCGCGCGCGAGACGACGTCGCGCGGCGCCAGGTCCTTGATCGTCGGCGCGTACCGCTCCATGAAGCGTTCGCCGTCCTTGTTCAGCACGATCGCGCCCTCGCCGCGCGCGCCCTCCGAGAGCAGGATCCCGAGCTTGTACAGGCCGGTCGGATGGAACTGGAAGAACTCCATGTCCTCGAGCGGGATGCCGCGCCGGTACGCGACGGCCGGTCCGTCGCCCGTCAGCGCGTGCGCGTTGGACGACACCTTGAACATGCGCCCGTAGCCGCCGGTCGCGAAGAGGACGCTCTTGGCGCGGAACACGTGCAGCTCACCGGTGGCCAGCTCGTAGGCGACCACGCCGGCCGTGCGTCCGTCCGGATCGCGCAGCAGGTCGAGGCAGTAGAACTCGTTGAAGAACCGGACGTTCCGCTTGACGCACTGCTGGTAGAGCGTCTGCAGGATCATGTGGCCGGTGCGGTCCGCGGCGTAGCACGCGCGCATCACCGGTCCCTCGCCGTGGTTGCGGGTGTGACCTCCGAACCGACGTTGGGCGATCCGCCCGTCCGGCGTCCGGTTGAACGGCAGCCCCCAGTGCTCGAGCTCGTAGATCGCGTCGACGGCCTCTTCGCACATCAGCTGGGCGGCCGGCTGGTCGACGAGGTAGTCGCCGCCCTTGACGGTGTCGAAGGCGTGCCACTCGGGGGAGTCCTCCTCCATGTTCCCAAGGGCGGCGCACACCCCGCCCTGCGCGGCGCCCGTGTGCGACCGGGTGGGGTAGAGCTTCGAGATCACGGCGGTCCGCACGCGGCCGGACGCCTCGATCGCCGCCCGCAGCCCGGCGCCGCCGGCCCCGACGATCAGGGCGTCGTACGTGTGCGTGACGGTCATCGCGCGCCCTCCACCCTCAGACCGCGCCCGGCCACTTCGACGGATCGAACGTGAACACGATCACGGAACCCAGGACGAAGAGCACGAAGCCCAGCACGTAGAAGACCATGTTGGCCGCGAAGCGCGCGCCGGCCGGCTTCACGTAGTCCAGCGTGATCACGCGCAGCCCGTTGATCCCGTGGATCAACGCGAGGACCAGCAGCATCCAGTCCCAGGTCCGCCAGAAGGGGCTCTGCCAGCGCAGCGCGATGAACGCGAAGTCGACGCGGTCCACGCCCTCGTCGATCACGTGCATGATCAGGACGTGGCCGACGGCGAGCACCAGCAGCACCAACCCCGAGATCCGCATGAACAGCCACGACCACAGCTCGAACCCGCCGACCGGCCGCTCGCGGCCCGCGCCGACGGGCCGGCGACCGTCGGGGAACTCCGGCGCGCGCTGCGGCTCGGTCGCGGTGGCCATCAGAAGTACTCCGGCAGCAGGTCGATGATGCCCTTGCCCATGATGTACGTGATGGGGATCATCGCGGCCACGAAGATCAGCGCCGTCGCGATCCCCAGCCCGCGGATGTGCTTCACCAGTCCCGGGAAGAAGTCGATCAGCAGGATCTTCGTGCCGTTGATCGCGTGGTACAGGACTGCCGCGACCAGGCCAAGCTCGAGCAGGCGCACGATCGGGTTGTGGTAGACGGAGGCGACCCGGTTGTACGCCTCGGGACCCCAGCCGACCACGGCCGTATCGATCACGTGGGCGAACAGGAACAGGATGATCGCGACGCCGGTGACCCGATGCGCGAGCCACGACCATTGGCCCTCGTGGCCCCGGTAGATCGGGCCGTAGTCGCTCTTGCGCTTCGATCGGGTGGCCACGTGAGTCCTTCCAGCGTAGCGGCCGTCGGGGGCTCCGCGTCAAACGCGACGGCCGCGGCGGAGTCTATCGGGCGCTCGCGCCGGCCCCCTCAGCGGCGTCGCCGCCGTCGTGGGGCCGACGATGCCCTCCCCCGCGGCGGGAGACCGCGCTCCGCCCGGAGATCCCGCGCCCACCGCGACAGCATCCGCAGGCGCCACGCCATCACGGCGAGCAGGACGATGAACGCCGGGAGCAGGACGGCGCGGATCGCGTCGAACGCGATCGAGGGCACCGCGCCCGCCACGCCCACGGCGCCCAGGAGCACGACGATCGTGACGACCCACGCGGCCTGCCAGATCTGGGTCGCCGTGCGGACCCGGTCCGGCATGTTCGACGCGCGCAGCTGAGCCCACAGGACCCTCAGTCGCCGGACCCCGATCACCGCCGCGGCCGCCGCGCCGCCGAACCCGAGGATCGCGAGGGCGAGGTCGGACGCCTCCACCCGTCACCCGAGGCGGATCGCGACCATCACGCCCTCGCGGGTCGGGACGATCGTCGAGAGGTAGCCCTCGTCCGACGCGATCATCGCGTTGTGCTCGCGGACGGCCTCGGCCGCCCCGCCCCCCTCGACCACGTTGCCCTGGCCGTAGCCCAGCACGTTGTCACAGACGTAGAGCCCGCCGGGGCGGATCCGGTCGCGCGCCGTGCGCCAGGCGTCGGGGTATCCGGCCTTGTCGATGTCGCAGAAGACGACGTCGAACGTCCCCTCGAGCGACGCGAGCGACGCCACGGCGTCGCCGACGTGGAACGTGACCGGCGACCAGAGGTCCGCGCGGGTCAGGTAGTCCTCGGCCGTGCGCGCGTTCTCGGGATCGCCGTCGGTCAGGTGAAGCTCGCCGTCCGGCCCCACGGCGCGAGCGTGCCAGTAGCCCGAATAGCCGAACCCCGACCCGAGCTCGACGATCCGTCGGGCGCCGATCGAACGCGCCAACACCTCCAGCGTGACCCCGACGTTGCGCCCGACGATCGGGAAGCCCCGCTCGGCCGCCTCCGCCTCCATCTCCACGAGCACCGGCTCGTCGAACCGGTCGAGCCGCGACCGCATGTACGCATCGAAGCGTGGATCGACGATGTCCATCCGCGCACGATAGCGGGCAGGACGACCGCGTGCCGCCTCGGCTCCGGTCCGCTCCGTACACTGCGTGTCGATGGCTGCCGTCGCATCCGAGCGCCGCCGGGACCGGCTCGGACGCATCCTGCGGGACGCGGACGACCCGGTCACCGGGTCCGACCTGGCCAAGCGCCTCGGCGTCAGCCGCCAGGTGATCGTGAACGATGTGGCGATCCTGCGCGCGGCCGGACATCCGATCGTGGGGAGCCCGAAGGGATACGTCCTGATCGACCGCGTCGGCGGTCCGACCGACGTGATCGCCTGCCGGCACGTGCGCGACCTCGGTCGCGAGGAGCTCGGGATCCTCGTCGAGCACGGCGTCACCGTCATCGACGTGGTCGTGGAGCATGCGATCTACGGCGAGATCCGTGCGAACCTGCTGGTGGAGTCCCGCGCCGACATCGAGCGCTACGTGGGGATGCTCGAGCGCAGCGGGCAGTCGCCGCTGTCGGCGCTGACGGGCGGGGTCCACCTGCACACGGTGCGGTCGCCGAACCCGGACGCGCTCGAGGCGGCGAAGCGCGAGCTGCGCGAGGCCGGCCTGCTGATCGAGGACTGACGGTGTCGGACGCCAGACGCACGGACTCGGGGATCGAGCTCCGGCCGGTGTACGCCGCGGAGGACCTGGTCGGCTTCGACCCCGCGAAGCGGCTCGGCCTCCCCGGCGAGCCGCCGTTCACCCGGGGCGTCTACCCGGACATGTACCGCTCCCGCCTGTGGACGATGCGGCAGTACGCGGGGATGGCCACGGCCGCGGAGACGAACGCTCGGTTCCGGTACCTGCTCGACCAGGGGCAGACCGGGCTGTCGGTGGCGTTCGACCTCCCGACGCAGATGGGCCTCGACTCCGATCACCCGCGCGCCGAGGGCGAGGTCGGGAAGACCGGCGTGGCGATCGACACGATCGACGACATGCGACGCCTCTTCGACGGGATCCCCCTCGACCGCGTCACCACCTCGATGACCATCAACGCCACCGCGCCGATCCTGCTGCTGCTCTACGAGCTGGTCGCCGAGGAGCAGGGGGTCGACGCGCAGGCCATCGGCGGCACCGTCCAGAACGACCTGCTGAAGGAGTACGCGGCGCGCGGCACCTACATCTATCCGCCGGAGCCCTCGATGCGTCTGACCACGGACCTGTTCGCCTACTGCGGCGAGCGGATCCCGCGCTGGAACACGATCTCGATCAGCGGGTACCACATGCGGGAGGCGGGGGCGACCGCGGCCCAGGAGATCGCGTTCACGCTCGCGAACGGCATCGCCTACGTCCGGGCGGCGATCGACGCCGGTCTCGACGTCGACGCGTTCGCGCCCAGGCTGTCGTTCTTCTTCGCCTGTCACATGCACTTCTTCGAAGAGATCGCGAAGTTCCGCGCCGCGCGCCGGATGTGGGCGGGGATCATGACCGAGCGGTTCGGGGCGAAGGACCCTCGCAGCGCGATGCTCCGGTTCCACACGCAGACGGGTGGCGCCACGCTCACCGCCCAGCAGCCCGAGAACAACATCGTGCGCACCGCGCTGGAAGCGCTGGCGGCGGTGCTGGGGGGGACGCAGTCGCTGCACACGAACTCGTTCGACGAGGCGCTCGCCCTCCCCACCGAGCACGCGGCGACGATCGCGCTGCGGACCCAGCAGGTGATCGCCAACGAGACCGGCGTCGCGAACGTGGCCGACCCGGTCGGGGGCTCGTACTACGTCGAGACGCTCACCGACGAGCTCGAGGGGCTGGCGGCCGGCTACCTGGAGCGGATCGACGCGATGGGGGGCGCGGTCGCGGCGATCGAGGCCGGCTTCTACCAGGACGAGATCCACGAGGCGGCCTTCCGGATCCAGCTCGGCATCGAGGCGGGCGAGCGGGTCGTGGTCGGGGTGAACCGCTTCGTGGACGACGAGGAGAAGCCGGTGGAGCTGCACCGGGTCGGCGACGCCGAGGCCGCCGGCCAGATCGAGCGACTGCGGGCCTTCCGCGCGGTGCGGGACGGCGACGCGGTCGGTCGGGCGCTCGACGACGTCGCGGGGACCGCCGCCGGCTCGGGCAACCTGCTGCCGCCGATGCGGGAGGCCCTCCGGGTCGGCGCGACCCTCGGCGAGGTGTCCGACGTGCTGCGTGGCCTCTTCGGCGAGTACCGGTCCACGCACTAGCCCCGGTCCGCGGCGGACGAGATCCACGCCGACGCGGCGTGGACGACGGCCACCGCGCCGGCGATCGTCAGCGACCACCCCACCACGCGGATCGCCGCCCCGGGCCGCGACCGCACGACGCCCAGCCCGACCGCGATGCAGGCCGCGCCGACCGCGAGCTCGACGATGCCCGTGACGACGTCCACGGCCGGACCCTATCGGTCGCCTCGGCCGGGGCGGGCCTGCCGACGCCGACGGGTAAGCTCGGCCCACGATGGACGTCGCGGTGATCGGCGGGACCGGCGAGGAGGGGTTCGGGCTCACCCTGCGGCTCGGGAAGGCCGGGCACCACGTCACGATCGGCTCGCGCGACGCGGAGCGCGGCGCCGCGGCCGCCGCCCGCGCCGTCGAGCGGCTGGACGGCGCCGGCGCGATCGACGGCACGACGAACGAGGAGGCCGCCGCCGCGGCGCCGGTCGTGCTGGTGACGGTCCCGTTCGCCGGTCAGGCGGACATCTACCGGTCCGTGCGGGACGCGATCGCGCCCGGGACGGTGGTGATGGACGCGACGAGCCCGCTCGCCACCGCCGTCGGTGGCAAGGCCTGGCAGGTGGTCCGGCCCTGGCACGGTTCGGCGGCCGAGCAGGCCCAGGCCATCCTCGCCGGCGGTGTCAGGATGGTCGCGGCGTTCCATACGGTCGCCGGGCACGCGCTGCAGGACCTCGAGACGCCGCTCGACAGCGACGTCCTGGTCTGCGGCGACGACGCGGACGCGAAGGCCACGATCGGCGCCCTGATCGAGGACATCCCGGACCTGCGATGGGTGGACTGCGGGGCGCTCTCCGGCGCGAGGATCGCCGAGACGATGACCGCGCTGCTGATCTCCGTGAACCGCGCGTACAAGGTCCGCGGCGCCGGGTTCCGGATCGTCGGGCGCGACGCGTGGGGGGATCCGCGCGCGTGAGCTGCCACGGCCGGCTCGTCGCGATCGACGACACCGAGCTCTGGGTCGTCGAGCGCGGCGCGGCCGACGCGCTTGCCCTGATCGTGATCCACGGTGGTCCCGGGCTCGACCACCACGAATTCGCGGACTACCTCGACCCGCTGACCGAGCGGGGCGTCCGCCTGCTCCTGATCGACCTCCGGGCGAACGGTCGATCCCCCAAGACGCCCGAAGGGACGTGGACCCTCGAGCGCCACGCGCAGGACGTGGTGATGCTCGCGCGGGCGATGCGGCTGGACCGGTACGCGGTGCTCGGCCACTCCTACGGCGCCTTCGTCGCGCTGCAGAACGCCGTCGACTACCCGGGGATGGCGGCGGCCACGATCGTCTCGGGCGGGATCCCCTCGATGCGCTTCCTCTCGGCCGTCGAGGCGAACCTCGCCGCGTTCGAGCCGATCGCGCTGCGTGAGCAGGTCACGCGCTCGTGGGCGAAGGAGCCGTTCGTGGAGACCCCCGAAGGGCTCGCCGAGCTGATGGAGGAGCAGTTCCCGTTCCACTTCGCGGACCCGCTCGATCCGCGGATCGCGGAGTACCTGGAACGGACGAGGGACACGGTCTACGCCCCGGACGTGCTGCGGAAGCTCTCGGCGGAGGGCTACGGGGGCATCGAGGTCGAGGACCGGCTGGGCGACGTCGCGGCCCCCGTGCTGGTGCTCGCCGGGCGCCACGACCGCACGTGCGTCGTCGAGGCGGCCGAGACGATGGCGGCGAAGATCCCGGGTGCGGAGCTCAGGATCTTCGAGGAGAGCGGGCACATGACGTTCGTCGAGGAGCCCGAGCGGTACCTGGACGCGGTGGCGGCGTTCCTCGATCGGATCCGCGGCTAGTCGATCACCGCGAGGGTCTGGCCGGTCTCGACGACCTGGCCGGCGCGGATCGGGAGCTGGGTGACCTCGCCGTCGCGCGTGGACGCGATGTGGTTCTCCATCTTCATCGCCTCGAGGATGCACACGACCTCGCCCGCGCGGATCTCCTGGCCCTTCTCGACGAGGACCTTGAGGATCGTCCCCTGCATCGGCGCGTGGATCTCGCCGTGGACGTGCTCGCCGCCGTGCCCGCTCGCGCTCGACGGCGCCCGCGGGGCCACCTCGCGTCGTTCGTCGAAGATCCGGACCGGCACGCGGCGCCCGTCCACCTCGACCAGGATGTCGGCGGGTCGTCCCTCGGCCGACGGAGGCGGCGTGGGCTGCAGGTCGAGCTGCGCCGGGAGGTCGACCCCGGCGAGCGCCCGCTCGAGCCACGTGGTCGTGTGTGTCGAGCTCCGGAACTCCTTGCAGTCCAGCACCCAGCGCTGCAGCGGGATCGTGGTCGGCACGCCCTCGACGACGAACTCGTCCAGGGCGCGGAGCATCCGTCGCCGGGCGTGCTCGCGATCCTCGGCGGAGACGATCACCTTCGCGAACATCGAGTCGTAATCGCCCGGGACGTCGCGGCCGGCGGTGATGCCGGAGTCCACGCGGACGAACGGGCCGCTCGGCTCCTCGTAGCGCGTCACCCGTCCGGGACCGGGGAGGAAGTTCCGCGCGGGATCCTCCGCGTTGATCCGGCACTGGATCGCGTGGCCGCGCGGCGCCGGATCGAGACGGAGGCGTTCGCCGAGGGCCACCGCGATCTGCATCGCGACCAGGTCGTATCCCGTCACCGCCTCGGTGACGGTGTGCTCGACCTGCAGCCGGGTGTTCATCTCGAGGAAGTAGAACGACCCGTCCTCGTCGACGATGCACTCGACCGTGCCCGCGTTCACGTAGTTCGCTTCGCGCGCGAGCGCGATCGCCGCCTCCGCGAAGCGGGTGCGCATCGCCTCGTCCATCACGGGCGACGGCGTCTCCTCGATCAGCTTCTGGTGCCGCCGCTGGACCGAGCAGTCGCGCTCGCCCAGGAACACGACGTTCCCGTGCGCGTCCGCGAGGATCTGCGCCTCCACGTGGTGCGCGTGCTCGACGTAGCGCTCGAGGAAGACCTCTGGGCGGCCGAAGTACGACTGCGCCTCGCGGGCCGCGCGACGGAGCGCCTCCTCGAGGTGCTCGGCGTCCCGGACGACGTGCATCCCCTTGCCGCCCCCGCCGAACGCGGCCTTCACGACGAGCGGATAGCCGATCCGCTCCGCCTGCTTGCGCGCCTGGCGCAGATCGACCGGCTCGGGCGTGCCGGGGACGATCGGGACCCCGCCGCGGTCGGCGACGCGCCGTGCCGCGGCCTTGTCGCCCATCAGCTCGATCGCCTCGGCGGAGGGTCCGACGAAGGTGAAGCCGGCATCGGTCACCGCGGCCGCGAACTGGGCCCGCTCGGCGAGGAACCCGTAGCCGGGATGAACGAGGGTGGCCCGCGCGCGCCGGGCGGCCTCCAGGACGGCGCCGATCGACAGGTACGACTCCGACGCGAGGGCCGGCCCGATCCGGTAGGCCGCGTCGGCCATCTCCACGTGGAGCGCGTCGCGATCGGCGTCGGAGTAGACCGCCACCGTGGGGATCCCCAGCTCGCGGCACGTCCGGATGATCCGGACGGCGACCTCGCCCCGGTTCGCGATCAGGATCCGCTGTTTCGTCGGCACGGCTGGCTCGCGATAATCGGGCTCCGTTGGGAGGGAGTCAAACCTGTGCTGTCGGCCGCTGACCTGCAGCGCGCGCTCGCCGCGATCGGCGTGTCAGCGCCCGTGCGCTTCGACGAGGTTACCGGCTCGACGAACGCGACGGCCCTGCGGATGGCGGAGGAGGGAGCCCCGGAGTGGACCCTCGTGGGCGCCGGCCACCAGACGGACGGACGTGGCCGGCTCGGGCGACGATGGACCGACCGCCCCGGCGGGGCGTTGCTCGTCTCGGTCGTCCTGCGTCCGGCGTTCGACCCGGCCGTCGGGGGGCTGCTCCCGCTGCTCGCGGGGGCGGCGATGGCGGAGGCGGCCTCGGCGGAGCCCGGCGCCCCGGCCGTCGCGTGCGAGTGGCCGAACGACCTGGTGCGCGAGGACGGGAAGGTGGGAGGCGTCCTGGTCGAGGCCGTGGTCGGGGACGGCGCGATCCGTCACGCGGTGGTGGGCGTGGGCGTGAACCTCGAGGCCCCCGAGGAGGAGCCGCGCGCCCGCGCGCTCGGGGCGATCGAGCCGTCCGGTCTGCTCGTCGCGTTCCTCGAGCGGTTCGCGGCGCGCTACCGGTCCGGGCCCGACGCGTTCGGACCGAGCGTCATCCGGGCCTGGCGCGCGGTCTCGGCCACCCTCGGGCGCGACGTGGTCGTGGAGCGGCTGGACGGGACATCGGTCCGCGGCACCGCGATCGACGTGGATCCGCGCGGGGCGCTCGTGATCCGCACGGACGGGGACCTGGTCGCCGTCACGTCGGGTGAGGTCCGGCGCGCGGACGGCGACGGCTCGGTTGCTGGCGCCGGCGCCCCGAGGTAGCGTCCGCACGCGATGGGGTTCCCGACGCGCCTGCTGGTTCCCGGTGAGGAGCTGGTCCTCGACCTGCGGCCGCACTGGATCGCGCTCGCCGTCGCGGCGCTGGTGGCGGTGCTCGAGGTGGCGATCGCGGTCTGGCTGTTCACCCTCGTGGACGGCCTGAACTGGCTGATCCTGCTGGGCCTCGCGATCGCGCTGATCGCCTACCCGATCCGCCGCCTCGTCTGGTGGTTGACCTCTCACTTCGTGGTGACGACCGACCGGATCATCCATCGCGAGGGGTGGTTCGCGAAGCACTCGATGGACATCCCGTACCAGGCCGTGAACGACGTCCGGTTCCGGCAGACGGTGTTCGAGCGGATCATCGGGGCCGGGTCGCTGATCATCCACTCCGCGTCCGAGGCCGGCCGCCAGGAGTTCCGGGCGATCCGGAACCCCGAGGAGGTCCAGAAGACGATCTACCAGGAGCGCGAGAAGGACCAGCAGCGGATGTTCACCCCGCAGGCCGCTCCCGCCGCGCCGCCCGCCGCCCCGCCGTCCCCCGTGGCCCCGCCGGGGGCGGCGCCCTCGGTCGTCACCGAGCTCGAGCGCCTGGCCGACCTGCGTGCCAAGGGCGTGCTCACCGAGGAGGAGTTCCAGGCCCAGAAGGCCCGGATCCTCGGACAGGCCTAGCGGCCGCCGGCGCGCCCCGCCGGCGCCGCGCCTGCGACCTCCGACGACAGCAGCAGCACGACGTCGCCGCCGGCGAGCGTCTCCGAGGGCGCCGGGTTCGGCACCACGCGTCCGTCCGCCCGTCGGATCGCGAGCACGGTCGCTCCGGCCGCGGCGACCGATCGAGACACGAGGGGGGAGCCCGGCTCGATCAGCCGCTCCTCGACCTCGAGCGATCGCTCGCCGAGCGATCCCGCCTCCAGGGGATCGACGACCTGCGGCCGGAGCGCCATCAACGCCATGTGGCGGCCGCTCGTGACGAACGGCGACACGACGCGGTCCGCACCCGCGCGCTCGAGCCGCGCCTCCGAGCCCGGCTCCGAGGCGCGCGCCACGATCATCAGGTCGGGGTTCAGCGACCGGGCCATCAGGGTGATGTAGACGTTCGTCGCGTCCGAGTCCACGGCGCAGAGCATGCCGGCCGCGCGCTCGACGCCCGCCGCGCGGAGCACGGGCTCCAGGGACGGGTCGTCGACGATGAACGCGACCCCGTCCGCCTCCATCCGCTCGCGCAGCTCCTCCTTCGGGTCCACGACGACGAACGGCGTCCCGACGCGCGCCAGCTCTCGAGCGACGGCGCGTCCGACGCGCCCGTACGCGCAGACGATGAAGTGGTCCCGCATCTGTTCGATCCGCCGGTCCATCCTGCGCCTCCTCAGCAGCCGCAGCATCCCACCCTCGGCGATCAGCCCCGCGAAGAGCGTGATCGTCCCGAGCGCGAGCCCCACCCCCAGCACGATCAGCGCGATCGTGAACACCCGCCCGCTCGTGTCGAGCGGCCGGACCTCGCGATAGCCGACGGTCGTGAGGGTCATCACCGTCATGTAGAGCGCGTCGAGGAACGACCAGCCCTCGAGCAGCATGTAGCCGCCGACGCCGAAGGCGACCACGGCGGCCAGCGCGGCGACGATCCACCGCGCCCGGTGCCAGATCCCGAGCGGCGCTCCGGAGGCCATGCGGGGCACGCTACCCCGGGCCGCGCCGCCCGTGCCAACCGGAGGTCCCGGCCGGCGAAGTACCATCCGCCCCATGGCGATCGTCGGCATCGACCACGTCTACTACTGGACCCGGAACATGGAGGCCTCGGTGGCCTTCTACCGGGACGTGGTCGGGCTCCCCGTCGTGCGCCGCTCCGGCGACGACTGGGCGGAGTTCGACGCGGGCGCCGTGCGCCTGGCGTTGCACGGGACCGACGAGGCACCTCCCGGGAGCGGGACCGCGGTCTTCCGGGTCGAGGACCTGGACGTCGAGCGGGCGGCGCTCGAGTCCCGCGGCGCCACGTTCGACGCCCACGTCGGGGAGGTCGAGGGGTTCGCGCGGTTCGCGACCTTCCGCGATCCCGACGGCAACCCGGTCCAGCTGATCGAATACCGGCACGGGTGAGCCAGGCCACCTGCCCCCGCTGCGGCGAGCCCCTTCCTCCCGACGCGAAGTTCTGCCCGAACTGCGGCGCCCCCGTGTCGGTCCCGCTCGCGTCGGAGCGGCGCATCGTCACGGTCGTGTTCGTCGACCTGGCGGACTCCACCGGGCTCGCCGCCCGGCTGGACCCCGAGCGCTTCCGAGAGGTGCTCGCGGCGTTCCACGGGATGGTCTCGCAGGAGATCACCTGGTTGCGCGGCCGGGCGGAGAGCTTCATCGGCGACGCGGTCCTGGGCGTCTTCGGGATCCCGGTGGCCCACGACGACGACGCGATCCGCGCGATCCGCGCCGCCCTCGCGATCGTCGAGCGCGCCGGCCAGCTCGGCAAGGAGCTCGGGCTGCCGATGCCGATGCGCGTGCGCGTCGGGGTGAACACGGGCCCGGTCGCCGTCGGGACGGCCACGGACCGGAACCTCGTGATCGGCTCGGAGGTCAACGTCGGCGCCCGGCTCCAGCAGGGCGCCGAGCCGGGAGAGGTCCTCGTGGGGCCGACGACGCACGAGCTCGCCCGTGCCGCGGTGGAGTTCGGGCCCGTCCGGTTGCTCGCCGCGAAGGGGTTCGAGACCGAGATCCCGGTCTGGCCGGTGATCGGGCTCGCCCCGCGGGCGACGCGCTCGACCATCCCGTTCGTGGACCGGCGGCGCGAGCTGGCCCTGCTGCAGGACACCTTCGCCCGGGCGCGCGACCGCGAGCGCGCGCACCTGATCACGCTGCTCGGCGAGCCGGGGATCGGCAAGAGCCGCGTCATCGAGGAGTTCCTGGCCGGGATCGAGGACGCCACCGTCCTCACCGGCCGCTCGAGCGCGTTCGAGGAGGACGTGACCTTCTGGCCGATCGCGCAGATGATCTACAAGCAGATCGGCGAAGATCCGGACGCGCCGACCCCGCGCGTGCTGGAGGGGCTGCGCGACGCGGCGGGCGAGTGGGCGGACCCCGACGAAGCCGATCGCGTCGCGCAGCGCCTCGCCCTCGCCCTCGGCGAGGGCGAGGCCGGGACCGAGGAGAACCGCTACCACGCGGCGGAGGTCCGCCTCGGCGTCCGGGCGATGGTGCAGGGCCTGGCGGCCTCGGGCCCGATCATCCTGGTCTTCGAGGACCTGCATCAGTCGGATCCGCTGCTGCTGGACCTGATCGAGCAGCTGATGCGCGACGCCCGCAGGCTCCCGCTGTTGGTGCTGGGTGCGGGCCGCGGCGAGCTCCTGGCGGAGCGTCCGGGATGGCCGGGCGGGCTCTCCGACGCGCTCACGCTGTGGGTGGAGCCGCTGACGCAGGAGCAGGGGGCCGAGCTCGCCCGCGAAGCGGGCGAGCTCGGGCCGGAGGACGCGCAGCGGGTCGCCGCCCATGCGGGGGGCAACCCGCTGTTCATCATCGAGATCACGGGGATGTTCCGGGAGGATCGCCAGCCGGAGGCGGGGGGAGGTCGTCCCTCCGGCCCCCGGCTCCTGCCGCCGACGGTCCAGGCCGTGGTGGCTGCGCGCCTGGACGAGCTGTCGCTCCCCGCGCGCGAGCTCGTGCGCCGGGCGTCCGTGTTCCCGGGCGGCCGGTTCGACCTGTCCGACCTCGAGATGGTGACCGAACCCCGCAGGGAGCTGCTGGCCGAGGCCGAGGATCAGGAGCTGCTCGTGCAGGAGCCCGACCGACCCGGCTCGTGGCGGTTCCGCAGCGACGTCCTTCGCGACGTCGCCTACGAGACCCTCGCCAAGCGCGAGCGCCAGCGGTTGCACCTGCGGGTCGCGAACCGGCTCTCGTCGGAGGCGACGCGGGATCGGTTCCCGCGGACGATCGCGTACCACCTGGAGCAGGCGGCCCTGGCATCCCTGGACCTGAACCCGAGGGACCGCGCGCTCGCCGAGCGCGCGGTCGATGCGCTGGCGAGCGCCGGTGACATCGCCCGCCGGCGCGTCGAGTCCCGGGCCGCGGTCGAGCTGTACGAGCGCGCGCTCGCCCTCGCCGGACCCGACGAGACCTGGGCGGCGCGGGAGGCCCTGATCCTGGCGAACCTGGGGGAGTCGCGGTACTGGCTCGGCGAGTTCGACGACGCGGAGGCGACCCTGCGGCGGGCGCTCGCGATCGGGGGCGACGAGAGCGACGTGGTGTGCGCGAAGGCGTCACGGTTCCTCGGAGACATCACGTTGACGCTGCGCAGCGACGACCGGGAGGCGTCGATCCTGTTCGACGGAGCGCTCGCCGCGGCGCGACGGCTCGAGGATCCGGCGACGCTCGCCCGGGTGTTGCTGATGGCGGCGTGGGTGCCGTACTGGCGCAACGACCTGTCGCGCTCGCGATCGATGTTCCAGGAGGCGCTCGAGGTCACGCGCGAGGCGGCGGTGTCCGACCCGCTCGCCGAGGTCCGCGCCCTGCTGGGGCTCGCGTCGGTGATCTCGATCGACGACGACGAACGGCAGGCCCTCGCCTACTCCGAGGAGGCGCTCGCGATCGGGCGGGAGGCGGGCCAGGAGTTCTCGGTGGCGACGGCCGAGGAGAAGGTGGCGGCGTCGCTCCGCCGGATGCTCCGCCTCGACGAGGCGCTCGAGCACGCCGAACGCGCGGTCGCGGGGCATCGGGAGCTGGGCGCCCGCTGGGAGTACGCGAGCGCCCTGGGAGAGCGCGCCGAGATCCTGCACACCTCCGGCCGCCTCGAGGAAGCCGAGCGGGACCTCGGCGAGGTCGTCCAGATCTGCCACGCGCTCAAGGAGCGATCGCTCCTCGCGTGGGCGGTCGCCGAGCTCGCCACGATCCAGGCGATGCAGGGCGACACGGTCGGCGCGCGCCAGACGCTCGAGGACCCGGCCGCGCGCGTCGCCACGAACGAGCCCGGGGCCGACGCGGCGCTCGCGCGCGCCGAGGCGGTGGTCGCCTGGGTCGACGGCGATCGCGACATCGCGCTCGGGCGCTCCCTCGCGGCGATCGAGGCGAGCCCGCCGGCGCAGCGCAACTACCGCGCCGCTGACGTGTGGTGGACGGGGCGGCTCTTCGGGTCGCACGTGGTAGGCGGCGAAGACCGGCTGGAGGAGGCCCGCGCGACCCTCGAGTCGCACGCCTGGCTCCAGGCCCTCGCCGAGCCCGAGGCGGTCCGCGCGCTGATGGATGGTTGAAACGACCCCTTCCCCGGGGGAGGCTGTGCCGGCGGGGTTGGCAGCGTGGCCGCCGTCCGCCAAGCTCTTGGAGCTCGATGACCAGGTTCTCGAAGCGCTTCCCCAGGCCGTTCCGCTTCGGGGCCGTGACGATCGCGTTGATCGCGGTGGCCGGTCTCGTGCCGCTGCATGCCTCGGCGGTGCCCTCGGCCCAGGAGGTCCGCGAGGCCAAGGCGCGCGTCCTCCAGCTCCGCAACGAGGTCCGTGCCGCCTTCCGGCGGCTGGATGAGATCTCGGCGCGCGCCGACGCGCTGGCGATCGTCCTGGACCGGGAGACCGCCCGCTACGAGCTGATCACGTCGAAGCTGCTCTCGACCCAGCGCGACCTGGACCAGGCGCGCGAGCGGTACGACGGGATCGTCTCGCGGCTGAACGAGCGTGCCCGGCAGGCCTTCATCGACGGGCCCGGGACGGGCCTCGAGTTCCTCCTGGGCGCGACGTCGTTCACGGATCTCTCCGACCGTCTCGAGTTCATGGAGGTCGTCGCGCAGACCGACGCCGACCTCGCGACCGACGTCCAGAACACCAAGAACGAGCTCGCCGCGAAGGAACGGGATCTGGAGGCGCTCCGCGCCGACCAGAACGACGTCGTCCAGCATCTCGATGCGAAGAACCGGGAGCTGAGCGAGGCGCTCGCCGAGGCGCAGACGATCTTCGCCGACATCGCGGCGAAGAAGGCGGAGGCGGAGCGCTACGCGAAGAAGCTCTCCAAGGAGCGGCAGCGGTGGGTGCAGAGCCAGTTCACGGGTGGGAGCCCGCACGCGAGCATCGCGATGCCCCCCGGGTGGGCGGGCACGCTGGAGGTGTGCCCGGTGGACCAGCCGAGAGCCTACGGCGACGGGTTCGGGGCGCCGCGGTACGCCGGCGGGTATCACCTGCATGCGGGCGTCGACATCATCGCCCCGCTGGGGACGCCGATCAGGGCGACGTTCGCCGGGACCGCGCGCGCATCGCAGAACTCGCTCGGCGGCCTCGCCGTCTACGTCTACGGCGCGAGGGGCTACACGTACAACGCGCACCTGTCCGCGTACTCGTCGCAGTCGAACGGTCCGGTGCAGGCGGGCGACATCATCGGCTACGTCGGGAGCACGGGCGACGCCGGCACGATCAACCACGATCACTTCGAGTTCCACCCGAGCGCGATCCCGTCGAGCTGGCCCGTCAGCTACTACGGCTACTCGGTGATCGGGAGCGCGCTGAACCCCTACCCGCTGATCGTCGACGCCTGCCACTAGTCTCGCTCAGACTAGCGGGGGCGCCTGCCCCGCAGGATCAGGCCGACCCCGATCAACCCGACGCAGACGGCCGCGACGATCAGGCCGATCGCGAGCGTGCGGTTCCCAGTGCCCCCGCCGGGGGCGCTGGAGGCAGGCGATCCTAGGACCCCGACGACCATGACGAAGCCGAGCTCGGGGACCGGACCCTCGACCTGCTGGAGGGGATGTGCGTCCGTGCCGTCCTGGACCGTCCACTCCTGTCCGTCGGGTGACGTCGCGACCTGGTGGTTCGCCGACGTCAGCGTCGCCGTCACCGGATAGACGAGGTAGGCGTCGATCGGCGCCCGCAGCTGCTCGACCGGGGCCCCACTCGGCACGTAGGTGGCGCTCAACCGATAGGCGTTGCCGAAGATCGTCTGACCGGCGGGCGGGGAGCCGAGGGTCGCCGGATCGACGGGATCGACCTTGAGCCGCACCTGGATCTCGGCGACCTTCGGACGGAACACCCCCTCGGGAAGGATCAGCGTCACCTGGTTGTCGGACAGCACGAACGTGCTCGCCTCCGAACCCTGGTTCCCGAGGGTCACGTCGAACCGCCCCTTGCTGGGCGGCTGGTTCGTGGCGGCGAGCTCGGGCGGGGGGGCGACCCAGCGATAGGGGGCGAGCGGTCCGAGACCGTCCAGGAGCGGCCCGCGCGCGAGCGGGCTCAGCCGTCCCGACGCAACCGCCAACAGGACGTAGGCGAGGGCGACCAGGCACCCCGACCAGACGACCGCGCGGCGGCTCACGCGTCGTCGTCGCTCGTCGGATCGAGCGGCGACCTCGCGAACGCCGGCGGCCAGATCACGGCGGCCCGGCCCGGCGCGACCCACTCCCAGATCACGCTGGCCGCCGCCAGGTTGTCGCCGGCCCCCGGCGTTCCGATCGCCCCGAACCGCAGCCCGCTGCCGTTCGGCAGGCTGCCTGTCGGAAGGTCGATCGCGCGCGCGGCGTCGGCCACGTCGTCGGGCGCGAGGGTCGGGGCGGCCGCCAGCACGTCCGCGAACAGGGCCCAGGCCGCCGAGAAGCCGGCGAGGGCCGCGGGGCTCATGTCGGCACCCCAGCGGTCGCGGTACACGGCGTTCGCCCGCGCCAGCAGCGCGGCCGCCGCGGGGCGCAGGCCGCCCGGATCGATCGCGCTCGCCGAGGGCTTGTCCGACGCGAAGACGCCGACCGCATCCTCACCGAGCGTCGCGCCGAAGGCCGGCATGCAGTAGCTGGACGACGTGCCGATGTTCGCGACGAGCGGGACGTCCTGGCGCACGAGCTCGCGGCGGAGCGCGATCGCGTCCTCCAGGTACGCCGAGACGAACAGCACGTCGGGGCGCGCCGCCGCGATCCGCCGCACGAGGTCGTGCACGTCCACGGTGCGGAAGTCGTACCCGAACGACCCGACGAACCGGAGCGACCGCTCGCGGATCGCGTCGGTCGCGCCGCGCGCCACGGACCGCCCGTACACGTCGTCGACGAACGATACGGCGTAGCGCAGGGTCGTCGGATCGAGGTCGCGCGACGGCGCCAGCTCGTCCGCGACGTAGGCGATCGCCGCCCGGCCCAGGACGCCGCCGGTCGGCGGCACCCGGAACGTCAGGCCGCCGCGGTCCGCCGCTGGCGGGAGCATCCCGACCGCGCCGGTCTCCCAGAACAGCATCCCCCGCGACGCGGCTTCGGAAGCTGCCGGCGCCGAGATCGTGCTGCCGTAGCTCCCCAGGACCAGGTCGACCCCGTCGGCGTCGAGCCGCGCGACCGCTCCCGGCGCCGCGTCGGCCCCCGGGACGTCGATCGACTCGAGCTCGATCGCCCGCCCGCCGACGCCGCCGTCCTCGTTCGCCAGGTCCGCCGCCAAGACCACGCCGCGATGCTCGTCGATCCCGCCGTCGCCCTGCGAGCCCGAGAGCGGGTAGAGGGCGCCGACGCGGACCGGCGGCGCGCCGTCGCCCCCCGTACACGCCGAGGCGAGCAACGCGAGGCCGAGCAGGAACCCGAGGGCCCGCCTCACCGCAGGGCCACCGCCAGCACGTTCGCGAGACCGTGGGTCGCCGCGGGCACGGTCCAGGTCCCCGACGCCCATCGCTGCCAGGAGAGCAGGAGCCCGGCCCCCAGATCCACGGGGAACGCAGCCCACCCGTAGAGCTGCACATGGAGCAGCGCGAAGGCGAGGGCCGTCACCGCGACCGCGATCGCCGGGCCGCTCGGCTCGAGCCAGCCGTAGAGCGCGCGCCGGAACAGCGCCTCCTCGGCGACGGCGGCGAGCAGCGCGAGGGGGAGCGCCCACGGGCCGAGCGGCGCGGGCACGGCGGGGGCGGCCGCGGCGGTGGCCAGCAGCACGGCCGCCGCGCCCACGACGAGGACGGCCCAGCGCCGGGCGCGCGCGACCGACGCGGGCACGGGCACGACGAGCGCCGCGACGGCGATCGTCGTCAGGAGCACGGCGAGGGCGAGCGCCCGCCATCCGGAGGGGAGCGCGAGGATCCGGGTGCGCAGCAGGAGCGCCGCGATGCCCAGGAGCGCCACGATCCCAGCCGGCGCGGTGCGACCGTGCGCCGCCGCCCCCGCGCCGGTCGCCAGGCTCCGAGTCTTCACGACGCGCGAGCTTACCCCGTGGTCTCGAAGGACACGGCCGCGATCACCCGCGGGTCGAACGGGATGTGGTCGCTCGCAACGAACTCCACCTTCAACAGGTGCTGGCCCGGCGCGACGTCGGGGATCGTCTGCTCGAGGTCGCCCGTCATCGAGATGAGCTGGTCGTCGAGGATCACGTGCAGGTGGCCCTCGTCGGGCACGATATTCGTGGTCGTGGCCGGCACGATCTCCGCACCCTCCAGGTCGACCTTCAGGGCCACGGTGCTGCCCTCGATCACCTCGCCGTCCGTCGGGGACACGATCGCGAGCTGGGCCGTGCTGGCCGGCCGCGGTCCCGAGGCCGTGGGGGTCCCGGGATCGGTCGGGCCCGACCCCCCACCGCCGCCGCAGGCGACGAGCAGGAGCGCCACCGCGACCGCGAGGGCCCCGAACCTCCGTCGCTCCGTCCGTCCGCGCATCGACCCACCCTATCCGGAGCCGGCGACGCGTCAGGGGGCGACCGTCTGGTCGAACGCGGCCGTCAGGGCGTCCCCGGTCGCCGTATCCGCCACCAGGACGAAGGACCACGATCCCTCGGACAGCTCGACGGGCGTGACGAAGTGCCCGGGCGAGAAGCGTTCCGGGGCCAGCGTCTGCGGCGCGCGCTCGGGTGGAACGGCGACGATCCGCAGCTCGCGGATCCGCAGCTCGTTCCCCTGGGCGTCGAACGCCGTGAGGTGGAGCTGCCCGGGGCCAGCGACGTCCGGGTCCAGGTACACCTGCAGCTGCTGACCGCCCGGATACGTGATGGTGTGGATCGTCGGCTGCTCCGGGGCCGCGCTCACCTGGTCCCGTTGGTTCGGATCGGCAACGACGAGCGCCAGCGGGATCTCGGTGCCCTGATCACCCTGTTGGATCGCGGCGGTGACGATCCAGGCGCCGGGGACGGAGAGCTGGGACCCGTCCGCCGACCAGCGCGCACCGTCCGCCGCGAGCTCCAACCTCGACGTCGGGATCTGCGGACGGCTCGGCGTATCGAAGCGGAGCGTCGCACGGTCGACCGGCAGCGCGTCGCCCGTGTCGTAGTCCAGCACCTGCAGCGCGAACCTGTTCGGCCCCGGCTCGCCCGGTGTGACGGTGAGGCTGACGCGCATCGTTGTGGCGAAGTCGCTGCCCTCGGCCATGAGCCGCTGCGGCGGTGGGGGAGGGGTGGCGGCCGTCGGCTCGGGCGGGAGCGAGGTCAGGACCCCGGTCAGGGCGAACACCCCCACGGCGCCCGCGACCTCGATCGTCATCACGCGCCGCAGGAGGCGGGGAGCGTCGTCGAGGCGGGGGATCGAGCGGTAGCGGTTCCAGGCGCCTAAGGCGACGATCCCCGCGACGACCGCGATCTTCACGACCAGCGTGGTGCCGTAGGACGTTGCGAAAGCCTCGAACCACCAGCCGAACCCGCCCAGCTCGTTCGCCGCACGCAGGACCCCGGTCGCGACCACGAGCAGGACGGCCCAGCCGGCGAGGCGCGAGTACCGGCGGACCTCCTCGACGGGCGCCCGCCCGCCCTGGCGACCGCGAACGTACCCCAGGACGAGCGCCAGACCCCCGATCCAGGTCCCCACGGCCAGGAAGTGGATCCACTGCAGCCCGACCTGCAGCCAGGCAGGAGACGCCGCCGCGGCGTGTCCACCGTCGGCCCGCATCAGCATCGCGGCGGCGCCGCCCGCGCCCGCCAGGATCAACGTGGTCGACCCCGGCACGAAGGCGGCCACCGTGGCCAGGACGGCCGCGACGGTCGTGGCGATCACCACCCGCACGAAGGCGACACCGGCTCCGGAGTCGGCCAGCGCCCGGAGGCTCACGTCCAGGGTCCGCGCCTCCGCCACGAACAGCGTCAGCGCCCCGAGGAGCGCGACCAGTCCCGCTCCGAGCAGCAGCGGAGTCCGGGCCGGCACGCGCCCGCCGAGCGCCACCAGGCCCACGATCGCCGCCGCGACCAGGATCGCGAGGCCGGCGTACAGCAGCACCTTGGCGACGACGGCCAGGGCCGAGACCCCGGGAACCTCGGGTGCCTCGGGCGCGACCGGGGCCTCCGTCGGCGACTCCCCGACGCCGAACGCGAAGGCGCCCGCGGTCGTGTGTCCGTCCTCCTCCGACACGACGCGCCAGGTGACCGTGTAGGTCCCGTCCTCGAGCGGCTCCGGGATGGGCGCGACGAGGGTCTTCGGGGTCGAGGGGTCGGTGAGTGTGGCGCCGAGCGGGACCGCGCTGCCGCTGCCGTCCAGCAGCTCGATCGAGGAGAGCTCCGGGTCCGGCGTCTCGGTGAACGTGAGCGAGAGCGCGTCCGGGGCCGCATCCAGCTGGGCGCCCTCGGCCGGATCGGAGCGCTCGAGGTTCGCGTGCGCGACCGCGACGGCGGGGACGGCCAGCGCCAGGAGGGCCCCGAAGCCCGCGACGAGCGAGGCTCTGAGGAGGTGCGACCGGAGCTGATCTCGACGGATCACGTCGGTCCGACCCGGAACGTGATCGTGTCCGTGACCCGCGGCTCGAACGGGCCGTGGTCGGCGGCGACGTACTCCGCCTCGAGCGTATGGGTGCCGGGCGCGAGCCCTCGCAGGTCGACCACCTGGACCAGACCGTACGTCATCGAGATCAGCTGGCCGTCGAGGCTCAGGTGGATGTGTCCCGTGTCCGGGGTCACGCGCGTGCTCGACGTGTCGACGATCCTGCCGCCGTCGAGCTGCATCACGACGTCGAGCTCGTCTCCCTGGATCGCGGCGTCCGGGGACGGTTGGTCGATCGCGAGGGTCGCGGCGGACGCGATCCGCCCCGAACCCACCGGCGGCGTCGGCGAGGGGGTCGGGGGGAAGATCGCACGTGGGACCATCAGCGCGCTCACCAGCAGCACGACCGCGAGCACGCCGAGGCCGCTGGCCACCGCGACGGACATCCCCGGGAACCCCGTGCCCCGCACGCGGGAGACGACCGCCCAGCCGGTCCACAGCCCTGCCGTCAGCAACAGCAGGGCCAGGGACTCGTCGGCGCCTCCCGCGTGCGCGAGCACCTCGACTCCGGGGAAGGGTTCGGGTGCCGCTAGGCGCTCGAACCCCGCTTGCGTGTGGCCAACGCGACGACCGCGACGATCAACCCGGCGGCGCCGACGAGCAGCCCGATCAGGCCGAGGGTCTTGGCCGAGGAGGCCGAGTCCGCCGCATCGTTCGCGGCCGCGGCCGCCTCGGTGGCGGCGTCGGCGGTCTCTTGGGTGCGGGCGGCCTCCGCGTCGACCCGGTCGGCGAGCTCCTGGGTCGTGGGGGCATCCACGGCGGGGAACTCCGAGGTCGCGATGTCCTCGACCGTGCTGAAGGTCTTCGGGCTCGAGGTCATCGACTCGTCGACCTCCTCGCCATCGACCGTCCCTGTGAAATGGAACGTGTAGTCGCCGGGCTGCGACGGCGTGAACACCGCCCGGTACTCGCCGGGCGTGCCCCACTCGCCCACCTCGAACCACGGCTCCAGGGTCATCGGCTCGGACGTCTCGTCGCCGAACGTGACCTCGACCTGCAGGGTGCCGTTCAGGTCGGTGACGTCGTGGCCGTCGTGGACCAGGAACAGCTGTACGCCGTTCGGCAACCCCGCGTACGCGGGTTCTTCGGCGAACCCGATCGTCATCTCGAGATCGCCGTTGCCGATGTGGCCGTGGGCCAGGGCTACCCCCGGGAGGGCGAGCATCGTGAGCACGGCCGCGGCTGCGGCCATGGCGAGCTTCGCGCGTAGGCGCATGGAGCGACTCCTTCCGTCGTCTGGGCGGACGCGCCGGCGGCGCGCCCGTCGTTCAGGCCGCGGAGGGGAGCGGAGGACCGCGCAGGCCGACGGCCGAGCGCGCGATCGACCGGACCCGGTCGACGCGACCAGGTGCGGCGACCGGGAGCGGATCAGAGCGGGCGAGCCGCGGTCTCGCGAGCAGCCCGGCGAGCGTGTCGGCCGCGCGCAGCAGCCATCGGATGAGGAGCGCGATCGCCAGCGCGATCGCGACCTGGATGACGAGGCCGGCTGGCAGCAGGCCGTGCTGCAGCAGCCCGGAGAGCGGGTCGCCCGCCGTGACGCGCTCGAGCGCCTCCATCGCCGCGAAGGCCACCGCCTGGAACAGGGCCAGCCGGAGGACGAGCGCGTTCCGGTCGGGGAGGCCCTCGGCGCGACGGACCAGGCGTCCTAGGAACATCGTCGCGATCGCCGAGAGAGCCAGGATCAGTGCCAGGTCGTTCGCGAACGCGAGATAGCTGTGGCCGCTGCGCGCGAGCAGCGTCTCGCGCGCGTGGGCCGACGGCGCCAGCAGCCGGTACGTGAGCCCATGGCCCGCCAGTACGCCGCCGACCGCGAGCAGCAGCGCGGCGACCCCGCGTCGTGACCGATCCCGCATGGGCAGGATTGTAGGCTGACCGTCGGACGAACACGGGGGTCGCGCAAGGTGGAACCGCAGGACGTTCGCCGCGTCGGGGTCGTCGGCGCGGGCCTGATGGGATCGGGCATCGTGGAGGTCGTCGCGCGCGCGGGGGCCGAGGTCCGGTTCGTGGAGGCGAACGACGACCTGGTCGCCCGGGGCCGCTCGGCGATCGAGCGCTCGGTGGGGCGGGCGGTCGAGCGCGGCAAGCTCGACGCCGGGGGCGCCGAGGCGATCCTCGGACGGATCGAGGCGGCGACCGAGCTCGAGGCGCTCGCCGACGTGGACCTGGCGATCGAGGCGGCGACCGAGGACCCCGTGGCGAAACGCACGATCTTCGAGTGCCTCGGCGCGATCACCCGGCCCGACGTCGTGCTCGCCTCGAACACCTCGTCGATCCCGATCGTGGAGCTCGCTCTGGCGAGCGGCCGTCCCGACAAGGTCGTCGGGATGCACTTCTTCAACCCGCCGCCCGTGATGGCGCTGCTCGAGGTCACCCCCGCCCTGACCACGTCGCCCGAGACGCTCGCGTTCGCGCGCGCGTACGGCACCGACGTGCTCGGGAAGACGTGCGTCACCGCCAAGGACGAGGCGGGGTTCATCGTGAACCGGCTGCTCGTCCCGTACCTGTTCGATGCGATCCGCCTGCTCCAGGACGGGTTCGCGACGCGGGAGGACATCGACACCGCGATCCACCTGGGGCTCGCGCACCCGATGGGCCCGCTCGCGCTCACCGACCTGATCGGCCTGGACACGATGCTGGCGATCGGCGAGGTGCTGCACGCCGAGTTCCGCGACCCGCGGTACGCTCCGCCCCCGCTGCTGCGGCGGATGGTGGCCGCCGGCCTCCTGGGGCGTAAGACCGGGAGCGGCTTCTACCAGCACGGCTGACGCGGCGGGTCGCAGTAGCATCTGGGGATGCGCAGACGGATCGCCGTCGCGGTGGCTGTGCCCATCGCGGTCGTGGGCTCCCTGCTCGCCCACCAGGTGGGCTACCTCCTGCGTGGTGGGCCGCGGACGACGTGGCTCCTGGGCAACACCGGCCACGGATACCTCCGGCACGCTCCGCTCGTGGTGGCGGCGTGTGCGGTCGCAGCGGCGGTCGGGGCCGTGCTCGAGGCCGGAAGGGGTCGCGGGCGGCTCGCCGTGACCGGTTGGCCCCTCGCGTTGGTGGCCCCGGTCGCGTTCGCGATCCAGGAGCATGTGGAACGCCTGCTCCACGACCGCGCCTTCCCGACGCACCTGCTGATCGACCGCTCGTTCCTGCTCGGCTTGGCGCTGCAGGTGCCGTTCGCGCTCCTGTCGCTGGGGGTGGCGGCCATGCTGCTGCGCTCCGCTCGCTCGGTCGTCGAGGCGATCCGTCGGGCTCCTCGCCCGGCGCCGCGCCGTCCTGGGACGGTGGCCGTCGCTCCGATCATGCCCGCACGGGTCCGGCCGACGCCGCTCGCTCGCCGGACCGCCTCCCGCGCGCCTCCGTTCTCGTTCGCCTGATGGAGCCCACGGCGCGCCCGCGCCGTGGCGATCGGACGCCGCCCGAACCGGGCGGTGAGGAACGAGGTGCAGAGCCGTGATGCGGATCCGAGCCGCGACGATCGCGTCGATCGCCGCGATCGTCATGATGCTGGCCGCCTGCGAGGGCGGCGACGAACCACCCGAGCCGAGCCCGACGCCCGTCGAAGCGGAGCCGGGCGCGGTCGCCATGGTTGCCGAAGACCCGCGGGGCGTCGCCGTGACGCCGGCAGTGGCCGTGGATCCGGGCGGCGAGGTCGTCTACGTCGCCTGGACCGCACCCACCGAGCGGGGCACGGCCACGTTCCTCACGATCTCCCGCGATGGCGGGAGCACGTTCGGACCCCCTCGCAAGATCGGCGGGTGGACCGACATGTGGCCGATCCTGGCGGTAGCGGACGACGGAACGCTCTTCCTGATGTGGACCCACTGGGACCCGAAGCGACTGATCGACCCTGCGAGCGAGTACTCGAATCCCGCGTGGCAGCTCCTGCAGCGGTCCGAGGATCAGGGGCGGACCTTCACCGACCCGGTCGTCGTGCCGGACGACGGCCTGTCGACCGAGACGTTCTACGCGGCGCTGGCCGTCTCACCCGACGCATCCGACGTCATGGTGACGTGGTTCGACTACTCGCGCATCGAAGGCTTCGGTGACGGAACGGACGCGCGTCGGGAGGCCGTCCACATGCAGTCGTCCATCAGTCACGACGGCGGTCGCTCCTTCGGCCCGGTGCAAGACGTCACCGCCGCGACCTGCGTGTGCTGCACGCCGACGGCCTTCTTCCTGGGTGCGCGGACCGGGATCGTCTATCGCGGCTGGATCAAGGGCGGTGCCGAGGGCGACGTGCGGGACCCGATGGCCGTGATGGGGTCGGACGGAGACGCTTGGCGTCCTCCCGTGACCGTCCACCGCGACGACTTCCGGCTCCGTGCCTGCCCCCACATGGGGCTCGGCGCCGCCGTCGCGGGCGAGGGCGCGCTCTACGTCGACTGGTGGACCGGTGCCGAGGGTCGGGCCGGGTACTGGTTCGCACGCTCCGAGGACGGCGAGGTCTTCACGGAGCCCATGCAGCTGGCGCCGCTCTCCATCGATCCCCACGGCAACGACCTCTCGATCGCGATCGACCCGTTCGGCACGCCGTGGTTCACGGGGGTCACGTTCCCGGGCGGCAGGGGCTCGGGATCGGTGGTGACGGTGTGGTCGGCCCCCTCGGACGAGGTCACGGAGCTCTCCGAGGCCGAGATCCCCGGCAGCCTGCCCCGGATCACCGGGACGAACGACGGCGTCCTCGTCGTCTGGGTCGATCGGACGAAGATCATGTCGCGACGCATCACGGTGACCGCGTGAGGTTCGGGCGATGCATCGTGGCCGCCCTGCTCCTGGTCTCCGCGGCTGCGTGCGCCGGCCCGGGCCGGGCGGGCTCGGAACGCGTGACGTACCGGGCGAGCGACTTCCGGTCGGGCGAGGCGGTGTCGCTGGCCGAGCTTCGAGGTCGGCCCGTGCTCATGACGAGCTGGGCGACATGGTGCACGGAGTGCCGGACGGAGCTGCCGGCGCTCCAGCGCTTCTGGAAGGAGCACCGTGGGACCGACCTCGCCGTGGTCGCCGTGAACGTCGACGGCGGCGGTGGCGGCCGGCTGGCTCGTGCGATGGTCGAGGAGTTCGGGCTCACGATGGACCTCTGGGTCGACTCCGACGGGACGTTCTCGAGCACGTTCCTCGCGCTCGGGGTTCCCGCCACCGCGCTGGTCTCCGCGGACGGGGCCCTCGTCCGGACCTGGCAGGGCGGGGTGGACTTCGCCGACCCCGAGCTCGTCGGGGCGGTCGGGCGCGCGCTCGGGGGCGATGCGTCGTGAGGCAGCCCGCCCTGCCGTTCGGCGCGCGAGCGCGGGCCGAACGGCACGTGCGGCCGAAGCCCGCACGAACGGATGATGACCGGTAGCGCAGCTCCGGCTGCATTCAACCTGTTGGAGGAGCAACCATGACGAGCCGAACCGCACAGAAGAAGAAGGCCGGACCCGCCGGAAGGCATCCGAAGGCGAAGCCGAAGGCTCGCAAGCGCAAGGGGACCCAGCGACGGGGCCGCTCGCCCGGCCTGTACGCGATCGGCGCCGTCGTCGCGATCGTGGCCGTGATGGTGGGCTACGGCGTGTTCAACCGGGCCAAGACCCCCGATACGCCGAACGCGACCGGGGCCAGCGCCGTGATCGACGACGTCACGTCGGTCCCGGCGTCCGCGCTGAACGCGGTGGGGGCGGACGGGGTCGAGACGGTGCCGACGGCCCTGCCCCCGTCCACGGCCGCGTACGAGGTGGACGGCAAGCCCGCGATCCTGTACGTCGGGGCGGAGTACTGCCCGTACTGCGCGGCCGAGCGATGGGCGCTGACGATCGCGCTCTCGCGCTTCGGCAGCTTCGATGGCCTCGGCCTCACGACCTCGTCGTCGACGGACATCTACCCGAGCACGCGGACGCTGTCGTTCCACGGCTCGACCTTCCACAGCGACCTCATCGCGTTCGACGGTGTCGAGACCGCGACGAACGAGCTCAACGCCGCGGGGACGAGCTACCAGCCGCTGGACACGCTCACGCCGGAGCAGCAGCAGCTCTTCCAGGCGTACAACAGCTCGGGCAGCATCCCGTTCCTGTTGATCGGGAACCGCTACGTGCTGTCGGGCTCGAGCTTCCTGCCGGACGTGCTGCAGGGCAAGAGCTGGCAGGAGATCGCGAGCGCGCTCCAGGACCCGACCAGCGACGTCGCGAAGGAGGTCCTGGCGAGCGCGAACGTGATGACCGCCGCGATCTGCGAGCTGACGGACGGCGAGCCGGCGAACGTCTGCACGTCGCCGGGCGTGCAGCAGGGAGCGAACGCCCTGGCGAACGCATGAGGGAACGCCCATCCTGGCTAGGCGCGGCGACGCTCGTCCTGGCCCTCGCGGGGGTCGGGGTGTCGGCGTATCTGACGTACGCGCACTACGCGTCGTCCACGATCCTCGCGTGCAGCGGGTCGGGCCTGGTGGACTGCGAGCGCGTCACGACGAGCGCCCAGTCGGCGGTCGCCGGCATCCCGGTCGCCGTGCTCGGGCTGGTCTGGTTCGTCGCGACCGCCGCGCTCGTGTCGCCGCCGGCGTGGCGCTCGCGCGCTCCGTGGGTCCGATGGACGCGCCTGGCTGACGTCGGCGTCGGCATGGCGATGGTGCTGTGGCTCATCTACGCCGAGCTCTTCGTGATCCGCGCGATCTGCCTGTGGTGCACGGTCGTGCACGTGATCGTCTTCGCGTTGTTCGTGCTGGTGATGCTGTACGGGTGGGAGGAGACCGAGGGCTGAGCCCGGCTCAGGACCCGACGATCCGGAACGCCTGCGTCGTGGCCAGGCACACGAAGTCGTCGTCGACGCAGAGCGAGACGCGGTACCGGCCGGGCGGGAGCGGCCAGTTGCCGGTCGCCTCGGCCT
>DATBLY010000033.1:0-5846 GCA_036555125.1 Actinomycetota bacterium | reverse complement strand
ACCGCACGTGGAGGTCGGCCATCTCGGCCTCCTCGACGAACGACACCGAGAGCTCGGCCGCCCCGACGCCCTCGCCGAGCAGCGTGTCCCGCGCGAGCCCGATCAGCCCGTCCTCGTCGATCGGCGCGGGTTGACGGTTCGAGATCAGGACGGCCGGATGGCCACCGTCGTCGGTCACGAGCCCTGACCCCCGGCCCCGGTCCGCTGCTCGCCGTGCACCCGGTACGCCTCGACGATGTCCTGCACGATCTTGTGCCGGACCACGTCCCGCGTGCTGAGGTGGCAGAACGAGATGCCGTCGATGTCGCCCAGGATCTCCTGGATCGCGGCCAGGCCCGACGTCTGTCCCGAAGGCAGGTCGGTCTGGGTGCTGTCGCCGTTCACGACCGCCTTCGAGCCGAAGCCCATGCGCGTGAGGAACATCTTCATCTGCTCGGGCGTCGTGTTCTGCGCCTCGTCCAGGATGATGAACGCGTCGTTCAACGACCGGCCACGCATGAAGGCCAGCGGCGCGACCTCGACGGTCCCCTTCTCCATCAGGCGCGCGAGCGTGTCCGCCCCCGTCATCTCGAACATCGCGTCGTAGAGCGGGCGCATGTACGGATCGATCTTCTCGAAGAGGGTGCCCGGCAGGTACCCGAGTCGCTCGCCCGCCTCGACCGCCGGACGCGTGAGGATCAGGCGCGTGACCTGCCGCTCCTGCAGCGCACGCACGGCGGTCGCGACCGCGAGGTAGGTCTTGCCCGTGCCCGCCGGACCGATCGCGAACGTCACGGTCGAGGACCGGATCGCGTCCACGTACCGCTTCTGCCCGATCGTCTGCGGGGTGATGCCCTTGCCGCGCCCGGTGAGCAGGCGGTCCCCGAGCACCTCGCTCGCGCGGATCGGTTCCTGGCCCCCCGTCTCGGCGCCCGTGCCCTTCACCATGTCGATCGCCTGGCCGACCGAGGCGTCGGTGAGGTCGTGCCCGCGCTCGAGCAGCGTCAGGAGCTCCTCGAAGATCCGGCCGGCCGCGTCGGCCTGGTCGGGGGGGCCGGTGATCGTGATCTCGTTCCCGCGGACCAGGATCTCGGCCCCGAAGGCCGACTCGATCAGCTTCAGGAAGGCGTCGCGCTGACCGAGGAGGGCCACCATCGGTTGGTGCCCGGGGACGAGGATCTTCACTTGGGTGGTGGCGTTCGCCACGTATGCGCGTCTCGGGGCGGGGCCCCGTTCCCTCCTGCCCGTTGAGAAGGACGAGCCGTCGCATGGACGGCAGGATGGATTGTAGCGACTCTCATCCCGGTGGCCAGGCCATCGACCGACCGCCGAGCAGGTGCAGGTGCAGGTGGAACACGGACTGCCCGGCGTCCGGGCCCACGTTCGTCACGAGCCGGTAGCCGCTCGCGTCGATCCCCTCGGTCTTCGCCAGGTGGTTGGCCGCTTGGAACATGTCGGCGAGGACGTCGCCGTGACGGTCCTCGATCGTCGCGATCGAGACGATGTGCTCCTTCGGGATCACCAGCACGTGCACGGGAGCCTGCGGGTTGAGGTCGCGGAACGCGACCACGGTGTCCGAGGCGTGCAGGACGTCGGCCGGGATCTCGCGGGCGGCGATCCGGCAGAAGATGCAGCTGGAATCGACCATCGCCCGAGCCTACCCCGTGCCGCGCGCGCCTTCACTCGGCCGGACGTCGGAGCTCGCCCTCGATCGGGTCGCGCCGCGAGGATCCCTGGCCCCTGAGGTCGGCGAACCGCTCGAACAACGCACGCTCCTCCTTCGACAGATGCGTCGGCGTCACGACGTGGAGCGTCACGTACAGGTCGCCGCGCCCGCGGCGGTTCACGTTCGGGATCCCCTTGCCCTTCAGCCGGACGATGGTGCCGGACTCGGTACCGGGCTCGACGTGGATCCGCTCTCGCTCATCCAGCCCCTCGATCTCGATCTCGCCGCCGAGGACCACCGTCGGGAGGGGCACGTCGAGCACGGTGAACAGGTCCTGACCCCGCCGATCGAACGCGACCGAGGGCTCCACGTGGATCGCCACGTACAGATCCCCCGCGGGACCGCCGCCCCTGCCCGCATGCCCGGCTCCCGCGATCCTGAGCTCCATCCCGTCGGCGACCCCGGCCGGCACGTCCAGCGGGACCGTCGCGGGCTCGCGGCGCCGGCCCTCGCCGCGGCAGGCCTCGCACCGGTCGAGGATCTCCTGTCCCGTACCGTCACACGTCGGGCACGGCGTGGAGGTCATCACCGCGCCGAAGATGCTGCGACGCATCTGCTGCAGCTGCCCGGTGCCCCCGCACGTGCGGCAGGCGACGGGCGCCGTCCCCGGCTCCGCGCCGTTGCCGAGGCAGCGATCGCAGACGACCGCCCGCTCGATCCGCAGCTCCTGATGCGAGCCGAACGCCGCCTCCTTGAACCCCAGCGACACGGAGGCCCGCAGGTCCTCCCCGTGCCAGACCCGCGAGCGGGTACCTCGGGTTCGACCGCCACCGAACCCGCCGAACCCTCCCGCGCCGAAGAACAGGTCGAAGATGTCCTGCACGTCGGTGAACGGCGAGCCCTGCGGTCCCCCGGTGGCCCCGAACGCGTCGTAGCGCTGGCGCTTCTCCGGGTCCGAGAGGATCTCGTAGGCACCCGCCACCTCCTTGAACCGCTCCTCGGCCTCGGTCGAGCCGTTCACGTCCGGATGGAGCTCGCGGGCGAGCCGGCGGTACGCACGCTTGATCTCGTCCTCGGACGCGTCGCGCCCGACCCCGAGGATGTCGTAGAGGTCGCGGACGGCTGCCACGTCAGCGCTCCTCGAGCTCGGTCGCGAGCTCGCTCAGGCGCCGCGCCACCGCGCGGACCGACGCCATCGCGGAGAGGTAGTCCATCCGCGTCGGGCCGACCACGCCGATCGTGCCGATCGTGGCGTCGCCGGCGCGGAACGGCGCGGTGACGATCGAGGCGTCCCACTCCCCCGTGCTGGGGTGCTCGGCGCCGATCGTCACGCCGACGTCCTGCCGGTCGCCGCTCACGTCCTGCAGCACCTGCAGCATCTCCTGCTCGCGCTCGAGCGTGTCGAAGAGGCGACGGAGCGTCTCGAGGCGCCACGTCTGCGCGTCGTCGGCCAGGTTGCCGACGCCGCCGACCACGACGTGGGCGGCGCGCTCCCCCTGCGACGCCAGGCGGAGCGTCTCGGCCACCTGCAGGATCAGGTCGTGCTGGTCCTTCGGGCTCTCGGCCGCGAGGCGGAGCAGCCGAGCCTGGCCCTCCGCGTAGGTGAGCCCGCGCAGCTCGCCGAGGCGCCGGTCGGCGTCCCGGAAGGACCCGGCGCCGACGCCCTCCGGGCGGTCGACGACGCGCTTGTCCACGCGTCCGTGCTGCCCGATCGCGAGGACCATGACGCTCGGGCCCATGTCGATCAGCTCGAGGCGCACGATCGGCTCCTCGGCGGCCGAGGGCGGCACCGCGAGGCCCGCGTATTGCGTGAGGCGCGACAGGAGCTGGACCGAGCCCTTGAGGACCTCCTCCAGGTCGAGGATCGCCTCGGCGAAGTAGCCCGCGATGGCCCGGCGCTGCTGCTCCCGCAGGCGCCCCCCGGCCGGCAGGGAGTCGACGTAGTGACGGTAGCCGTGGTCGGTCGGGATCCGCCCCGCGCTCGTGTGGGGGTGGGAGAGGTAGCCCTGCTCCTCGAGCGCGGCCATCTCGTTGCGGATCGTCGCCGACGAGACGCCGAGGCCGGAGCGCTCGGCGATCGTCTCGGAGCCCACCGGCTCGCCCGAGCGCACGTATTCCTCGACGACGGCGTGCAGCACGGCAGCCTTGCGGGGTCCCAGGTCGGGTCGGTCGGCCATGGTCAGATGATACGTAGCACTCTCGGGTGCCGAGTGCTAACAGGTTCGCACCTGGCCCCGGGAACCGCTCGACGTCGGTCAACCCGTGCCACGCTGGAGGCGTCATCCGATCGAGCACGGAGGGAGCCGGCCCGCTGGACGAGGCCACGATCCGAGACTTCCTCGAGACCTCGTATCCGCGGCTCGTCGCCGCGGTGGCGCTGGTCTCGGGGAGCCAGGCCGCGGCCGAGGACGCGGTCCAGGAGGCGCTCGCGCGAGCCTGGGAGCGGTCCGAACGGGGCCAGCCGATCGACTCCCTCCCCGCGTGGGTGACGAGGGTGGCGATGAACCTGTCGATGAGCCGGCTGCGGCGGATCCGCGTCGAGCGCCGGTACGCGCCGAAGGTGGCGGCCGCGGAGACCGCGCCGGCCGAGGCCGGCGCGGTCGAGGATCGCGTGGACGCGGTCGCCGCGTTGTCGGCGCTGCCGCGCCGCCAGCGCGAGGTCACCGTGCTCCGCTACTACCTCGGCCTCGACGTCGCCGAGATCGCCCGCACGCTCGAGCTGAACCCCGGCACCGTGAAGACCTCGCTCTTCCGGGCGAGGGAGAAGCTCGCGGCCGCGCTCGGCGAGCCGGCCGTGACGGACGACGACGGCGACCAGGAGGACGACCGTGCCCGGCTTCGATGACCGCCTGACGCGGGAGCTGGAGCGGGCGGCCCATCCGGCGAGCCCGGCCGGGACCTTCGAGCGCGTCGATCACCGCCGGGGACGACGGGCACGTGTCCGCAGGCTCGGCTCCGCCGCGCTCGTCGTCGTGGTCCTCGCCGGAACGATCGGCGGCGTCGCCGTCCTGCGGAACGCCTTCCGTGAGCCCGCACCCCCGCCCGGCGGAACGGACACGGTCTCGAACGGCTCGATCGTCGTGTCGCGGGACTCGGGGACGGCGACCTCGCTCTGGACCGTGTCGCCCGACGGCACGGAGCGGCGCTTGACGGTCGAGCCGAACGTGCGCGACGAGGCTGCCGCGGTCTCGCCCGACGGGCGGACCGTGGCGTTCGTCCGGAGCGAGCCCGACGGGAGTCGAGGCGCGGTCTGGCTCGTGGACATCGGAGGCGGCAACCCGACGCGGTTCACGGACCCGGCCTGGTCGGCGCGGGACCCGGCGTGGTCCCCCGACGGGACGAGGCTCGCGTTCGCGGGCGACGCCGGAGCCGGGTGGGGCGTCTACGTGACGGAGGCGCGCGCCGAAGGGCCGGCGTCGCTGGTATCGGACGCCGGGCTCGCGAACGCCTCGTCGCCGGCGTGGTCCCCGGACGGATCGACGATCGTGTTCGCCGCCGGTGCGAACGAGGCGGGGGTCGCCGAGCCGATCCGCTTCGACCTCTTCGAGACCCCGGCCGACGGATCGGGTCCCTCGACGCCCCTCACCCGAACGGAGCGCACGAACGAGGTGATGCCGGCCATCTCACCCGACGGCGCGCGGATCGCGTTCGTGCGGGTTCCCAACACGCTCGACGACACGGCGCAGGGCGGCATCGCGCTGATGGACGCCGACGGCTCGAACGTCGAGCAGCTGAACGAGGGCTCCTTCGAACAGCACCCAACCTGGTCACCGGACGGATCCCTGATCGCCTTCGACCGCGACGACCCCCAGGGCCTGAGCACGTACACGATCCATCCCGACGGATCGGCGCTCGCGCGGGTCACGCTCGGGATCGACCCTGCATGGCAACCCCTCCTCGAGGGCGCGTCGGCGGTTCCTTCCCCGTCGCCTGTCCCGGCGCCGACCCCTTCGGATGGCGTCCAAGACCTCGGGTGGGCGTTCCCCGTCTGCAACGTGGCGACGCTCGACGGGGACTTCGACGGGAACGGAGCAACCGACGTCGCCTACGTGGCCACGAAGGTCAGCGACGTCGGTGGATGTCCGCAACCTGATGAGGCGATGAACGTGCTCGGTGTTGACCTCGATGCAGATGGCAAAGTCGATACCGAAGGAGGACCCTTCTCCTGTGAACTGTCATGTCTTCCGTTCGTCGCGACCGA
>DATBLY010000036.1:0-4504 GCA_036555125.1 Actinomycetota bacterium | reverse complement strand
ACGCCGAACTCCTCGAGCAGCGCGCGGGCGTCGTCGGGGTCCATCTGGGCGGTCTCGGCCTCGATCGACGCGTACACACCGACGGCGCCGACCTCGGCCAGCGAGGGCGGAACCTCCGTGCCTTCCTCGAGGTTCGCGACCACGATCTCGGGCTTCAGCGTCAAGGGCGCGATCCCCCGCAACACCGAGGCGTCCTCCAGGGACAGACCGGTGTCGCGCAGCGGCGTCTCGGCCTCGAGCGCCTCCTTGGCTCTGCGCAACGCATCGACCTCCGGGCCCCGTTTCTGGCGCGCCTTCTTCTCGGCCTTCTCGAGCGCGTTCTCGATCACGGCGAGGTCAGCGAGCAGGAGCTCGGAACGCACCGTCGACAGCTCGCCGAGGGGATCGGCGTCTCCTCCGAAGCAGCGCACCACCACGGCGAGCGCGTCGACCTCGCGGAGCTTCGCGATGCCCTGCGCGCTCGAGACCCCGCCGGGCACGTCGACGAACCGAACCTGCGCGGCGACGGTCTTCGCCGAGCGTTCCATGTCGGTGAGCACCTGCAGCCGCGAGTCGGGCACCGAGACCACGGCGACGTTGGGCTGGCCGGCGTGCGATCCGGTGCGCGTGAGCGCCGTGAACAACGTGGACTTGCCGCTGTACGTCACCCCGACGAGACCGACGTCCTTCATGGGAGGGGCGAGCCTAGCAGGGACCGAAGGGCGGCCCGAGGGCGACGCCGACGGCTCCGGGAGCACCCGAGCGCCGATGTGCTTCGGCCCTTCGGTCCGCACGAACCGCCCTTGGTCCCATGCGCCGCAACGGCCCCGGGAGCCGATGCTACGAACGAGACCGGGCGGGGCGGGGTGCCGCCAGACCCACTCCGCTCCGCCAGGCTCGCTCCGGGGCTGCCCGCGGCCCCGGAGCAGGACGGGTTCCGGCTACGACCGGGCGGTCGGCTCGGCACGGCGTCGACGGGGCTGGCATCGTCCGGCGGGCCGGGGATCCGACGGCCCCGGCCCGCCGGCTCTTGTTCGCTAGCTCTTCGTCTCCCAGAAGACCTTGCCGATCTCGTCGACGGCGTCGATCAGCTGCTGGCCCTGGGCCGGGTCCTGCGACTTCTTCGAGTCGCCGGCGAGCTTCGTGGCGTTCCAGAACTTCTCGTGCAGGTCGGGGAACCTCTCGAGGTGCTCCGGCTTGAAGTAGTCGGTCCACAGCACCCAGAGGTGGTGCTTCACGAGGTCGGCGCGCTCCTCCTTGATCGAGACCGCGCGGTCCTTGAAGACCTCGTCGTCGCTGCCCTGGTACTTCTCCTGGCAGGCCTTCACCGACTCGGCCTCGATGCGGGCCTGGGCCGGGTCGTACACGCCACAGGGCAGGTCGCAATGGGCGTGGACGAGGCGGCCGGGCCTGAGGAATGCTTCCAGCATGGATGGGCCTCCTTCCGACGATGGAACCGCTGGAACGGTCTCCGGTTCGGACTCGCCCGAAACCTATCACCGCGGTCGGAAACGGGTCGCGGGCATCGGTGCGACGGCCGTCGCTGCGGCAGGGGTCGCGTGGGCGTGCCTGCGCTGGAAGCCGTCCCGGGTCGAGATCGAGGGCGGATCGATGGCGCCCACGCTCGCGCCGGGCGATTGGGCCCTCGTCGCCTCGCCGTCGCGGTACGCGCCCCGCGACGTCGTCGTCGTGGAACATCCCGGTCGCCCCGGCTACGAGATGGTCAAACGCATCGTCGGCGTGCCCGGGGATCGCATCGGACAGCGGGTGCTCGGTGCCGACGAGTACTGGGTCGAGGGGGATCACGAGCCGGCCTCGACCGACTCCCGGCAGTTCGGAGCCGTGCGCGCCGAGCAGCTGAAGGCCAAGGTGCTGCTCGTCTACTGGCCGCCGGAACGTCGACGGCGGATCAGGTGAACGGCCGCGGCCGATGCGCCGCCCGAGCCACGGCGACGACGAAGACCTCGCAACCCCTGGGCTCGTGGTCGCGCCGCTCCGACTGGCACGTATCCTCGCCCGGGCCGCCGACGACCCGGTCGCGGCCGGGTCCGCCCCACACCCAGTCGCCGCCTCGCTCTCCCTTCACGCGGTCGTTCCCCCGGCCCCCGTCGAACCGATCGTCCCCCGGCCCGGCGATCAGCAGGTCGTCGCCGGCGCCGCCGCACGCGCGGTCCTTCCCGATCGAGCCCTGGAACTCGTCGTCGCCGCCGAGCCCCAGGAACACGTCGGGGCCCCGCCCTCCGCTCAGCTCGTCGTCGCCGCGGCTGCCGACGATGTCGACGGGGCGGCCCAGGCATCGAACGAGCTCGTAGGCGCCGGCGTCGCACCGGCGGTCCCGCGGGGCGCCGCGTTGGTCGGCCGGCTCGCCGCATCCGCCCGCGGCGCCGACGGCCGGGCTGTCCGGGCGGAGGGCCATCGTCGGTGTCGGGCCGCCGTACGCGCCGAGGCGTCTCAACCTGGGGTCGATGCCGGTGTGGTCGGCCGTCGAGCGTAGGCCGCACCCCCTCGCGAACCCCGCGTTCCCACCGAGCGAGACGAGCGCGGCCGCGCAGTCTGTGCCGCGTGCTGCGGTGTTGTCCGACACGATCGATCCCCGCACCGAGACGTCTGCGGACGCGGCCGCCGGCCGCCGGATCCCGCCCCCGCGACCGGCTCGGTTCCCGGCGACCGTGCTGGCGTCGATGGCCAGCTCGCCTCGCACCTCGAGACCGCCCCCCGATGCCGACGCGACGTTGCGGGCGATCGTCGAACCGTCCACCGTGCCTCCGGGCCCCGTGAGGTAGATGCCGCCCCCGCGGGTGGCGCGGTTGCCCGCCACGGTGGTGCCCAACAGGATGAGCTCTCCCTCGGCATGGATCGCGCCGCCCGTGCTCGCCGCGGAGTTCTCGAGCAACAGCGACTGCACGACCTGGACGGCCGTGCCCGGCGCCGACCAGAGCGCACCACCCTCGGCGCCCCTCGAGCCAACGATCGTCACCCGACGGAACCTGCCGGTGCCGCCCTCGACCTTCACGGCCCCACCGTCGATCGCTCGTTCGCGGGCTCCGAAGAGCGTGAGGCGCCGCAGCTCGTACTCGTTCCCTATCGTCGATGTGCCCATCGTGAACGCACGCTCGCCCAGCCCCGATGCGTCGATGAAGACACCCGTCTCCCCTACGCCGCGGATCGTGATCGGGGCGCGCAGGTCGATGTCCCCCTGTCGGACCCCCCCGGATCCGGTCCTCGTCAGCGTGTAGAGGCCGGGAGGCACCAGCACCCTGTCCCGAGGCCCCGCCGTCGCGACCGCGTCGCGGAGTGAGCAGTCGGCCTCGTCGCACGCGCCGTCGAAGCTGTCGGTGGTCGTGTTCACCCGCAGGGTCTGCGGCCCGCCTGCCCTCGCGGCGTGGGTGCCGGCCACGGCGGGCAACGAGGCGAGGGCCAGCGCCAACACGAGGACGGTTCGGGGGTTCGGCACGGCGCGATGCTATCGAGCGACCCGCCGGGCGACCTCAAGGAACCGAGGCTCGCCTACGATGTTCGGGACAACACCGTCGTCCCCCGAGGAGCCTCCCCTGGCCGCCATGCTTCCCCCGGTTCCACCTCGTCCCGACCTCGCGTCCGAGGCCTGGCCGCCGCTCGAGCCCACCCCGCGGCGCCGGTTCCCGTCGTGGGTGGTCGGCTCCGCCGTCCTGACGATCGTGTTGATGGTCGCGGGGGCCGTCACGTCGTTCGTGACCCGGTACGACCCCGACGATCATCGTGACGAGCATCGCTTCATCGCCCGCGACTTCAGAGGCGATCCGGTCCGGTGGAACCCCTGCGAGCCCGTGCACTACGTGGTGAACGTCGCCGAGGCTCCCGACGGGTCCCTGGGCGACGTGCAGGAAGCCGTTCGGCGCGTCTCCGCGGCGACCGGCATCACGTTCGCCTACGACGGGCTGACCGACGAGGTGCTCGAGCACCGCCGAGACATGGTGCAGGCCCGGTACGGGCCGCGATGGGCGCCGGTGCTGGTGACCTGGGTCGACCCCGACACTTCACAGGTCTCGTTCCGAAGCGACGAGGGGGTCGCGGCCGGCGTGGCGTCCCCGTTCACGCCGGCCGGCTCCGACGTGATCGTCAGTGGATGGATCGCGATCAACGCCGACGACCCGAACGCTCCCGGGTTCGGCGCGCCCGACGACCAGGGGCCGGTCGTGCTGCACGAGTGGGGGCACGTGATGGGGCTCGACCACGTGAAGGCTCGTGGACAGTTGATGAACCCTGCCGGCGGCGGCATGGCGGACTTCGGCCCCGGAGACCTCGAGGGCCTCCGCGAGGTGGGGCGGTCTCAGGGATGCCTGACCACTCCGCCGCTCCCGTAGATGCACGCGCCTTCCCGGCCGGTTGTTCAGTCGGCGGTCGATGGGCTAGGCTGTTGCACCTGCAAATGATCTGCACGCGCGAAGCCGGCATCGTGGGGGCCATGATCCCCGATCGCATCTGCTGTCCCTGCTGACCAGGGACCGCTTCAACGCCGCACGCGCTCCAGCCCTTCTCTCCCTCG
>DATBLY010000142.1:0-29365 GCA_036555125.1 Actinomycetota bacterium | reverse complement strand
GCGGTCGAGCGCGAGGTTGATCTTCACGACGCCCGAGCGCGAGCTCCAGCCCTCGAGGTCGCGGACGAACTCGCCGGGCAGGTCGGCGGGGTCGAGCTGCCGCAGGAACGCGATCTTCGGGTGCGTCGCGGTCAGCACGAGGGGCGAGCGCAGCTCCTCGCCGCCTTTCAGGACGACGCCACGCGCGGCGCCGTCGCGGACCAGGATCCGCTCGACCGGCGCCTCGGTCCGGATCTCGGCGCCGAGCGCGCGCGCGCTCGACGCGATCGCGTCGGCGACCGCACCCATCCCGCCGATCGGGACCGCCCACGCTCCCACCGTGCCGCTGCCGACGTCGCCGATCGAGTGGTGCGCCATCACGTAGCCGGTGCCCGGCTCGTGCGGACCGGCCCACGTCCCGATCAACCCGTTCAGCGACATCACGGTGCGCACCTGGTCCGACTCGAAGAACAGGTCGAGGATGTCCGCGATCGACATCGTCATCAGGCGCGTGACGTCTGCGACGCCGCGCACGCCCAGCCCGCGGAACCGCCACGCCAGCCCGAGCTGCTCGAACAGGTCCCCCGGCCGCGTCGAGCCGATCCGGGGCGGGGTCGTCATGAGCAGCGGGCCCAGCACGTCCGCCAGGCCGCCGATCCAGGCCTCCCAGCGCTCCAGCGCGTCGGCGTCGCGCTTGGAGAACTTCGCGAACTCGGCGTGGTTCTTCTTCGGGTCGTCCTCCTCGACGATCGACGACCCGTCGGGGAACGGGACGACGTACGGGCCGGTCGGCCGCACCTCGTAGCCGTGCCGGGGCAGCTGCAGGTCCGTGATGATCGTGTCGGGCATCAGGCTCATCACGTAGCTGAGCGTGGTGACCTTGAAGTCGGGCGCCTCCGGCCAGGGGGCCATCGTGTCGGCCGCGCCTCCGACCTTGTGGCGGGCCTCGAGGACGACGGTCCGGGCTCCGGCCCTCGCCAGGTACGCGGCGGCGACCAGGCCGTTGTGGCCCCCGCCGATCACGATCGCGTCGTACGCCTGCGTCATAGGGGCGCCGGAGGCCGGCGCCCGCGCATCCTATCCTGAACGGCCGTTCAATCGGTTATCAGGCCTGGCCCGGCGGCGCGGCCGGCTGGGCCACGACCTCGGCCGCCAGCTCGGTGAGCTCCGCGTCGGGCTCGTCGGCCGTGTCCGGCTCATGGCGCAGCCGCAGGAGCGGGATCAGGATGACGGCCGAGATCGCGGCGGCGAGCCCACCCACCCGGTAGACCTGTTGGGGGCCGATCGCCCGCAGCACCGGAGCCGCGGCGACGTACGCGGCGGCCAGCCCCAAGGACAGGACCGCCTCGAACGCCGCGTTCGTCCGGCTGCGGACCGCGTCGGGCGTGCGGCGCTGCATGATCCCGTTCTCGGCCACGATCGAGAGACCGTCGCAGATGCCCATCACGAGCAGCGAGGCCAGCACGAGCGCGAACACCGGGAAGAACCCGACGCCGAACGCCGCGAGCGAGATCCCCACGGACCCCCAGACCATCCACACGGGCTCCGTGCGCGCGTTCATCCACCGGCCGCCGAGCGTGCCGAGCACCGACCCGGTCCCCCAGCACGCGATCAGCAGACCGAACCCGAACGCGCCGGCATCGAACCTCTCGGCCAGGGCGGCGTCGGCGACCATGCCCATCCCCATGCCCATCACGAACACGAGCCAGGCGATCGACATCCGTCGCAGCACGGACTCGGAGAACAGGAACCGGATGCCCGCCAGCAGGCCGCGGTGCTCGTCGGCCGCCTCCGCCCCGCGCTCGTCCTGGAACCGGCCATGGATCGACACCGTCAGGCCGAGCGACAGCAGGAAGGTGACCGCGTTCAGCCCGAAGACGAGCGACGCCCCCGCGGCCGTCCCCGCGAGCAGCCCCCCGATCACTGGGCCGATCGCGATGCCCGAGTGGACGCCCGTCGTCACCAGGCTGTTCGCCCACGAGATGTCCTCCTCGTCCTCGACCAGGGCGGGGATCGCCGCGCGGGACGACGAGAAGAACGGCTGCTCGGCGATCGCCGACACGAACGCCACGGCGATCAGCCAGACCGGCTCGTCGATGAACACCATGACGCCGAACGCGACGGCGCAGACCGCCTCCGCGACGATCATCACCGTGCGGCGGTCGAACCGGTCGCCGAGGATGCCCGTGAACGGGCCGAGGATCCCCGCCACGCCGAACGTGAGCAGCAGCGAGAGCGCCTGCATCTTCGGCGAGTGCGTCTCGTTCCAGACCGTGAAGTTCAGCGCCGTGTACGCGGCGGCGCCGCCGGTCACGGAGATCATGCGGCCGAACGCCAACCGGCGGACGTTGGATCGGCTCGAACGGTTCATGGTGCGGCTCCTCGGAGGTGGACGGTGGACGGCGTGAAGACCGGGCCGGGCACGGGACGCGGGTGGACCGCGTCAGATCGTGCCGGCGCTCCCGGACGTCACGAGGAACCGCTTCATGGTCCGGCGAGTCTAGCACGGGGTCCCGGCCGCGCCGGAGCGGTCAGACGGGCAGATCGATGAACCGGACGCGCCGCGCGTCGATCGCCTGCGCGATGTGGTCGAGCACGTGCGGCGGGACCGGCGAGTCGACCGTGAGGCACATCAGCGCCTCCATCGGGCCGTCCGTCGCCTTGCGACCGACGTCCATCGTGGCGATGTTCACGTCGTGCTCGCCGAGGATCGTGCCGACCTTGCCGATGATGCCGGGCCGGTCCTCGTAGTTGAAGAACACCATCCGCGGCGCCGGCGTGATCTCGATCCCGAAGCCGTCGACCTCGACGATCCGCTCGGCGGTCCGACCGATGATCGTGCCGTCGACCGTGACGGGCTCGTCGTCGGTCTCGGCCCGGATCGAGACCAGGCTCACGTAGTCCTGAGAGACGGTCGAGCGCATCTCCGAGAACGCCAGTCCCCGGTCGCGCGCGAGCATCGGCGCGTTCACGAACGAGACCGGCTCGTTCACGACCTTGCCCACGATCCCCTTCAGGATCGCGAGCGTCAGCGCGCGCGTGTCGGCCTCGGCGATCCTGCCCAGGTACGAGCACACGATCGACCGGACGCCCCCCTCGGCCAGGCCGGCCACGAGCGACCCCATCCGCTCCGCCAGCGGCACGAACGGCCGAACGATCTCGGAAACCTCGGCGCCGGCCGAGACGTTGACCGCGTACGGCACGAACTCGCCGTTCAGCGCGAGGCGGACCATCTCGGCGACGGTGGTGCCCGCCTTGTCCTGCGCCTCGCGCGTGGACGCCCCAAGGTGCGGCGTCACCACGACGTTGTCGAGGCCGAACAGCGGGCTATCGGTCGTCGGCTCGTCCGCGAAGACATCGAGCGCGGCGCCGCCGAGCCGGCCGTCGGAGAGCGCCTTGGCGAGGGCCTCCTCGTCGACGATCCCCCCGCGGGCGGTGTTGATCAGGCGGGCGCCGGGCTTCATCAGCGACAGCTCATGCTCGCCGATCAGCCCCTCGGTCTCGGCCGTGCGCGGCAGGTGGATCGTGACGAAGTCCGACTGCACGAGCAGCGCCTCGAGGCTCGGCATCACGTCGACGCCCATCTCCTTCGCGCGCTCGCCCGAGACGTAGGGATCGAACGCGATCACCCGCATCCCGAAGGCCGCGGCGCGGGCCGCCACGAGCGACCCTACCCGGCCGAGCCCGATCACGCCGATCGTCTTGTTCGCGAGCTCGACGCCCTCGAACCGGCTCCGGTCCCACGCGCCGGTCTTGAGCGCCGCGTCGGCCTGCGGGATGTTCCGCGCCTGGGCGAGCAGCAGCGCGATCGTCTGCTCGGCCGCCGAGATCACGTTCGACTGCGGCGCGTTCACGACCATCACGCCGCGCCGCGTGGCGACGTCCACGTCGACGTTGTCCAGCCCGATCCCGGCGCGGGCGACGACCTTCAGGTTGGACGCGGCGGCGAGGACGTCGGGCGTCACCTGCGTCTGCGAGCGGACGACCAGCGCGTCGTACGGCTCGATCGCGGCGGCGAGGTCGCCGACGGCGAGCTCCGGCCGGACGTCGACCTGGAAATCGCGGCGGAGCAGCTCGAGACCGGCCTCCGAGAGCTTCTCCGTGACGAGGACGCGCACGAGCCGGTCAGCCCCCCGCCTCGGCGAACACGCCTTCGGCGGCGGCGACCGCGGCGCCGCGCTTGACCGGGAACCCGAGCCTCTCGAGCGTCATCTCCAGGGCGGCCAGCCCCCGCAGGATGTCGAGCTCGCTGAAGTAGCCGAAGTGCCCGATCCGGAAGACCTTCCCCTTGAGGGGGCCCTGCCCGGGCGCCAGGACGACGCCGTGGTCGGCGCGGATCCGGCTGGCGATCGTGTCGGCGTCCAGGCCCTCCGGCGCGCGGATCGCCGTGACCGTCCAGTTATCCTCGAGCCCCTCGCCGAACAGGTCCAGGCCGAGCGCCTTCGCGCCCTCCTTCACGCCGCGCGAGAGCGTCGCGTGCCGCACGAGCGCGGCATCCACACCATCCTGGAAGTAGAGCTCCAGCGCCGCGTGCAGCCCCTGCATCACGCTGATCGCCGGCGTCCACGGGTTCTCGGGGTCCGGCAGCTCCGCGAACGTCCGGTAGATCGACCAGTCGAAGTAGAAACGCGGGTTCGTGGCGGACGCGGCCGCCTCCCACGCCCGCGGCGAGATCGCGACGAAGGCGATCCCCGGCGACGCCGAGAGCGCCTTCTGCGACCCGCCGACGGCGACGTCGACCCCCCACGCATCGAGGTCGAACGGGACGGCGCCGAGGGACGAGACCACGTCGGCGATCACCATGGCCCCCGCCTCGTTCGCCGCCGCCGCCAGCTCGCGCACCGGCTGGATCACGCCGGTCGAGGTCTCGCTCTGCGTGAGGAGCACGGCCTTCACCGGATGCTCTGCGAGCGCCGCGGCGACCTCGGAGGGATCGATGCGACGGCCCCACTCGTACTCGATCGTGCGGACCGTGAGCCCGTACGCCTCGGCGAGCCGGCGCCACCGGTCGGCGAAGAACCCCGCGAGCGGCACGAACACCTCGTCGCCGGGCGAGAAGCAGTTCTGGATCGCCGACTCGAGGCCGCCCGTTCCGGAGGACGTCATCAGCAGCACGTCCGCCGTCTCGGTCCGGTAGAGCTCCTTCAGCCGGGCGGTCACGTCGCGCATCAGGTTCCCGAACCCGGGCCCCCGGTGGTAGACGAGCGGGCTCCCCTGCGCGAGGAGGACCTCGGGGGGGATCGGGGTGGGGCCGGGGGCCAGGATGATCTCGGGCCTGTCCACTGCGCACGCTCCTCATCGGTCGTCGGCCGGTGGGGAGCCGGCCCTGCGGCTCGAACGGTCAGCGTAACAGGCGGTTCCCGGGCCCCCGCGAGGGCACGATTCCGCAAGTCGGGTCGCCGCCGGTCATCGCGCGCTCCGTATCATCGGGCGGGCCGCGGAGAGGGGCGGCCCTCCTCGCGTGATGGCGACCCTTCGGTTCCTCCTCAAGCGCTTCGTCGCCCAGCGGTTGCTGGGTCTCGCCGTCGTCGTCACGCTCGCGTTCAGCATCGGGGTCCTGGTCGCGGGTCCGATCTACGCCGACGCCGCGCGCGAGGCGATCCTGTCCTCGGCGATCCGCGACGAGAACGTCACGGTCACGAACGCACGGATCCAGGTCTACGGGCCGCCGGGGTTCGACTGGGCGGCGACCGACGCCGCGATCGCCGAGGCGACCGCCGGGCTCCCGGTCGCGACGATCGTGGACCAGGGCGTGTCCACGGTCCGGCTCGGGGATGAGGACGGCCCCTCGGTCCCGCTGATCTTCCGCAACGGCGCCGAGGACCACCTCGAGCTCCGCGGCGCCGCGCCCGGCCCCGGCCAGATCGCGCTGCCGGTCGGCGCGGCGCCAGGGACCCGGATCGGCGACCCGATCGCGATCGTGGGTCCGGCGGACGACGTGCTCACGCTCGAGGTCTCCGGGCGGTTCGACGATCCCCCGCGCGACGACTACTGGTTCGGCGGCCGCAGCCCGTTCCCGCCGCCCGATTCCACCCAGCCGTCACCGGCGATCGTCTCGCGTGACACCGCCCTCGACGCGGCGTCGACACTTGGGCTGACGACGGAGTTCGCCTGGGACGTCTACCTCGATCTCGCCGGGGTCCCGTTCGACGAGGTCCGGACGATCCCGGCGCAGCTGCGCCGCATCGAGGATCGCCTGCGGGCCGAGCCGGGCCTCGAGCAGCTCCAGGTGACGAGCGGCCTCGGCACCCTGATGGAGGTCGTCGAGCAGCGCGTGCAGAACCTGCGGGTGCCGATCCTGCTGGTGGTGTTCCAGATCGGGGCGGTCACCCTCGCCGTCCTCGCCGGCGTGGGCGCGCTGACGCTCACGCGCCAGGCGTTCGAGCTGTCCGTGCTGCACAGCCGCGGGTTCACCAGCCGGAAGCTGCTCCTGGCCCAGACCTTCCAGGCCGGGATCGTCGCGCTCGTCGCGTATCCCCTCGGGCTCCTGATCGGCGTCGGCCTCGCGAAGCTCGCCGGCCACTCGAACGGCGCCCGGCTGCCCGGCGTCCTGTTCCCGGTGCACCTGTCGGGTCCCGCCGAGGTCCTCGGCCTCATCGCGGCGGCGACCGGGGCCCTGATCCTGGTGCTGCTGTCGGTGCCGCTCGTGTCCCGGACGGTCCTCGAGGAGCGGCGGGCCACGTCGCGAGAGGACCGCCCGCTCCTGGCCCGGATCCCGATCGAGCTGATCGTCCTGCCGGTCGGGATCTTCGCGTTCATCCAGCTCCGCGGGGGCACGAAGCCGAAGCCCGGCTCGGGGACGATCGACCCGCTCGTGCTGCTGGCGCCCACGCTGCTGCTCTTCGCCGTCTCGTTCCTGGCGCTTCGGTTCCTGCTGTTCCTGTTCCGGCGGTCGGACCGCCGGATCGGCCGGACGCGGCGCGTCCCGCTGTACCTCGCCGGGCGCCGGCTCGGTCGGGCGCCGGGGACCGGGTTCGCGGCTGCCCTGCTGCTGCTGTTGTCGATGGGCCTGCTGGTGGTCTCGACCTCGTACCGCGCGATCGTGCTGCAGAACCATCAGGACTCCGCCCACAACCAGACCGGAGCAGACTGGCGGGTGAACGTGTCCCCCCCGGCCGACGTCCTCGGGGCGATCGAGGACATGCCGGCCGGTACGACGCCGGTCGTTCGCGCGGAACCGTCGCTCGAGGCCGGGTCCTTCTCGCTCCCACCGACGGCCTACGCGATCGACCCCGCGACCTACGCCGACGGCGGATGGTGGCGCGACGACTTCTCCGCCACGCCGCTGCCGACGATCCTCGCCGACCTCGCGACCGACCCGATCGGCTACCCCCTCGCGCCGGGGACATCCACGCTGCACCTCGAGGTGTCGGCATCGGAGGCCGAGTCGCCGCTGACGCTCACCGCGACCGCGCGGCGATCCGACGGCACGGTCGGCACGCCCGAGCCACTGCCGCTCGCCGAGGGAACCGCGAGCTACGACCTCCCGCTCGACGGCGCCGAGCGGCTGCTCTCGATCACCCTGTACGCGGAGACGACGCTCGACCTACCGTTCGACCTGTCGGTGACGTTCCTCGCCGCCGACGTGGACGGGACCCCGCTGCCGCTCGACACGTGGGAGCCGATCACGTGGCGCGGGAGCGACGGCACGCTCGAGCCCGTGGCCTCCGGCGTCCGCTACGACTTCCATCCGGGCGCTGGGAACGTGGTCGGCGGGATCTCGCCCGCCGCCCCGCCGCTGCCGACGCTCGTGTCCACCGGCGTGTCCGCCGGCGGCCGGGCCCCCTTCCCGGTCACGCTCGGCGGCCTCCACCTGGAGCTCGATCCGGTCGCCGTCGCGAGCCAGTTCCCGAGCAACGTCCCGAACGCGCCCTTCGTCGTCGTGTCGGCGCCCGCGCTGCTGGAGCGGGTGTTCGCGATCCCGGAGGCGGGGCTCACCCTGAACGAGGTCTGGGCGATGGGCTCGGCCGACCCTCGACCGTCCCTCCAGGACCATGGGTTCCTCACGGGCACCACGGCCCGAGCGGCCCCGATCGAGGCGATCCTGGCCCAACTGCCGCAGAGCCTCGCGGTGGGCATGAACTACACGGCCGCGGTCGGCGGCCTGGGGCTGGTGGTGATCGGCGTCTCGGCCGGTCTGTACTTCGCCCAGCGTCGCCGCGACTACGAGTTCGCCGCGTTGCGCGCGATGGGCGCGGAGCGCCGACAGATCCGCCGGGCGCTGGTCCTCGAGCAGGTCGTCCTGTTGGGGTTCGCGATCGTGGCCGGCTTCGGCCTCGGGTATCTGCTCCTGCGCCTCGTGATGCCGTACGTCGGCACCAGCCTGGCGGTGTCGTACCCGCCCCCCGTGCTGGTGCTCGACTGGAGATCGATGGTCGTGGCGCTGGCCGCCATCGTGATCGCGACCGGGATCGGACTCGGTCTGTCGATCCGAGCCCTGATGCGTTCGTCGGTGACGGGCGTCCTCCGCGGAGAGGCGGAATGATGACGACCGGGAGGGCCGGCCGATGAGCATGGTGAGCGCCGAGTTCTTCGCGCCGGAGATGCGCGACGTGCTGGCGCGGTTGCGGCACGTCTACAAGGTCTACCGGATCGGTGACACCGGCGTCGTCGCCCTGGGCGGCGTCGAGCTCGACGTCGTCCGAGGCGAGTTCCTGGCCGTGGTCGGCCCGAGCGGCGCGGGGAAGTCCACGATCCTGAACCTGCTCGGAGGCCTCGACCGCGCGTCGGCGGGAACCGTCGAGGTGAACGGGCGCGACCTGGGCCTGCTCTCCGACGATGCCTTGACCCGCTACCGGGCCGAGCGCGTCGGCTTCGTGTGGCAGGGCACGGCGCGCAACCTCGTCCCCTACCTCTCGGTCCGCGAGAACGTGCGGCTCCCGGCCGCCCTGCACGGCGGCATCGCCACCGAGCGGCGTCGGAGCGCCGACGAGCTCCTGCGGCTCGTCGGCCTCGGCGAGCGCGCGCGGCACACGGTCGGCCAGCTCTCGGGTGGCGAGCAACAGCGCGCGGCGATCGCCGTGGCCCTGTCGAACACGCCCGCGTTCCTGCTGGCCGACGAGCCGACCGCCGAGCTCGACTCGGTCTCGGCGTCGGCGGTGATGGATGCGTTCCGCGCCGTGAACCGCGAGTTCGGGGTGACGATCGTGATGGTCACCCACGACCTGGCGGCGGCGCGGCGCGCCGACCGCCGGATCCGCGTGCGCGACGGCCGGATCCTGCACGAGGGGACCGTGGTCGCCCCGGTCGGCGAGGACGGGCGCGTCCGCCTGCCGGACGAGGCCGTCGCGATGCTCGGCGGCGGTGAGCTCGAGGCCGAGGTCGCTTCGGATGAGGTCCGCCTGCGGCGTAAGAGCGAGACCGGCCATGCCTGAGCGGGAGACCCTCCTCGCGGCCACCGGGATCGTCCGTCGGTACGCGGACGCCGGCGGCGTGCTCGCGGTTCGGGGAGCATCGCTCGCGCTGCGCGCGAAGGACTTCGTCGCGCTGATGGGTCCGTCTGGCTCGGGGAAGACGACCTTCATCGGCGCGATGACCGGGCTCGACCGCCCGGATCAGGGCGAGGTCCTCTGGGCTGGCCGGCCGATCGCGTCCCTGACGGCCGACGAGCGCCGCACCCTCCGTCGTACCGACATGGGGGTCGTCTTCCAGAGCTTCGGGCTCCTGCCGACCCTGTCGGCGGTCGAGAACGTCGAGCTGCCGCTGCGGATCGCCCGCGTGCCGCTCGCCGAGGCGCGCGAGCGGGCCCTGTCGTGGATCGGGCGCCTCGGGCTCGCCGACCGCGCGGACAACCGCACGTTCGAGCTCTCGGCGGGGCAGCAGCAACGGGTCGCCGTCGCGCGAGCACTCATCGCCGAGCCGGTCGTGGTCCTGGCCGACGAGCCGATCGCGGAGGTGGACACCGAGAACGCGGACCTGATCCTCGACGCGCTCTGGGACGTGATCCGACGCGGCGGCGCCGTCCTGGCGGCCACGCACAACCCCGAAGCGCTTCGCTACGCGAACCGGGTGGTCCTGTTCCACGATGGCACGGTCCAGGCCGAGGGAACCCCGGACGAGATGTCGGGGCACCTGACGACCGACTAGTCCAGCTCAGACTACCGGGCCTCCGCGCACGCCGGCGCGGATGCGAGGACGCGCGGTCGTCAGAAGCGCAGGGAATGCCAGACGTCCTCCACGCCGGGAGACGGCGCCGACGCATCGAGCTCCGGGGCCGAGCGCGCGGGACGACGCAGGAGCCGGTCGAGGAGCGTCCGTCGGCCCGAGCGCCGGGCGACCCGCAGCGCGACGGCGTCGCGGCGCGCCTCGAGCACGCGTCGCTGGCGTTCGAGGTCGCACGTCGGGTGTCCGATCACCGGGCTCAGGTGCACGGAACCATCATCCCGCATCCCCCGCGATCAGGGTGCGGAGGTCCACGTCGGGATCCTCGAGCGCCGCCGGGTCGGGTCGCGTCTCCCGTCGGATCAGCTCCAGCGAGCGGCGGACGTCCCGCTTGTGGTCGAGCGAGACCGATCCGCGTAGCACCCCGCTCCGGTCCAGCAGGAAGGCGCAGAACGACCGCTCCTCGATCGAGCCGCGGACGACCATCCGGTCCCACGTCGGCGCGAACCCCGCCATCTGGATCTGGGAGTCGTACTGATCGGACCAGAACCAGTGCGGGTCGTCGAAGACCGCCGGCTCCCCCATCAGGACCCGCGCGACGTGCTCGCCCATCTTGATCGCGTTGTCGTAGTGCTCCACCCGGATCGGCCCGAACACCGGGTGCTCGTGCCGCGCCACGTCGCCGATCGCGAAGATCCCGGGGATCTCGGTCTCGAGGCCGGGCCCGACCGGCACGCCCCCACCCTGATCGAGCCCCGTGCCGGCCAGGAGCTCGACCGCCGGCTCGGTGCCGACGCCGACGATCGCCAGGTCGGCCTCGATCGTGACGCCGCTGCCCGTGCGAACCCGCTCCAGCCGCCCGTCGCCCTCGAAGCTCGCGACGGTGTCGTGGAACCGCGTCGTCACGCCGTGGGCGCGATGGATCGCTTCGACCGCCCGCCCGATCCGCGCGCCGAGCACACGGAACAGCGCCGTCTCGAACACCTCGACCACCGTGACCTCGCAGCCCATCGCCCGGAGCGACGCGGCGACCTCGGCCCCGATGAACCCCATGCCCACGCAGACCGCCCGGGCCCCGCCCCCGGCCGCCTCCCGGATCCGGTCCGCGTCTCCGACACGGCGCAGATCGAACACGCCCGGCAGGTCGGCGCCCGGCGCGTCGACCCGCCGGTTCCGGCTCCCCGTGGCGATGACGAGGCGCGAGAACGGCACGCGTTCGCCGCCGGCCAGGATCACCGCGCGGTCGACGACGTCGAGCTGGACCGCCCGGGTCCCCCACCGCGCGTCGATGCCCCGATCGGCGTACCAGGACGCCGGACGGACGAGCGACTGATCGAACGACGCCTCTCCGCGCAGGTACTCCTTCGACAGCGGCGGGCGCTCGTACGGGGGATCCGGCTCGGAGCCGAGCAGGACGACGGGTCCCTCGTGGCCGCCGTCGCGCAGGGAGCCGACCGCGGTCGCCCCGGCCAGGCTGGCGCCGACGACGACGATCGGAGGCTCGGCCGTCACCCGAGGTCGACCTGGAGCTCGCCGTCGGCCTCGCGCACGCCGAAGGTCGCGATCGGCTCCGTGGCGGGTGGGTTGAGCGGGGCACCGGAGGCCAGGTCGAACACGCTCCCATGGCACTCGCAGACGATCGTCGCGCCCTCGAGCTCGCCGCCGTTCGCCAGGTTGCAGCGCCGATGGCTGCAGACGTCGCTCACCGCGTACAGCGCGCCGTCCACACGGGCGATCGCGACCTCGACGCCACCGACGTCGAACGGCGCGACCTCCCCCTCCGGCACGAGATCGGCGCGCCCCACCGTCACGAACCCCATCCCGCCTCCTCCTCGCGGCCCGTCCGGAGCTTACCCAGGCATCGGCGGGACATCGCCGTCGCCCGGCCGCCGCTCGCGGGCCCGCCGGACGGCGCGCCGGCGGGCCCGCAGCACGTAGACGAGCGCGAGGGTCAGGTAGAACGCGGCCAGCAGGAGGATCCCGGCGCGGAACGTGATCGGGATCAGCGCCGGCAGGAACGCGCCTACCACCCAGGCCAGCTGGAACACGACCTCGTACCGGACGAACACCCTGCCCATCGCGCCCTCGGGCGCGGCGCGCTGCATCAGGCTCTGGAACGCCAGCCGGCCGAGCTCCGTGGTCCCGCCGGCGACGAACGCGTAGACGATCAACAGCGGAAGCCCGAAGACCTCGAACGCGAGCAGGGCGCCGATCGCCGCGGCGGAGACGCACGCGATCACGACCCCCTCCTCGCGCGTCTCCGTCGGCAGGCGCGGGGCGACGAGATCGGCGACGAGGCCCCCGACCAGGCTCGAGGCAGCGAGGACCCCGAACCACCACAGGGGCTCGCCCCCGCGGCGCAACGCGAACGCGAGCAGGAACAGCAGGAACCCGCTCGCGGCCCGCATCCCGACCGCGCCGATCGCGGGTCCCGTGAGCGCCGGGATCCGGCCGCGCGGGCCGACGGGCGGGCGGGCGCCCGCCGAGACCCCCGGGTGGGGCAGCCGCAGGTTCAGCAGCGCCGAGACCGCGTACGCGACGGCCGCCAGGTAGATCGGCCCCGCGGCACCCCAGATCTTCAGGAAGATGTACCCGAACGGCGCGGCCGAGATCGCGCCCGCCACCGCGATCCGCCCGAGGCGCGCGTTCGCGCGCATCAGGCCGTCCGCCGGCGCCGCGTACGCGATCGTCAGGCCGTTCTTCGTGATCGTGTGGATCTTCGACAGCACGAGCAGGATCAAGGCCGTCGGGAAGAGCACCAGCGTGCCCACGCGCGGGGCCGCGTAGACGGCGATCACCGCGCGCGCGGCCGCCGCGGCGAACGAGATCGCGCGGCGGGGTCCCGCGCGGTCGAGCAGCGGCACCAACAGCGGTCCGGCGAGGGCGAGCGGGAGCATCGTCAGCAGCAGGTAGAGCGCGACCTTCGGCTGGGCCTCGCCCACCGGCAACGAGAAGAACACCGAGTCCGCGAGCGAGATGGCCAGGAGCGCGTCGCCGGCGACGCTCGTGAAGTGGCACAGGCCGTAGCGGTCGAGCGGCTGATCCGAGCGCCACATCCGCCGCAGCGGCCACACGATCGACTCCGCGGCGCCGGCGATGCCCAGCAGCACGAGGTGCCACCATGGGTAACGCTTCGGCGGGGTCGAGCTGACGCGCACCCGCGTCGCCCCGGGACTACCCCTGCAGGCGCTCGCGCAGGAGCTCCTGCGCGAGCTTCGGGTTCGCCGACCCGCCGGAACGCTTCATGACCTGCCCGACGAGGAAGCCGATCACGCTCTCCTTCCCGCCCCGGAACGCCTCGGCGACGTCGGCGTGCTCCGACAGGACCTCGTCCACGACGGCCCCGAGGGCACCGGTGTCCGACAGCTGGCGCAGCCCGCGCCGCTCGACGATCGTCTCGATCCCATCCCCCGAGCCGACCGCTTCCTCGAGCGCCTGCTTGGCCCCGGCACCTGAGATCTCGTCGGTCTCGACCAACCGGATCAGGTCGGCGAGGTGCTCGGCCGTGACCGGGCTCTCGGCGATCGAGACCCCGGCCTTGTTCGCGACCCCGGCCAGGTCCTGCGTGATCCAATTCGCGGCGGCCGCGGCGGGCGTGCCGAGGGCGACCGTGGCCTCGAACAGGGCGACCGCGTCGCGGTCGCCCACCAGAACCCTCGCGACCTCGGGCTTCAGCCCGAGGTCGCGCACGTAGCGGTCCCGCCGCGCCCGCGGCAGCTCGGGTAGGGACGCACGGATCTCCTCGACCCGAACGGGCTCGGGTGCGAGCGGCGGGATGTCGGGCTCGGGGAAGTAGCGGTAGTCGAACGCCTCCTCCTTGGAGCGCATCGACTTCGTGGTGCCGGAATCCTCGTCCCAATGGCGCGTCTCCTGGATGAGCGGCTCGCCGGCCTCCAGGGCGGCGGTCTGCCGTTCGGCTTCGTAGCGCAGCGCGCGCTCGAGCGAGCGGACCGAGTTCATGTTCTTGATCTCGACCTTCGTGCCGAGCTCGTGCGAGCCCGTCCGCCGCACGCTGATGTTCGCGTCGCAGCGCAGCGACCCCTCCTCCATCCGCACGTCGCTCACGTCGAGCGCCTCGAGCGTCGCGCGGAGCTCGCGCAGGTACGCGCCGGCCTCCTCGGCCGAGCGGATGTCGGGCTCGCTGACGCACTCGACGAGCGGGACGCCGGCGCGGTTGTAGTCGACCAGCGCCGACTCGGCGTCGTGGATCCGGCCGCTCGCGCTGCCGTGCGTGGTCTTGCCGGTGTCCTCCTCCATGTGGACGCGCGTGATGCCGACGCGCGAGGTGGACCCGTCGGGCAGTTCGACGTCCAGGTGCCCGCCGACGCAGATCGGCAGGTCGTACTGGCTGATCTGGTAGTTCTTCGGCATGTCCGGGTAGAAGTAGTTCTTCCGGTGGAAGAGCGAGCGGGGCGCGATCGTCGAGCCGAGCGCCAGGCCGATCTTCACGATCGAGGCGATCGCGGCCGCGTTCGGCACCGGCAGCGACCCCGGGTGCCCCAGGCACACCGGACAGACGTTCGTGTTCGGCTCCGCGCCGAACGTGTTCGGGCACCCGCAGAACATCTTGGTCCGCGTGCTGAGCTCGACGTGGCACTCGAGCCCGATCACGGTCTCCCAGCCGGCCATGACACGGGAGCGTACCGGACGGTCCCACCTATCATCCCCCGATGAGCTCGCAGGCCACCGGGTCGGGGACGGCGCCCAGCACCGGCCGCATCTGGCTGGCCCTAGGCATCGTCTACGTGGTCTGGAGCACCACGTACCTGACGATCAGCGTGGTGAACGAGACGGTCCCGCCGTTGCTCGGGGCGGCCGTCCGGTTCACGATCGCTGGCGCGCTCCTGTACGCGTGGGCGGTCCGCCGCGGCGATCGCGCCGGGGACCGGCCCGGCCGGCGGCAATGGCTCGCCGCCTCGATCGTCGGCATCGGCCTGATCGTGTGCGGCAACGGGTTCGTGGCGCTGTCGGAGCGGACCGTCCCGACCGGCATCGTCGCGCTGCTGATCGCCCTGGTGCCGCTGTGGATGGCGCTGATCGACCGCGTCCTGGGCAACCGCCGGATCGGCGGCCGGACGTTCCTGGGCCTGGCGCTCGGGTTCGGCGGGGCCGCGCTGCTGGTGAGCGGGAACGCCATGCAGGGGTCCGTCCCGATCAGCGGCATGCTGCTCGCCGTCGCGGCGTCGCTCTGCTGGGCGTCGGGCTCCCTCTACTCACGGAACGCGCCCCTCCCCCACCGGCCGCTCGTGGGGATCGGCATGGAGTTCCTCGTCGGCGGCCTGGCGCTGTTCGTGGTGGCCGCGTTCCGCGGTGAGTTCGCGCAGCTCGACGTGGGGTCGATCTCGCGCGCCTCGGCGATCGGCGAGCTCTATCTGATCGTGATCGCCTCGTGGATCGCGTTCGCGTCGTACCTGTGGCTGCTGCGCGTGGCACGCACGTCGCTCGTATCCACGTACGCGTACGTGAACCCCGCGTTCGCGGTCGTCCTGGGCGCCGTGTTCCTGGACGAGGCGATCGGGTGGCGGACGCTCGTCGCGGGCGGCGTGATCCTCGTGGCGGTGATGCTGATCATCTCGGCGGGCGGCGCCGCGCGCGAGGACCTCGAGGACCTGGAGGCGGAGGTCGGCGTGCCGGCCGATGCGGAGCTGGAGCCGGACGCCGGATCAGGCGGCGTCGAGGAGCGGCGGCCGGAGCCGAAGACCCAGGTCGGACTCCAGGACGTGGGCGACCCTCAGGACCCGCGCCTCCTCGAGGACGGGGGCGGTCAGCTGCAACCCGACGGGTAGCCCGGCCCCGTCGAGGCCGCACGGGACGCTGATCGCGGGGACGCCGGCCAGGTTCGCCGGGATCGTGAACACGTCGGACAGGTACATCGCCATCGGGTCGTCCGCTCGTTCGCCGATCCGGAACGCCGTCGTCGGCGAGGTCGGCGAGACCAGCACGTCGAACCGCTCGAACGCCGACCGGTAGTCGCGGATGATCAGCGTGCGCACCTTCTGCGCCTGCCCGTAGTACGCCTCGTAGTAGCCGGCCGAGAGCGCGTACGTCCCGAGCATGATCCGGCGCTTCACCTCCGGGCCGAACCCCTGGCCGCGTGTGGCGGACATCATCGCGACGGAGTCGGCCCACTCGCCCTCGGCGCGGAAGCCGTAGCGGACCCCGTCGTACCGCGCCAGGTTCGACGACGCCTCGGACGGCGCGATCAGGTAGTACGCGGACAGGGCGTAGTCCGCGTGGGGCAGGTTCACCTCGCCGACTTCTGCGCCGAGCCCCTGCAGGCGATCGACCGCCGCGCGGATCGCGTCGCGCACCCCCGGCTGCACGGCGTCGCCGAACGTCCCGTCGATCACGCCGACCCGCAGCCCCGCCAGGCCCTCGGCGCCGGCGAGCGCGGCGGCGTAGTCGGGGACCTCGGCGTCGATGCTCGTGGCGTCGCGCGGGTCGTTGCCCGCGAGCTCGCCCAGCAGCACCGCGGCGTCGCGGACGCTCCGGGTGAACGTGCTGACCGTGTCCAGCGACGAGGCGAACGCGATCAAGCCGTAGCGGCTGACCCGGCCGTACGTCGGCTTCACCCCCACCACGCCGCAGAGCGACGCCGGCTGCCGGACCGAGCCCCCGGTGTCGGTGCCCAGCGCCCACACGACCTCGCCGGCGGCGACGGCCGCCGCCGAACCCCCGCTCGACCCGCCCGGCACGACGTCCAGGTCCCACGGGTTGTGGACCGGGCCGAACGCCGAGTTCTCGTTCGACGAACCCATCGCGAACTCGTCGCAGTTCGTCTTGCCGATCAACGCGGAGCCAGCGCCCGACAGGCGCACCCACGCGGTGCAGTCGTACGGGGGAACGTAGGCCTGGAGGATCCTCGAGCCGCACGTCGTCCGGATCCCCTTCGTCGTCAGCACGTCCTTCAACGCGACCGGGATCCCGGCGACCGGCGATTGCGGCGCGCCCGTCGCGGCGTGGAGATCGACGGCCTCGGCGCGCTCCAGCGCGACCTCCGGGGTGAGCGTCAGGAACGCCTTCACGCGGTCGTCGACCGCCTCGACGCGCGCCAGGCTCGACCGCACGATCTCGACGGCCGTGACCTCGCCGGCGCGCAGCTTGCCCGCGAGCTCGGTGCCCGTCAGATCGCAGAGCTCGGTCACTGGCCGGTCTCCACGATCCGGGGCACCCGGAACCGATCCCCCGCGCGATCGGGCGCGTTCATCAGCGCGGCCTCCTGCTTCAGGCTGGCGTCCGGCACGTCGTCACGCAGGACGTTCGTCCGCTCGATCGCCGAGGCGGTGGGCGGCACGTCGTCGGCCGCGACCTCCCCCACCTTCGCCGCGGCTTCGAGGATCGCGCCGAGCTGCTCGCGGAGCCGGACCTTCTCGTCGTCCGTCAGGTCCAGGCGCGCGAGCTTCGCGACGTGCTCGATGTCGATCTCGACCGGCATGGCGGGCAGTCTAGCGACGACCTCCCGCCGTCAGCCCTCGAGGCGCTTCGCGAACCCGGCCTCGTCGATCACCTCGACGCCGAGCTGGAGGGCCTTGTCGTACTTCGTGCCGGGGTTCTCGCCCGCCACGACGAAGTCGGTCTTCTTCGACACGCTGGACGTGACCCGCGCCCCCGCCGCCTCGGCGCGGGCGGTGGCCTCCTCGCGCGACATCGTCGCGAGGCCGCCGGTCAGGACGATCGTCGTGCCCGCCAGCGGCTTCGGACCCTCCTCGACGGCCGTCCGCTCGTCCTGCAAGCGGACGCCGGCCGCGCGGAGCTTCTCGATCAGCGCGACGTTCTCCGGGTCGTCGAACCACTCGCGGACCGTGGCGGCGATCTCCGGTCCGATCCCCGGCACCGCGTCGATCTCGTCCTCGCTCGCGGCCATCAGCGTGTCGATCGAGCCGAACGCGTCCGCCAGGACCTGCGCCACGTGCGAGCCCACGTGGCGGATGTTGAGCCCGACGAGCAGCCGCCAGATCGGGCGGTCCTTCGACGCCTCGACCTGGCTCAGGACGTTCGTGATCGCCTTGTCCTTGAACCCGGGGATCTGCTCGAGCTTCTCGGCGTCCAGGGCGTAGATGTCCGCGGGGTCCTCGATCAACCCCTTCTCCAGCAGGCGCATCACGGTCATGTAGCCCAGGTGCTCGATGTCCATCGCGCCGCGGCCCGCGAAGTGGAACAGCCACTCGATGCCCTGCGACGGACAGCCACGCTTGTTCGGGCAACGCCAGTCGGCCTCGCCCTCCTTGCGTGTGAGCGGCGTGCCGCAGGACGTGCACGCCGTGGGGAACCTCCACTTCCGCGCGCCCTTCTTCCGCATCGAGAGGACCGGACCGACGATCTCGGGGATCACGTCGCCGGCGCGACGCACGATCACGTGATCGCCCTTTCGCACGTCCTTGCGCGCGACCTCCTGCTCGTTGTGCAGCGTGGCATACGTGATCGTGACGCCGCCGACGAAGACCGGCTCCAGCACGGCGAAAGGCGTGACCTTGCCGGTCCTACCCGTGTGGACGTCGATGTCCCTGAGGAGCGCGGTCCGCTCCTCCGGCGGGAACTTGAACGCGATCGCCCACCGGGGCGCGTTGGACGTGGCGCCGAGCTCGCGCTGCAGGTCGGTCTGGTCGACCTTCACGACCGTGCCGTCGATCTCCCAGTCGACCGAGTGCCGGTGCTCCTGCCAGTGCGACAGGTAGTCCTTCACGCCCTCGATCGAGTCCCGCCCCTCGGTCGTCTCCGGGACCGGCAACCCGGCGTCGCGCGCCCACGCCAGGAACGTCAGGTGCGCGTCGAACGTCACGCCCTCCGCCGCGCCGAACGAGTGCACCCACATCCGCAGCGGCCGGGAGGCCGTGACCTTCGGGTCCTTCTGGCGCAACGATCCGGCCGCGGCGTTCCGCGGGTTCGCGAACGCCCGCTGCTCGGCCCCGAGGAGCCGCTCGTTCAGCTCCTCGAACGCCTTGACGGGGAGGTAGACCTCGCCACGCACCTCGATCACGGCCGGGGGGTCCTCCAGGTCCAGCCGCCGCGGCACCCCCTCGACCGTACGGACGTTCGCCGTGATGTCCTCGCCGATCCGCCCGTCCCCGCGCGTCGCGGCCTTCGTCAGCACGCCGGCCTCGTACGTCAGCGCGCACGCCACGCCGTCGATCTTCAGCTCGCACGCGAAGCGGGCCGCCGTCCCGATCGTCCGCTCGACCCGGGCGTTCCACGCGTCGATCTCCTCGTACGAGAACGCGTTGTCGAGGGAGAGCATGGGCGCGCGGTGCTGGACCGGGGCGAACAGGTCCGAAGGCGCGCCGCCCACCGTCTGGGTGGGCGAGTCGGGCGTGATCAGCTCCGGGAACTCCGCCTCGAGGCCCCGGAGTTCGCGCATCAGCTCGTCGTACTCGGCGTCGGACACCTCCGGCTCGTCGAGGAAGTGGTAGCGGTAGCGATGGTGCTCGATCCCCGCGCGGAGCTCCTCGACGCGGAGCTTCGCGTCGGCCCGCCGACGTTCCTCGGCGGAAGCCATCTATTGCGCGATCTCCACGGCGCCGGCCACGCCGATCTGTTCGCCCACCACCACCACGCCCCCGTGGACCCCGGGGACGCGCCGGAGGTACTGCAGCGCCTGGTGGAAGCCGTCGGCCTTGGGGAGGAGCGCCTGCAGCCCCGCCGCGGCCGCGTCGGCGAGCATGCACGAGTCGGCCAACACGGCGAGGCCGTCGGGCCCGCCGCCGCCACGCCCGCGGCCCAGCGTGGTCGAGACGCCGACGCCGCGCTTGGACGGATCGACCGCGACGGCGATCGGCTCGCCCCCCCGCCGACGCACCGCGAGCTTCATCCGCTTGCGGGTGACGATGAAGTAGTCGCCGTCGCACGAGACGGTCACCTCGTGCAGCGAGCCCGCCAGGAACCGTCCCACCTGGTCCGTGACGGCGCCGCGGAAGCTGAACATGGGGCCGACGCCGGCGCTGGAGGACGCGGCGACCATCTCCTGGACGATCTCGGGAGCATCGGCCGGCGTGGACGGCAGCGGCCGCTTGCTCTGGCGGAACTGCGGGTTCCGCAGCGCGTAGGACTGGAGCTGCTCCCAGAACGACAGGGCCGCCGCGCGCGACTCCTCGGCGAAGTCGTCGGGGGCGGTGATGTGCAGGGTCAGGTCCTGGACCTGGATGTCGAAGCTCTTCGCGCGACGCTTGAGCAGCTTCACCCAGGCAGTCTAGTGCCGCCCGCCGACGGGCCCGGCCCGCGGAGTCACCGGGCAGGAGCTCGATCGCCCGAGCTCAACCCGACAGGAGCTCATCGTTGGCCGCCTGGTCCTCGTTCATCGCCCAGAACTCGGTCATCAGCCCGTCGCGGACGTGCATCACCTGGAGCTGCCTGCCGTGGGTCGAGCGGCCGCCCTTCGTGAGCGTCGCGTCGATCACGACGACCACGTGCTCGTCGTTGGCGACGATGTCGTGGATCGCGAAGTCCCACACGATCCCCTCCCGGGCCATCCGCTGCATCCGCTCCATCGTGGCGGCCTTGCCCTCGAACGTCCCCGCGTAGGGGTTCCTGCCGGGCGCATGCCACACGATGTCGTCGCTGAACAGCTCCGCGAGCGTCGCCGGATCGCCGCGGGTGAACGCGTCCAGGCCGGCCCTCGCGGCGACCGCGTTCGGGTGTTCGGACATCGGCTCCTCCCCTCGTCGGCAGAGCGCGGGCAGCCTTTCACCGACCCGCCGGTCGCGCAAGCGCGCTCAGCGCCAGGTGGAGACGATCCGGCCGCCGCCGAGCACCTCGTCACCCAGGTACACGACGACGCTCTGGCCCGGCGCGACGGCCCGCTGCGGGTCGCGGAACCCCACGCGGAACCCGCCGCCCGTCGGCTCGACCACGGCGGGCACGTCCTCGCCGTGCGATCGGATCCGGACGCACGCCTCGAACGGCCCGCCGGCCGGCGGCGACCCCGCGATCCAGGAGGCGCGATCGGCGTCGAGCCCCCGGCGGGACAACAGCTCGCGCGGTCCGACCACCACCCGGTTCGCGGGCGCGTCCAGCTCCAGGACGTACGCCGGCTCGCCCAGGGCGACGCCGAGCCCGCGCCGCTGGCCGATCGTGAACGCGAAGGTGCCGTCGTGCGTCGCGAGCACCGATCCGCGCGCATCGACGACCTCGCCGTCGGCGCGGACCAGCGTCGGCGCAACGGTGCGGACGAACCCGCCCGCGTCGCCGCTCGGCGCGAAACAGAGCTCCTGCGAGTCTGGCTTCGAGGCCACGGGCAGGCCGAAGCGCTCGGCGAGCCGGCGCGTCTCGGCCTTCGGCAGGCCCCCGACGGGGAACAGGCTCCGGGCGAGCTGCTCCTGACCCAGCATGTGGAGCATGTAGGACTGATCCTTGTCCAGGTCGGCGCCGCGATGGAGGTGCCAGCCGCCGTCCTCCCCTCGGACCCGGCGCACGTAGTGACCGGTGGCCACGTGGTCGATCCCGAGCTCGTCCGCACGACGCAGGAAGGCGCCGAACTTGATCTCGCCGTTGCAGCGCGCGCACGGGTTGGGTGTCCGTCCGGCGCCGAGCTCGGAGACGAAGTCGTCCACGACCGCCTCCGCGAACTCCGCAGAGAGGTCGACGATCTCGAACGGGAACCCGGCGATCCGCGCGACCGCCGCCGCGTCCGCGCGCGCGGCCGGCCCGCAGCATCCGTGCTCGACGCCCACCAGGTGCACGAGGTTCATGTGGGCGCCGACGACCTCGTAGCCGTGCTCGACCAGGAGGCACGCGCCGACCGACGAGTCGACCCCGCCCGACATCGCCACCAGCACGGAACCGTTCGCGGCGGTCATGCGACCGAGGCTATCAAGGGCTCGTCGCCCACCCGAGCACGTGGGGCTTCGCCAGGAACGCCCCCGCTTCATCCCAGCGGTCGATCGTCTCGATGCGGAAGCCGGCGCTCTCGATCGCGGCCACCGTGTCGCGGTTCGGGTGACAGCCGCCGCTCACCCATCCCCAGGGGCGTTCGAACCGGTCCTGGCGCCGGGCGAGCCGGTCGTCGGAGGACCGCACGTGCTCGAAGAACAGGAGCCGACCGGCCGGCACGAGGACCCGGCGGGCCTCGGCGAGGGCGGCCCCGGGATCGGGGACCGAGCAGAGCACGAGCGACATCACGACCGTGTCGATGGAGCCGTCGGCGAGCTCGAGCGGCTCCGCGGGGGCCCGTTCCACGGAGACCGGCACCGACGCGGTCGGCACCGCGTCGGCGAGGCGGCGGAACATGTGCGGGTCGGGCTCGAGGGCGAGCACCTCGGTGACCGTGGGCGGGTAGTACCGCAGGTTCAGCCCGGTCCCGGCCCCGACCTCGACGACGCTGCCCATCGCGACCGACAGCAGGCGGCGACGCCGCTCGGCCGTCCCTCGCGCGTCCTGCCGCGGTGCGATCCTCGCGTACGCCCACGCGAAGACGGCATGGCCCTCGCGACCCATGGCGACAGGCTAGTGCGCCGGAGCGCGGCGGTATCCTCCCCGGGCGATGGACATCTCCGTGCTCGTCAAGTCGATCCCGGACCCCGGCGGCGACACGGTGCTGGGCGACGACTTCCTGGTCCGGCGCGCAGGCGATGGGACCCTCGACCCCGGCGACGAATTCGCGGTCGAGGCCGCCCTCCAGCTGGCGGAGGCGTCGGACGGGGAGGTCATCGTCATCACGATGGGTCCCGAAGGGGCGGCCGCCGCCGTCCGCCGGGCGCTGTCGATGGGAGCCCACCGGGCGGTCGTGGTCACCGACGACGCCCTCCGCGGCGCCGACGCGCTGGCCACGGCCCGCGTGCTGGCCGCCGCGCTCCGCCACGGGCCGTTCGACCTCGTGCTCGCCGGCGTCGAATCCACCGACGGGTACACGGGGACGGTCCCGATGACGGTGGCCGAGCTGCTCGATCTCCCGAGTGCGACGTTCGCGAAGCGCCTCGAGATCGTCGACGGCGTCGCCCGGATCCAGCGTCAGACCGAGGACGGGTACGACGTCGTCGAGTGCCCCCTCCCGGCGGTGGTGACCCTGACGGCCGGCGCGACCGAGCCCCGCTACCCCACCCTCAAGGGCATCATGGGGGCGAAGCAGAAGCCCCTCGAGACGCTGGGGCTCTCCGATCTGGGGCTCACGGCGGCGGACGTCGCACCGACCCAACGCGTCGTCGGCGTCGAGCCCGCCCCCGAGAAGGCCGCCGGTCAGGTCGTGCCCGCCGACGACACCTCGGCCGCGCGGATCGCCGACCTCCTCGCCGACGCGAAGGTGCTCTGACGTGAGCCGGGTGTGGGTCTGGGCCGAGGTCGGGCCGGACGGTCCGTCCCCGGCCGCGCTCGAGCTCCTGACGAAGGCGCGCGACCTCGGCGACGAGGTCGCCGCGGTCGCGCTCGGCCCCGGGGCCACCGCCGCGGCCGCGGAGCTCGGCGCCCACGGCGCCTCGACCGTGTTCGCCGGCGACGACGAGCCCTTCCGGGACGTGCTCGCCCGCCCCGCGGCGATCGCCCTGCACGGCCTGATCGCCGAGCACGTGCCGGACCTGCTCCTGTTCCCCTCCACCTACGACGCGCGCGACGTGGCCGGCCGGGTGCAGGCCATGACCGGATCCGCGCTGATGGCCGGCGCCGTGGACGTCCCGGCGATCGATCGCGCACGCACGCAGATCGCCGGGGGGTCGCTCTTCGTCGACGTGGCCCTGGAAGGGCCGGCGCCCCACCTGGTCCTCGTCCGCCCGAAGTCCTTCACGGCCGAGCCGGCGGACGGCGCGGTGGACGTGCGGACCGTCGAGATCGCGGCGCCGGCCGAGGTGCCGGCGGCGCGGCGTGTCGAGCGCCACCGCGAGGCGGCCGCCGGGCCCAAGCTCGAGGAGGCGAAGGTCGTGATCTCCGGCGGGCGCGGGCTCCAGGATCCCGCGAACTTCCGGTTGCTCGACGAGCTCGCCGCGGCGATCGGCGACGCCGCGGTCGGGGCGAGCCGCGCCGTCGTCGACGCCGGCTGGATCCCCTACAGCCATCAGGTGGGTCAGACGGGCAAGACGGTCAAGCCCGAGGTCTACCTGGCCGTCGGCATCAGCGGCGCGCTCCAGCACGTGGTCGGGATGAAAGGCGCGAAGCGCGTCGTGGCGATCAACAAGGACCCCGACGCCCCGATCTTCCGGCTGGCCGACCTGGGGATCGTGGGGGACGCCCTGACCGTGCTCCCGGCGCTGATCGCGGAGGTCCGCGCCCGCACCGGCTCGTGATCGAAGCCCGGTTCGACGACCTGACCGGCGTCGCGACGTCCTTCCGCCTGTCCGGGCCCGTCGGGGTGATCGAGGCGACGCGGACCGAGGAGGTCGCCGGCACGATCGCCGCGGCCGAGGCGGCGGCGGCGCGGGGCCTGTGGGTGGCCGGGTTCGTCGCGTACGAGGCCGCCCCCGCGTTCGACCCGAGCCTGCGGGTCCGCGGCCGCGACCCGGCGGATCCCTTCGCCGCCCTGCCCCTGGTCTGGTTCGCGATGTTCGAGCGGCGGGAGGAGACGACGTTGCCCGAGCCGCGCGCGCCGGACCCGGACGCCGACGGCGCAGCGGCCGAGCGGGGCACGCACGCGTGGCTCCCCTCGATCGATCGCGAACGATACGACGCCGCGATCGCGCGGATCCGGGAGCACATCGCCGCGGGCGACACGTACCAGGTCAACTTCACGCTTCGCCTCCGCTCGCGGATCGAGGGCGACGAGCGCGGGCTGTACCGAGATCTCTGCTACGCGCAGCGCGGCGCCCACGCCGCGTACCTGAACCTCGGGAGGTACCGCGTGCTGTCGGCGTCGCCGGAGCTCTTCGTCCGGGCCCGAGGGCGGACGATCACGACGCGGCCGATGAAGGGGACCGCGCCCCGTGGCCGTTGGCCCGAGGAGGACGAGGCGTTCGCGGCCGCCCTGGTCGCATCCGCGAAGGACCGGGCCGAGAACGCGATGATCGTGGATCTGCTGCGCAACGACCTCGGCCGGGTGTCGCGGCCCGGGAGCGTCGCCTGGAGCCATGTGTTCGAGGCCGAACGATACGAGACGGTGTGGCAGCTGACCTCGACGGTCACGTCGGAGCTCCGCGACGGCGTCGATCTCGCCGAGCTGTTCGCGGCGCTCTTCCCGAGCGGTTCGGTGACCGGCGCCCCGAAGGTGCGGAGCATGCAGATCATCGCCGAGCTCGAGGACTCCCCGCGCGGCGTCTACTGCGGCGCGGTCGGCTGGATCGGGCCTGCGGCCGAGGGCGTCCGGGCGTCGTTCAACGTCGCGATCCGCACGGTGACGCTGGACGCGGAGACGGGCACGGCCGAGTACGGCGTGGGCGGGGGGATCACGTGGGACTCCGTCGCGACATCCGAGTTCGACGAGGCGGTCGCGAAGGCCCGCGTCCTCGCCACCCGGCGGCCGCCCTTCGAGCTCCTCGAGACGATGCGCCGCGACCCGGGCGAGCCGATCCGGCGAGCGGGTGAGCACCGCCGCCGGCTCGAGCGCTCCGCGGCCTACTTCGGCTACCGGCTGGACCCAGAGGCGCTCGCGTCGACGCTGGCCTCGGCGGGGGAAGGCGCCGACCACCCCGTCCGGATCCGGCTGCGCCTGGCGCGCTCGGGCGCGGTCGACGTGGCCGTCACGCGGCTGGACGTCTCCGGCTCGGGGACCGTCCGCGTCGCGCTCGACGAACCGTCGATCGACCCGGCCGACCCGCTGCTCTTCCACAAGACGACGCTCCGCGGACGTTACGAGGCCGCCCGCGCGCGGCACCCGGACGCCGACGAGGTGCTGCTCGTCAACGTCGCCGGCGAGGTCACCGAGGCGTCGAGCTCGAACGTCGCGGTCCGCCTGGATGGGAGGTGGTGGACGCCCCCGCTCCGGTGCGGGTTGCTGCCGGGAACGGAGCGCGAGGTGCTGCTGGCACGCGGGACCCTCGCGGAACGGGCGATCACCACCGAGGACGTCCGGCGGGCCGACGGGCTCGCGCTGCTCAACTCCGTCCGCGGGTGGCGCGACGCGACGCTCGTCTCCGAGGCCCGCTAGCCCTCGGTCGGCGGCCGCGTTCCTCCATCGTCGTCGATCGTGAACGGCCGCATCCGCGAGTCGTCGATCGGACAGGCACAGAGGGGACAGCGCGGCGGTTCCTCGTGGACGACGACGGTCCGCTCGCAGAACGGGCAGTCGCCTCGGCGGAGGGCGGGTGGCTCGGCGATCTCGCTCGGCATGGATCGTGGGGTCGCGCTCGGGGGGAGCGGTCTCCCCACCCATCGGCCGGAGCGGCGGCCTCCTTGAACGGACGGCGAACACCGAGGCCCTCCCGGAGGGAGGGCCTCGGCGGGGGGGTCCGTGTGGATCGGGCCGATCAGGCCGCGGTGCGACGCTTGCGCTTGCCGCGAGGGATGTAGCTGTGGACCGGTTCGTGCTGCCAGCAGTAGTCCCACTTGTTGTAGACGGACAGCTTGGTCTCACATCCGGGAGCGGAACAGGTCCGGCCGGCGGCGTACCGCTGGTTGGCCTTCGGGAGCACCCGGACGGAGGCCCCCCGGAACCTTTCCTCGGACACCTCGCTCACATCCTTCCCGGGTCCCTCGGGGATGGCGGACCCGTCATCACGCTGTTCGAACGGATGGAGGGGCCGGTTCATTCCGGGACGGAGGATGCATCGCCTCCCGCGTGGGCCCGGCCTCCGGGCGGGTGGCGGGCCGACGCCGATGTGCGCAGGTCAGGCGCCGAACCGCGGCTCGCGCTTCTCGAGGAAGGCGCGCATCCCCTCCCGCTGGTCGCCCGTGCCGAAAAGGGCACAGAAGCGGTCCTTCTCCTCCGCGAGCCCCTCGGCCGGCGAGCGGGTCCCGGCGGCCCGGATCGACGCCTTCGCCGCCGCGAGCGCCGTTCCCGGGCCGTGGGCGAGTGCCCCGGCGTGCGCCATCGCGGTGGGGAGCACCTCGGCGGCCGGCGAGACCCGCTCGACCAGACGCAGGCGCAACGCCTCCTCGGCGCCCACCCGCCGACCCGAGTAGACGAGGTCGGCCGCGGCGCCGGGGCCGGCGAGCCGCGTCAGGCGCTGGGTCCCGCCCGCCCCGGGGATCACGCCCAGCTTGATCTCGGGCTGGCCGACGATCCCGTCGTCGGCCAGGTAGCGCAGGTCCGCCGCGAGCGCGAGCTCGAAGCCGCCACCCAGGGCGTAGCCGTTGATCGCGGCGATCGAGATCTTCGGCAGGGACTCCAGCAGGTCGAGGGCATCGCCGAGCGCGCTCACGACCGGGCGGACCTCCTCGGGCGTGTACTCGGCCATCGCCGCGATGTCGGCGCCGGCGGCGAAGATCCGGGGCCCGCCCCACACGACGATCGCCCCGACCGCGTCGTCGTCGCCCGCCCGACGGATCACCTCCTGCAGCTCGAGCCCGGTCGCGTGGTCGATCGCGTTCGCGGGAGGGCGGTCAAGGCGGATCAGACCGACGCCATCAGTCACCTCCAGCCGCACCGCACCCATCGAGGAACCCTACCCGCGGTCCCGGCTTCCCGCCACGTCCGGCCGTTGCATGCGCCGTTGCACCTGCAACGCCCTGCTACACTCCGCGGCCGGATGAGCCTCGCGGAACCCCACCCCGCCGACGTGATCGAGCTCCTGCGGAGCCGCGGCCTGCGCATGACCCCGCAGCGACGCGCGATCGTCGCCGAGGTGATGCGCACGAACGGCCATATCTCCCCGCCCGCGATCACCCGGAAGATCCAGAGCGAGATGCCCGGGGTGAACGCCTCGACCGTGTACCGGACGCTGGGGCTGCTCGAGGACGTCGGGGTCTTGCAGCATTCGCACCTCGAGAGCGGTGCCGAGTATCACCGGACGGAGGAGGCGCAGCACGTCCACCTGATCTGCGCCCGCTGCGGCCGCGACGATCCCCTCTCGCTTCGTGAAGCCGAGGCGCTGCACCGCCTGATCCGCAAGCATCACGGCTTCGAGGCGGACCTCTCGCACTTCGCGATCACCGGCCTGTGCGAGGAGTGCGCCGCCGCCTAGCTCCACCGGCCGGTCACGGCCCGGTCAGTGCTCGTGCTCGTGGCGGTGCTCGTGCTCATGGCGCACCGGCATGTCCCCAGGGCGCTCGACCGCCAGGTGCGGGAAGAAGCCGAACGGCAGCTCCAGGCGGTTCGCCGCCATCAGCACCTCGTCCGAGAGCACCTCGACCGTACGGCCGTCGGCCACGATCACCCCGTCGTTCATCACGACCGCGCGGGGACAGAGCTCGAGCGCGTACGGCAGGTCGTGCGTGACCATCAGCATCGTGATGTCCAGCGAGCGCAGGATGTCGGCGAGCTCGTGGCGGCCGGCCGGGTCCAGGTTCGAGGACGGCTCGTCCAGGACCAGGATCTCGGGCTGCATCACGAGCACCGTCGCGACCGCGACGCGGCGACGCTGACCGAAGCTGAGGTGGTGCGGGGGCCGATCCGCGAACCCCTCCATCCCCACGGCGGTGAGGGCCTCCTCGACGGCGCGCTCGAGGTCGTCGCCGCGGACGCCCAGGTTCGCCGGCCCGAACGCGACGTCCTCGCGGACGGTCGGCATGAAGAGCTGGTCGTCGGGGTCCTGGAACACGATCCCGACCCGTCGGCGGATCTCCTTCAGCGTGGCCTTGCCGACCGGCAGGCCGCCGACCCGGACCGACCCATGCTGGGTGTCGAGGATCCCGTTCAGGTGCAGCACGAACGTGGTCTTGCCCGCGCCGTTCGGCCCCAGGAGGGCCACCCGCTCGCCGCGGCCGATCGTCAGGTTCACCCCGAACAGCGCCTGGTGCCCGTCCGGGTAGGCGAACGCGAGGTCCTGTACCTCGAGGGCCGGGCCGGTCACGGCTGCACCGCCCAGGCCACGGCCGCGATCAGGGTCGCCGCGGCCGGGAACGCGAGCGCCGCCGCCCACATCGCGCGGCTCGCGGAGCCTCCGTCGAACGTGGGCAGCGCGCCCGTGTACCCGCGCGACAGCATCGCGAGGTGGACGCGCTCGCCACGCTCGTACGACCGGATGAACAACGCGCCCGCGGAGGCGGCGAACGCCTTCGCCTGCCAGATCCAGCGGGGGTCGTAGCCCCGGGACTCGCGGGCGACCTTCATCCGCTGGGCCTCGCCGGCGATCACGTCGAGGTAACGGATCATGAAGCCCATGATCGAGGTGAACATCCTCGGCAGGTGCAGCCGCTCGAGGCCGCGGAGGAGGTCCGCCATCGGGGTGGTGGCGGACACGACGATCGTCGCGAACACGCCGAGGGTGCCCTTGATCAGGATGTTCCAGGCCGCCCACAGGCCCGACACGTACATCGGGATGCCCAGGACCTCGACCTG
>DATBLY010000138.1:0-22139 GCA_036555125.1 Actinomycetota bacterium | reverse complement strand
CCGGTCGAAGTCGTCGAGCTCGAGGGGCACGCCGGCCTCGCGCGCGATCGCCAACAGGTGGAGCACGGCGTTCGTCGATCCGGCGAGCGCCATCACGACGGCGATCGCGTTCTCGAGCGCCTCGCGCGTGATGATCTCGCGTGGCCGCGGCCCGCCCTCGTGGAGCAGCCGCGCCGCGGCGATACCCGACTCCCGCGCCAGCACCTCGCGCCGGTAGTCCACGGCGGGAGGGGACGCCGCTCCGGGCAGCGACATCCCGAGCGCCTCGGCGGCGGCGGCCATCGTGTTCGCCGTGTACATCCCGGCGCACGACCCGGTCGTCGGGCAGGCCGCCCGCTCGATCTCCAACAGCTCGTCGTCGCCCATCGAGCCGCGGCTGTGCGATCCCACCGCCTCGAAGACGTCCTGGATCGTTATGTCCTTCCCGCGATGGGTGCCGGGCAGGATCGTCCCGCCGTACAGGTAGACCGACGGCAGGTCAAGCCGCGCCATCGCCATCAGCATCGCGGGCTCGGACTTGTCGCAGCCCGCGATGCCTACCAGGGCGTCCATGCGCTCGGCGTGCATCACCAGCTCGACCGAGTCGGCGATCACCTCGCGGCTGATCAACGAGGCCTTCATCCCCTCGTGTCCCATCGCGATGCCGTCCGAGACCGCGATCGTCGTGAACTCGATCGGGACGGCGCCGCCCTGGCGCACGCCCTCCTTCGCGAGCGCCGCCAGCTTGTCCAGGTGGTAGTTGCAGGGCGTGACCTCGTTCCACGAGGACGCGACGCCGACCTGCGGCTTTCCGAAGTCGTCCTCGGAGAACCCGACCGCACGGAGCATGGCGCGAGCGGGGGCTCGCGCCGGTCCTTCGGTGACCTCCCAGCTGCGGGGGCGATCGGTGGGGCCGGTCATCTGGGAACGGAACCTCCGGGACGGCTGTGGCAGGATGAGGCCCGCCACGGTACCAACCGGAAGGAGCCGATGGGCACGCATCCCGACATCCCGACCGACGCCGGACGGAGCTGGTGGCTCCGCGACGCCCTCGCCGCCGACCCGGGCGAGCCCGCGCCGCCGCTCGACGCCGACGCCTCCGCGGACGTCGCGATCCTCGGCGGGGGATACACCGGGATGTGGACGGCGTGGTTCCTGAAGGAGCGGGAGCCCGACCTGGACGTGGTCCTGCTGGAGCAGGACATCTGCGGCGGCGGCCCGTCCGGTCGCAACGGCGGCTTCGTGAACAGCTGGTGGAGCGGGATGGCCGAGCTCTGCCGGCGCTTCGGCGACGGGCCGACGCTCGCGCTCTGCAACGCCGGGGAGGAGAGCGTCCGAGCGATCGGCCGGTTCTGCGAGGACCACGCGATCGACGCGTGGTTCCGACCCGACGGCGACCTGGGGGTGGCGAGCTCGGAGGCGCAGATCGGGTATTGGGCCGGCACGATCATGGCGGCCGAGCGGCTGGGCGTGCACGACCTCTTCCGGGTGCTCGACCGGGAGGCCGCGCGCGCGATGCTCGACTCCCCGAACGTCCACGGCGGCGTCTACACACCCCACGGGGCCACGGTGCAGCCGGCGCGCCTGGCGCGCGGCCTCCGTCGGGTCCTCCTCGAGCGCGGGGTCCGGATCTTCGAGCGGACGCCGGTCACGCGCTTCGGCGCCGGGTCGCCCTCGATCGTCGAGACGCCCGGCGGTCGGGTGAAGGCGGGAGCGGCCGTGATCGCGCTGAACGCCTGGGCGGTCTCGTGGAAGCGCTTCCACCGCCTGCTCACGGTGCGCGGGAGCTACATCGCGCTCACCGCCCCCGCCCCCGAGAAGCTCGCGGAGATCCGCTGGACGAACGGCGTCGGCGTCTGGGACCACCGGGCGGCGCTCCACTATCTGCGGACGACCCCCGACGGCCGGATCGCGTTCGGCGTCGGGGGGCTCCAGCCCGGTCTCGCCCGGCGGATCGGGCCCCGGTTCGCCTGGGACGAACGCGGGATCGCCGTCGCCGTCGAGGACCTGCGCCGTATGTTCCCGTCGTTCGCCGACGTGCCGATCGAGGCCGGCTGGGGTGGCCCGATCGATGTGGCCGGCCACCACCTCCCGTTCTTCGGTTCGCTCGAGAAGGGCGACGTCCACTACGGGCTGGGGTACACGGGCAACGGCGTCGGCCCGTCCCACCTGGGCGGCCGGATCCTGGCCGCGAAGGTCCTCGCCGTCGACGAGCCGGAGCTCTCCTCCCTGCCCATCGTGACCGAGGCACCGCTGCGGTTCCCGCCCGAGCCCGTGCGCTCGCCCGGCGCCTTCGTCGCGAACAAGGCGATCTGGCACAAGGACCAGCACGAGGACCGCGGCGAGGAGGTCAGCCCGATCGTCGACTTCGTGGCGCGGCTCCCTCGGCGGCTCGGGTACAACCTGGGCCCGTGAGCATCATCGCCACGGACCGCCTCACGAAGTGGTACGGCACGAGCCGCGGCATCCTCGACGTGACCTTCGAGGTCGAACCCGGCGAGGTGTTCGGGTTCCTCGGCCCGAACGGCGCCGGCAAGACGACCACGCTGCGCACGTTGCTCGACTTCATCCGGCCGACGTCGGGGGGCGCGCGCATCTTCGACCTCGACGCGCACCTGCAGGCCCCGGCGATCCACGGTCGGATCGGGTTCGTCTCCGGCGACGTCGCGCTGTACGAGAAGATGACGGGGCGCGAGCTCTTCACCTACCTGGGCAACCTCCGGGGCGGCGTCGACCCAGGGGGCGCCGACCGCATCGCCGAGCGGATCGACCTCGACCCCACGATCCGGATCGACCGCCTCTCCCACGGGAACCGGCAGAAGGTCGCCCTGGTCCAGGCCCTGATGCACGGGCCGGAGCTGCTCGTCCTGGACGAGCCGACCCAGGGCCTCGACCCCCTCGTCCAGCAGTCGTTCTTCGAGCTGATCGACGAGGTGCGCGACGAGGGACGAACCGTCCTGCTCTCCTCGCACGTCCTGCCGGAGGTCGAGCGGATGTGCGACCGCGTCGGGATCATCCGCGAGGGTCGGATCGTGGAGGTCGCGGGCGTCCACGAGCTGACGGCGCGGGCGGTCCGAACCGTGGAGGTGCGGTTCGCCGGCGATCCTCCGCTCGAGACGCTTCGGGTGCTCGAAGCGGTGCGCGACCTCGTCGCGGACGGCTCAACGGTGCGGTGCCGCGTCGTCGGAGACCTGGACCCGTTCGTCAAGGCGCTCGGGGCGGCGCACGTCGTCGACCTGGTGAGCGAGAAGCCCTCGCTCGAGGAGGTCTTCCTCGCCTTCTACGGGAGCGACGCAGGCGCACCGGGGGGCCAGGGAGAGGCCGGCTCGGATGCTCCGTAACGTCTTCCGGAAGTCGTTGTGGGAGCAGCGGCGCGCGCTCCTGTGGTGGACGCTCGGGATCGTCGGGTTCGTCGCGATCACGATCGCGTTCTTCCCCAGCCTGAAGGGCAGCGCGTCGGAGCTCCAGGACTACCTCGAGCAGCTCCCCGAGTCGCTGCGCAACCTCTTCGTCGGGACCGAGACGGACATCACCTCGCCGATCGGCTACCTGAACAGCCAGGTGTTCGCCGGGAACGGGGCGATCGTCTTCTTGGTGTTCGCGATCGGCGCGGGTGCCCGGGCGATCGCCGGTGAGGAGGAGAAGGGAACGTTGGAGCTGCTGCTCGCCACCCCGGTCACCAGGCGGACGGTCGTGCTGCAGAAGTTCTGGGCGATGACCGTCGCGCTCGCGGCGCTCGCGCTGGTGCTCTACGTCATGCTGATCGCCACGGGCCGGCCGGTCGGGCTCACCGTGTCGCCGGTCGACCTGCTCGCCGCGACCGTCCACCAGTACGTGTTCGCGCTCGGCTTCGGCGCGATCGCGCTGGCGATCGGTTGCCTACGGGGCCGCAAGGGGCTCGCGATCGGGCTGACCACATCGATCGCGGTGGTGGCCTTCCTGCTGAACGGGCTGGCGCCCCTCGCGGACGCGACCGCGTGGATGCGGTTCGTGTCGCCCTTCTACTACGCGAACGGCTCGATCCCCCTGCGGAACGGGTTCGCGCCCGATCACCTGGCGCTCCTGGTCGCGATCGTCGTGGTCGCGGCGGTGGGTGCCGTGTGGGCGTTCGAGCGACGCGACCTCGCGATCGGCTGAAGGCTCAGGCGTCGAACGGCGCGAACCCGGGCGCCACGCGCGGCCACGGCTCCGCCGCCTCCCAGCGCTCCGCGGCCACCAGCAGGACGTCGTCGGCGAAGCGCGGCCCCGTGAGCTGCAGCCCGAACGGCACGCCGTTCGGGCAGACGCCGGCCGGCAGCGAGATCGCCGGGTGGCCGGTCAGGTTCTGGGTCTGCGTGTTGTAGACGTCCGCGCCCGTGCCCGGGCGCTCCGCGCCCGGCATCCGCCCGTCGGCCGGGATCCCTTCCACACACATCGTCGGGGTGGCGAGGAGCGCGTCGCCGGCCACCAGCTCGTCGAGAGCGCGCGCGTACGCGAAGCGGCGGCGGCGCGCCGCGACGTAGTCGTCGATCGTGGCGTCCGTCGCGATCCGGAAGATGGTCGCCGCCACGTGCGTGAGGCGCTCCGCCTCGCGCTCCACACGCTCGCGACCCAGCCAGACGAGCTCCTCGACCGCGCACTGCAGGAACCAGTCGTCGTCCGACGTCGCGTCGAACGGCGCGGCGTCGAGCGGCTCGACCGGAAGGCCGAGGACCTCGGAGAGCCGTGCGAGGGCCGCCTCGAACGCGGCCGCGACGCCCTCCGGCAACGGTCCGTAGTCCACGAACCGCGGCGCGGCGAGCAGGCGGGTCGGCGCCACCCCGGGGCGGGGCGTCCAGGATGGGAGCGCCGTCGGATCGCCCGGGGCGGGTCCGCGCAGGACGTCGAGCAGCAGCCGCGCGTCGGCCACGCAGGTGGCGAGGGGCCCCGAGGTGGAGAGGTCGATCCACGAGGGGAGCGGCCCGCGCGCGATCAGCCCGTTGGTGGGCTTCAGGCCCACGAGCCCGCAGAACGTGGCGGGGATCCGGATCGACCCCCCGCCGTCGGTCGCCGTGGCGAGCGGCGCCAGCCCCATCGCGAGCGCGGCCCCCGACCCGCCCGACGATCCGCCCGGCGACCACTCGGGGGCCCAGGGGTTCCGGGTCGGACCGAACAGCCGGTTGTCCGTGTACCCCTCGAACGCGAGCTCGGGCAGGTTCGACTTCCCGACGACGATCGCCCCTGCCGACCGCAGCCGGGCGACCGCGAGGCCGTCGGCGCTCGCGGGCGGGGCATCGGCGAACAGGAGCGACCCGTACGTGGTCCGCATCCCCGCGACGTCCTCGCCGTCCTTCACCAGGAGCGGGAGACCCGCGAGCGGCCGGCGGGGGTCGGCACCGGCGGCTGTGCGCGCGTCGAGCGCGCGCGCCTCGTCGAGCGCCTCGTCCGCGCGCAGCGCCACCACGGCGTGGATCGGTTCGTCGAGCCGCTCGATCCGCTCGAGCGACCGGCGGACCAGCTCCTCGGACGAGACCCGTCGCTCGCGCACCGCGGCCGCGAGCTCGGCGAGCATCAGCCGTCGCCCTTCGTCGCGACGAGCCAGAGCCGGCCCGAGCCCAGCTCGAACGGCTCGAGCTCGGCATCGAGGGCGCTGAACGCGTCGAAGCCCGCGTCGCGGAGCAGGTCGGTGAGTTCGTGGAGGGTGTAGCAGCGGATCGACGACCGTCGAACGACGGGCGGCGCGTCGGGCCGGAGGAACGTCCACGTCGTCTCGACCCGGCCCTCACCCAGGTTCAGCGCCGTCTCCATCGTGACGGTGAACCCCTCCGCCTCGAACCAGTCGCGCGGGCGGAAGCGCGGCGCGAGCGTCTCCATCGTGACCGTGTCGATCAGGTACCGGCCCCCCGAACGCAGCGCACCGGCGGCCGCGGCGGCCTGCCGGCGGTTCCCGTCATCGTCGAAGTACCCGAAGCTTCCCCAGAAGCAGACCGAGGCGTCGAACCCGCCCTCCCCAACCGGGTCGCGCAGGTCGCCGACACGCAGGTCGATCCCGACGCCGCGCGCGGCGGCGCGCTCTCGCCCGGCCTCGAGGAACCGATCGGAGCGGTCGATCCCCGTCACGCGGAAGCCGCGGGCCGCGAGCTCGATCGCCAGGCGCCCTTCGCCGCAGGGGGCGTCCAGCACCCGATCGCCGGGCTCCAGGCCCATCGCGCGCACCACGCGATCGGCCTGGTCTTCCGTGTCCTCGACCGACGTCCAGCCGAGCTGGACCCGTTGCCAGGCGGCGGTCTCGAAGAACCCCTCCCACCAGGCGGCGGGTTCGTCGCGACTCACGGACGCTCGCCGCCGTCGCGCGCGACGATCCCGCGGGCGCGATCGCCCATCCGGGCGCGCCGCGCGTCGCGCAGCACGACGCTCGCCGCGTTGCGCCCCGGGACGCCCATCACGCCGCCGCCGGGATGCGTGCCGCCGCCGCACAGGTACAACCCCTCGACCGGCGTGCGGTAGTCGCCGTAGCCCGGGATCGGACGCATCGAGAACATCTGGTCGGGCGTGAGCTCCCCCTGCATGATGTTCCCGCCGAGCAGCCCGAAGCGCTCCTCGATGTCGGGCGGCGCGAGGACCTCCATCGCCTCGACCAGCTCGCCGAACCCCGGTGCGTACCGCTCGAACTCGGCGATCACGCGCTTCCCGTAGGCGTCGCGCTCACGCTCCCACGACCCGTCGCGGAGCTCGAAGGGCCCGTACTGGCTGAAGCCGATCACGAGGTGCTTGCCCTCGGGCGTGAGCCCGTCCTCGTGCGCCGTCGGGAAGACCACCTCGGTGTAGGGATGTTCGCTCGCGCGGCCGTACTTCGCGTCGTCCCAGGCGCGCTCGAGGTACTCGATCGACGGGGAGGTGGCGATCAACCCCTTGTACGGGTCGCCGGGCTGATCCCAGCTGGGGAAGACCGGCAGGCCCGACATCGCCAGGTGCACCTTCACCGAGCCGCTCCGGCTGCGGAACCGGCGGATGTCGCGGACCACCTGATCGGGCAGGTGCTCGTCGCCCACCAGGTCCAGGTAGGTGGTCCGCGGGTGCGCGTTCGACACGACGCGCTTCGCGCGCACCTGCGTCCCGTCGTCGAGCTCGACGCCGACCGCACGCCCGGAGGAGTTCACCAGGATGCGCCGCACGTCGGCCTCGGTCCGGACGGTGGCCCCGGCGTCCTCGGCCGCCCGGCGCATCGCCTCGGACACCCCGCCCATGCCGCCCTTCACCCAGCCCCAGGCGCCGAAGTGGCCGTCGATCTCGCCGATCCAGTGATGCATCAGGACGTAGGCCGACCCGGGCGTCATCGGACCGCACCACGCGCCGATGATCGCCTGCGTCGCGAGCGCGCCCTTCACCCGTTCGTCCTCGAACCACTCGTCGAGGAAGTCGCTCGCGCTCATCGTGAACAACCGCACCAGCTCTGCGACGTCGCGGCCGGTCCACTTCCGGAAGCGGCGAGCGGTCCGGGCCCACGCCGGCATCTCGCGGATCGACAGGTTCGGCGGGACGACGAACAGCAGCGCCTTCAACAGGTCCGCGACCCGCTCGAAGTATCGGTCGAACGCGACGTAGGCCTCGGCGTCGTGGGGGCTCAGGCGCGCGATGCTCTCGACGTCGCGGGGAACGTTGCCCCACAGCGTCAGCGACGTGCCGTCCGGGAACGGCACGAAGTAGTCGGGGGTGATGATCGAGACCTCGTACCCGTGCCGCTTCAGCTCCAGCTCGTCGACGATCCGGTCGGGCATGAGGCTCACGACGTAGCTCGCGGTGGAGACCCGATAGCCGGGCCACGGCTCCTCGGTCACGGCCGCCCCGCCCACGACCGCCCGGCGCTCGAGCACGGCCACGTCGAGGCCGCCCTTCGCGAGGTACGCGGCGCAGGCCAGGCCGTTGTGGCCGCCCCCGACGATCACGACGTCGTGCTCGCTCACGCTCACGGTCCGGAGCCTAGCCGCGCGTGCGACCGCCGCGCCAACGGCTCACCGCCGCGCGCGTCCACCACGTAGGCTTCGAGCCGATGGACACCGACGTGATCGTGATCGGTGGTGGGTTCGCCGGCCTCGTGGCGGCGCGGGACCTCCGCGAGCGCGGGCGCTCCGTGATCCTGCTCGAGGCGCGCGATCGGCTCGGCGGACGCACCTGGTACCGCGAGATCCCGGGCACCGGCGTGTCGGCCGAGTACGGCGGCACCTGGTTCGCCCGCGCCTCGCAGCCGGCCCTGGCCGCCGAGATCGCCCGGTACGCGATCGCGGTCGAGCCCTACATCCGGCCGGCCCGCTCGATCTGGGTCTTCGAGGGAGCGCGCCACGAGGGGCCCGCGCACCGGGAGCGGTTGCGATCGCTCCTCGCGCCCGTGGACGCGCAGATCGACGCGGTGGCGCGGTCGATCGCGTCCGGGAGCTCGGATGGCGCGCTCCACGACCTGGACGTCCCCGTGGACCGGTGGGTCGAGGGACTCGGGATCGATCCCGAGGCGCAGGCGTACCTCCTGACCTACGCGGCATCGATGGGCGGCGGGCCGCCGGACCGGATGTCGGCGCTCACGCTCCTCGTGGACGCCGCGGAGGGCGGCTACCGCTTCGACGAGGCCTTCCATCAGACGGGCGAACGGTTCGCCGACGGGACGGTCTCCCTGATCGACACGATCGCGCGCGATGCCGGCATCGACGTCCGCCTCGGTTCGCCGGTCGGCCGGGTCACGGATCGGGGCGAGAAGATCCGGGTCGACCTGGTCGACGGGGGTTCGCTCGAGGGGTCGGCCGCGGTCGTCGCGGCGCCGCTCAACGTGTGGGCCGACATCGCCTTCGACCCACCGCTCGGTGAAGGGAAGCGGCGACTCGCGGCGCAGGGCCACGTGGGGCTGACGGTGAAGACGCTCGCCGTCGTGGACGGACTCCACGCCTCGTTCATGGGCCAGGGGTGGGGCATCCCGATCCAGGCCGCGGTGGCGCTGAAGGACACGCCCGAGGGCTCGCTCGTGATGGGCTTCTCCGGCACCGGCCCCATCGATCCCGGTGACCCGGCGGTCGTGCAGGACGCGTTGCGTCGGTTCGTCCCCGAGGCCACCGTCGTCGCGTGCGACGGCCACGACTGGATCGGCGATCCCTACGCGAAGGGCACGTGGCTCGCGCTGCCTCCCGGCTGGATCGAGGCCTACGACGAGCTCCGTCAGCCGCAGGGTCGACTGGCGTTCGCGGGATCGGACATCGCCGGCCACGGCGGAGGATGGATCGAGGGCGCCGTCGCGAGCGGACACGAGGCGGCGGCGCACCTCGACCGGCTCCTGGCCTGAGGCCGCGTGTACCAGAGCCCGGGTCGGGCTACGGCGACGCGAACGGCACCACGCGGGCGCCGTCCTTCCAGACCTGCTCGATCCGATCCTTCAGCGTCGAGAACGCGAACGGGTCGCCGTCGACCACCACCAGGTCCGCGACCTTCCCCGGCTCCAGGGTCCCGTGCCGCTCGGCCCAACCCATCAGCTCGGCCGCACTCCCGGTCGCTGCGTGCAATGCCTGCTCGGGGGTGAACCCGTTCTCCGCCATCAGCTCGAGCTCGCGCAGGTTCGTGCCGTGCGGCGCGACCGGGCAGTCGGTACCCATCGCCACTCGGACGCCCGCCTCAGCCGCAAGGCGGAACGCCGCCCGTTCGGGATGGCCCCCGAGCTGCTCCCGGTACTTCGCCTTGACGGCGTCCGACACACCGGGGTGCTCCAGGACCTCCTCGTCCGCGTCGGCGGCGGTCAGCGTGGGGACGAGCCAGGTCCCGGCGTCCGCCATCATCGCCACGGCCTCGTCGTCGAGATACGTGCCGTGATCGATCGACCGGACGCCCGCTCGGATCGCCCGCTTGATCCCTTCGGCGCCGTGCGCGTGCGACATCACCCATCGACCCAGGTCCGCCGCCGTGCGGACGATCGCGTCCACTTCTCCCTGCGAGAAGTTGGGCTGTCGCGGATCGTCCGACGAGGACAGGAACCCGCCGGAGGAGGCGATCTTGATCACGTCGGCGCCGGCCCGGATCATCTCGCGCACCTTCCGCGTGACGCCGTCCACGCCGTCACAGACGCCGATCGGCATGCCCGGGTACTCGAGCGCCCAGGAGCGTCCCCCGCTCGGCAGCCAATCGTCGTTGTGCCCGCCGGTCATCGAGAGCATGTTCACGCTCACCTGCATCCGGGGCCCGACGAGCAGCCCGTCGTCCACCGCCTGCCGGAGACCGGCGTCGGCACCCGAGGCGTCGCGCACGCTCGTGATCCCGAGCGCCAGCGTCATCCGGAGGGTCTCGGGGATCGCGAAGAACCCGTACGAGAACGGCCGATGCAGCACCGCCAACTCGTCCAGGTCCTCGTGCCGGAAGGCGAGGTGGACGTGGCAGTCGAACAGCCCGGGGAGCAGGGCCTTCCCGGCGCACTCGACCGCCTCGTCGCCGTCGAGGCCCGGCCCGACGTCCACGATCCGGCCGTCCTGGATCGCCACGTCGCCATCGCCGAGCGGCGCCCCACTCCCGTCGAACACGCGCCCGCCACGGAAGACGATCCTCGACATCCGCTCCCTCCCGGTCTGCGCCTAGACTCGCGCGAACCCTATCCCAGGAGTGACGTCCCGATGGACCTGCGCCTCTCGGCCGACCAGCTCGACCTGCGGCGGCGCGCCCGGTCGCTCGCGGACGAGGTCCTGCTGCCGCTCGAGGACGACTGCGAGGCGAACGACGGGCTGTCGCCCGAGCAGCACGCCGCGGCGAAGGCGGAGGTGATCGCGCGCGGCTTCGCGGCGATCAACCACGCGGTCGAGGACGGGGGCCGGGGGCTCGACCTGTTCGACCAGATGCTCGTCGAGGAGCAGTGGGGGCGGCTCACGAACGCGCTGTGGGACGTGCCGTGGCGCCCGTCGATCCCGCTCGCCGCCGGGACCGAGGCGCAGAAGGAACGGTACCTCCGACCGGCGTGCCGCGGAGAGCGACGCGACGCGTACGCGATCACGGAGGCCGACGCCGGCTCCGACCCCTCGATGGTCCGGACCACCGCCCGCCGCGACGGCGACGGCTGGGTGATCGACGGCGAGAAGTGGCACGTGACCTCGGGCGACGTCGCCGACTTCTTCCTGGTCCACGCGCACGTCGACGGCGATCCATCGAAGCCGACGGTGTTCCTCGTCGACAAGGACCTCCCGGGTGTCCGGCTGGTCCGGACGCCGAAGTACACGCACACGTTCGTGTTCGAGCACCCGATCTTCGCGTTCGAGGGCGTCCGTGTGGGCGGCGACGCGGTGCTCGGAGCGGTCGGCCACGGCTACGAGCTCACGAAGGACTGGTTCGTCGAGGAGCGGCTGATGATCGGCGCGCGGACGGTGGGCGCGGCGGCGCGGTTGCTGGAGCTCTCGACCGCGTTCGCGAACGACCGTCGCCAGTTCGGCGAGCCGATCGCGTCGTTCCAGGCCGTCTCGTTCCCGCTCGCCGACATGGCGGCGGAGCTGATGGCCGCGAAGTCGCTGCTGTACCGGGTGTGCTGGGAAGCGGCCGTCGGCGACCTTACCCGCAAGGCGCTGCACGCCGCGGCCTCGGCCGTGAAGCTCGTGTGCTCGGAGACCGCCGGGCGGATCGCCGACCGGGCGGTGCAGATCCACGGCGGGCGGGGGTACATGCGCGAGCAGCCGGTGGAGCGCCTGTGGCGAGAGCTCCGCGTGGACCGGATCTGGGAGGGGACCTCGGAGATCCAGCGCCTCGTGATCGCGAACGAGCTGCGCAAGCGTGGGCCGGGGCGCTACGCCGGGTGGCCCGCCGTCCCGTAAGGTGGGATCGTCCGCACCCCCGCCCGCGAGTACGACAGGAGCCCGCCCATGCCCGCATCGTCGGACGACGCCGCCGCGAACCCGCCGCCGCGGAACGACGCCCCCGAGCACGAACGCGTCACGCGCGAGCTCCAGGAGACCGCGAACCGCGCGCCGGCCGTCCCGCCGGCGCCCGCCCGTCGCTGGTGGCAGGTCTGGAGGCGCGGCTGATCGGGAGCCGCGGACGGGCCCGACCGTTCGCCCGGCTCAGCTGAACGTGCGCTCGAGCGGACGCCGGATCAGGTCGAGCGACGTCAGGACCGGGTAGGACAGCCCGATCGCGCCCAGCACGAGCGCCGCGACCGCGGTCCCCTTGGCCCGACCGCCGAGCGACGCGATCACGCCCAGGCCGACCGCCACCGCGCCGGCGATCAACGCGACCATCACCAGCCGGTCGCCGAGCAGGGCGCCGGCGCCCCGGCGCGCCGAGACCGAGCGCACCAGGGCGCTGTTCGGGTCGGCCTGGTAGGCCCACATGACCACGGCGCAGCCGGCCGCGACCGCGCCGACGCCGAGCGCGAGGATCCCGAGGGGATCCCGCGTCTGGCCGGAGCTCTCGTAGATGCCCATGGCTCGTTCCCCCCACCAACGGGTCTAGGAAGGACTTCGGCCGCTCACCGGGGGGAACTTGAGTCGGGATCAGGTCCCGTCGAGGCATCCACCGACCTCGTCGGGGAGGCCGGGGATCGTGAGGCCCTCGCCCCCCGTCACGAAGTCGTACTCGATCCCCGACCAGGTGCCGGGCAGGCCCGGGACCTGGCGACGCGCGGTGTGACCCGAGTCGAACTGGAAGGCTCGCCAGTCCGGGGACCGGAAGCCGGACGTGTCGTACGGGGCGACCGCCACCAGCCCCCGGCCGAACCGACGGGCCTCGACCAGGAACCGACCCTGGAACGACAGGTCCTCCTCGACGAAGAGCTTGATGTACCAGCGCTCGACGTCGAGCAGGTACCCCTGCTGGCTGGGCGGGGACTCCGGCCCGGTGAAGTGCCGCATGTCGACCACGTGGAACGTCCCCTCGACCCCGGTCGCCCGGCGGATCAGGCCCAGCGGATCGGTGAAGTCCGGGGAGTCGCTCGGGGGCGTCTTCCATCCGTTCACGCACGTCTCGGTCACGGGTCCGCTCGTGGGCGGGGGCGGGTCGGGGATCGCCGGCGGCGTCGGCGAGGTCTCGACGACCGAGGGCGAGGGCGACGGGCTCGGTGCGCTCGTGGTCGGCGGCGGCGTGGTCGCGAACGGGTCGTCCGCCGGCTCCCGGGTGCACGCGGCGCCGATCGCCGCGAGCACGGCGATCAACCCGACGAACCTACGCATGCGTGACTCCCGGTCGAGGTCGAGGACCCCGAAAGGGTACCGAGGCCCACGCGGCTTGGTAGAACTGAACCACCGCATGTCCGCTCTCGATCACCCACGCCACGAGGAGCGCGCCGCCGCGCACCCCCAGCCGGTCAGCCGGCGCCGCTTCCTCGAACGCTCCGCGATGGCCGTCGCGGGCGGCGTCCTGTTCAGCTGCACCGGCGGGAAGGTGATCCCGCGCCTGGAGCCGGCGGCGACCACGATCGACACCCGGTGGCCGATCAAGCGGGTCCTGTACGTGATGATGGAGAACCGCAGCTTCGACAACCTCTTCGGCCGGTTCCCCGGCGTGAACGGCGCGACGACCGGGGTGAAGTGGGGCGAGGAGACCGAGCTGATCCGGTGCCCGGACTGGCTCCCGGGCGACCTCCCGCACGACCGGGCCGCCGCCCTCAACTGCCTGAACGGCGGGGCGCTCGACGGGTTCGCCGGCGGCGCGTACGGCGACCCGTGGTCGTACTCGCAGTTCCAGGAGGATCAGCTCCCGAACTACTGGTTCTGGGCGCGCGAGTTCGGCCTCTCGGACCGCTTCTTCGCCTCCGCCCTCGGCCCCTCGTACCCGAACCACTTCTTCTTCGTCGCGGGGCAATCGGGCGGGATCATCGACAACCCGGAGAACATCGAGACGCAGGTCAAGGAGGGCGGCGAGTACAAGTTCAAGAGCTGGGGCTGCGACGCGCTCGGCGACGACGTCTTCGTCCTGGTGAAGGACGGCAAGGGGAACCTCACGAAGCACGACACGTGCTTCCGGTTCAAGACGGTCGGCGAGCAGCTGACCGAGATCGGCGTCGACTGGCGCTACTACTCCGCCCCGCCGGGAGGGGTCGGCTACTTCTGGAACGCGTACAACGGGATCGACGGCGTGTTCCACACGGATCTGTGGAACCGACACGCGGCGTTCTCGGTGGACCGGCTGCTCGACGACATCGAGGCGAACGACCTGCCGGCGGTGACGTGGGTCACGCCGTACTTCGCGCTCTCGGACCATCCTCCGGCGAGCTCGTCCTTCGCGCACAACTGGCTCACGGACATCGTGAACGGGGTGATGCAGAGCGAGATGTGGGAGCACACCGCGATCTTCATCACGTGGGACGAGTGGGGCGGGTTCTACGACAGCGTGCTGCCGCCCGACGTGGACGAGGTCGGCTTGGGGTTCCGGGTTCCGCTGCTCACGATCTCGCCGTACACGGTCCGCGGCGTGATCGACGACGAGCTGGGCGAGTTCTCGACGCCGCTGCGGTTCATCTCGGACAACTGGGGCCTGGACCATCTGACGCCGAGGATCGCGAACACGCACAACTTCGAGCACGTCTTCGACTTCGGCAAGCCCCCGCGCGAGCCGGCGATCGCGACCGCGAGGGCGAAGACGTACGGAGAGCCGTTCGAGTACCCGGACGACTACCCGGGCTGGCCCGCCGGGACGAACCCGGTCGAGGATCCTTTCTAGTCTGTCTCAGACTACCGGGTCGGCGACCGCACCCCACCGGTCGACGACCTCGAAGTGAGACGCGGTCAGGTCACGCTCGATCAGGTATCGGTCGTCCTCGGGATAGAAGACCGCGACCGAGATCTCGTCGCCCGCGAAGGCGCGCACCGCCCGCTCGTCCTCCCAGAGCGAGAGCATGATCCACTCGGCGCGATCGCCCTCGATCCGGCGCAGCATGTACACGCCGCGGTTGCCCGGCGTGGCGGCGAGCGCTTCCCCGCCGGTCCCGCCCATGTAGTCGGCGTACGCGTCGGCATCCTCCACGCGCGTCGCCCCGCGCCAGATCCTCGCGATCATGCGGACCTCCCTCGAGCTCGGCGGCTGCGCTCGCGAGGCTATCGGAGTAGGGTCGGCCGGGATCGGCGAGCGAGGGGGTTCGGGCGGGATGGTCACGGGCGGGCAGGACCTGGGGAACGAGCGTTGGCGCGCCGAGCAGGAGATGATCGACAAGGCCGCGCAGCAGGAGCACCTGGCCGAGGAGGCCGAACGGCGTCACGCGGAGGAGGCGGCCGAGCGCGGCGAGGCCCCGCCCCCGGCGAAGAAGCCGTGGTGGAAGTTCTGGGCCTGAGGCCCGCCTGGCCCGTCGCGACCGGTCCCCGCTGAGGCCTAGCCCGGCCGGCGCGGCAGGACGAGCGCGTCGACGGCGACGCATCCCGAGGCCGAGACGATCACCGGGTTCACGTCGAGGGCGACCAGCAGGTCCCCGAGGTCGTCGGCGACGAGCGACAGCCGGCTCACGGCCGACGCGAGCGCGCCGGCGTCCGCGGCGGGGGCGCCCCGGAGCCCGTCCAGGAGCGGCCGGGCACGGAGCGCGTCGATCATCCGGCGCGCGGCCGGCTCGTCGAGCGGCGGGAACGCCAGGCGCCGGTCGCGCAACAGCTCCACGAGGACGCCGCCTGCGGCCACCAGCACGAGCGGGCCGAACTGCGGATCCCGCACGATCCCGAGCGCCATCTCCACGCCGGGAGGCGCCATCGCCGCGACGACGACCTCGGACCCGAGCCGCCCGGCGACGTCCCGGTAGGCCGCCGCGACCGCGTCGCCGTCGCCGAGCCCGAGGCGCACGCCGTCGACGTCGGACTTGTGCGACACGTCCGCCGCGGACGTCTTCACGGCGACCGGGTAGCCGATCGCGTCCGCGGCGGCGATCGCCGCTTCCTCGCTCGACGCGTCGCGGGCGTCCACCGCGGGCACGCCGTAGTCGGCCAGCAAGGCGAGCCCCTCCAGCTCGGTGACGCCGCGGCCGGTCGCCAGCCGCTCGCGCCATCGCTCCCGCACCGCGTCGGCGACCGGCCGCGGCGTGACCACCGGCGCGCGCTCGCGGAACGCGCGCTCCGCCAGGAGGTGCCCCAGCGCGCGCAGGCCCGAGGTCGTGCCCTCGAGCACCGGGATGCCGGCGTCCCGGAGCAGGTGGGCCTCGTCGTTCGCGACCGCGCTCGCGAGGTTGGAGAGGACGCAGAAGGGCTTCGTCGTCGAGGCGAACACGTCGCGCGCGATCTGCAGGTACCCCTCGTCGTGCGGCTCGCCCTGGCGGGTCAGGTCGACGACGAACGCCATCGCCGCGACGTCGGGATCGTCGGCGAGCGCGGCGAACGCCTCGCGGAAGATCCGGTCCGCGTCGATCCCGGTCCCCCATGCGTCGAGTGGGTTCGCGGCCACGAGGCCCGGGTCAAGGACGTCCTGGATCCGGGCGACCGTGGCGTCCGCGATCCGCGCGAACGGCACACCCTCGTCGGCAGCCACGTCGACGAAGAGCGCTCGCTCGCCGCCCGAGTCGTGGACGGAGGCGATGCCCGACCCCCCGGCGATGCGTCGCGGCGTGGAGAACAGCTCCATCGCGTCGGCCAGCTCGTCGAGGGTCGCCACGCGGTGGACGCCGTACGCGTCGAACAGCGCCTCGTACGCGCCGTCCTCACCCGCCAACGCCCCGGAGTGCGCGGTCACCATGTCCTTGGCCACGTCGGTCCGCCCGACCTTGAGCGCGAGGACCGGGACGCCGCGCTCGGCGGCGAGCGCCAGCGCCGCGCGGAACGCGTCGGGGCGGCGCACGGTCTCGATCAACGAGGCGATCACCCGCGTCGTCCCGCGGTCGAGCGCGTACGCGATGTAGTCGGCGACGTCGGTCACGATCTCCTGCCCCGACGAGACGATCAGGTCGAACCCGATCCCCCGGTCGTTGAACGCGAGGGCCGCGAACGCCGACCCCGAGTGGCTGACGAAGGTCACCGGCCCCTCGCGCAGGTCGTCCGGCGTGGCGAACCCCGTCGCCCGCAGCCTCCCCGGGACGTTCAGGAACCCCATCCCGTTCCCGCCGCACAGCGGGATCCCGGCGTCCGCCGCGATCGCCGCCACGCGCTGGACGAGCGGCGGCGCCCCGGGCGGCGCCGGCTCCGGCTCGTACAGCGAGGAGAACGTGACCGCGCTACGCGCACCGGCCGCCACCGCGTCCGCGAGGGCCCGCTCGATCCGGGCGTTCGCGACCCCGAGGATCGCGAGGTCGACCGGCTCCGGCACCTCGGCGATCGACGCGAAGCACGGGTGTCCGTCCACCTCGGCGTACCCGGGGTTCACCGGGTACACGGCCCCGGCGAAGCCCCCGCGCCGGAGCTCGGCCATCATCTGCGCGCCCAGCGACCCCGCCTTCACGGAGGCGCCGACCACCGCAACGCTCCGCGCCTCGAGCATCGGCTCGAGGGACGGCCGCGCGTCGACGGCGTCGTTCGTCACGCGGGGAACGGTACCGGCCGGGCTACCGCGTCGAGCGGACGGCCTTGTCCTTCTTCGCCATGTTGAAGGCCTGCCAGCCCGGGATCCCGTTGACGCCGCCGCCCGCGTGCGTCGCGCACGACCCGTGGTAGAGGCCCTTGATCGGCGTGCGGTACTCGGCATAGCCGGGCGCCGGCCGCATATGGAACAGCTGGTCTACCGACAGCTCGCCGTGGAAGATGTTCCCGCCGATCAGCCCGAGCTCCTGCTCCATGTCGTACGGGCCGATCACCTGGCGGTCGATCACGGCGGACTTGAAGTTCGGGGCGAGCTCCGTGTACCTGTCGATGATCCGGTCGGCGTACTGCTCGAGCTCGTCGCGGTGCGGCTCGAGGTTCCAGTCGTCCGGCACCCACTGGCTGAACATCGAGAACACGTGCACGCCCTCCGGCGCGAGCTGCTTGTCGAGCGTGGTCGGGATCGTGCCGTCCACGAACGGGGCGACGGCGGCCTTGCGCTCGATGTGCGCGTCCTGGAACGCCCGCTCGGCGTACTGCGGGCTGAAGCACAGCTCGACCGAGCCGGTGTGGTGGTCCTGCTGCTCCTTGCCCGGGTTCGCGATGAAGTCCGGCAGCTCGGACATCGCGACGTTCACCTTCACGACGCCGCTGCGCGTCTTCCAGCGCTCGATGTCCCAGACGAAGTCGGCGGGCAGCTCCTGACGGTCGACCAGCTCGAGGAAGGCGATCTTCGGGTGGATGCACGAGACGACCACCGGCGCCCGCAGCTCGTCGCCGTCCTCGAGCGCCACGCCGACGGCGCGCCCACCACGGACGAGGATCTTCTTCACCTTGGCGCCGGTGCGGATCTCGGCGCCGAAGGACTCCGCCGAGCGGCGGATCGAATCGCTGACCGCGCCCATCCCGCCCTGTTGGAACCCCCACGACCCGAGGTGCCCGTCGCCCACGTCGCCGATGGAGTGGTGCAGCATCACGTACGCGGTGCCCGGCTCGTCCGGTCCGGCCCAGGTGCCGATCACGCCGTTCACCGTGAGCATCGCCTTGATCGCGTCCGACTCGAACCAGTCGTTCAGCAGGTCGGTCACGCTCATCGTGAACAGCCGGGTCACGTCGGCCACGCCGCGCGTCCCGAGCCTGCGCATCTTCCACGCGGTCTGCGCGCTCGCGATCAGGTCGCCGAACGCCATCGAGCCGACCTTCGGCGGCACCTGGAGCAGGAGCGGGCCGAGGACGTCGGATACGCCCTTCATCCACGCCTCCCACTTCGGCAGGGTGTCGGCGTCCTTCTTCGAGAACTGCGCGATCGAGTCGTAGCTCTTGCGCGCGTCGTCGGCGTAGACCGTGATCGCGCGGCCGTCGGGGAACGCCTGGTAGTAGGGCCCGAAGGGCGTGACGTCGTAGCCGTGCTGCTTGAGGTTCAGCTCGCGGATGATGGTCGGCGGCATCAGGGACATCACGTACGAGTAGGTCGTGACCTTGATCTCGGGGTGATCCGGGAACGGCGCGCTCGTATCGGCGGCTCCCCCGGTCTTGTCCCGCGCCTCCAGCACCACCGTGCGCGCGCCGGCGCGCGCGAAGTACGCCGCGCTCGTGAGCCCGTTGTGCCCGCCGCCCACCACGATGGCGTCGTACACGTTCGTCGACATCGTTACGTCCCTCCCGTCGTCGATGTGAGCCGAACCGCGCCCCCGCGGACCGCGGTCAGGGTCCCGTATCATGCCCTGAATCTGAATCATCAGTCAAACCCGGTCAGGCGGGCCGCGGCTTTGACATCGCTGCTCACGCTGGTACGGTTCCTGAACGGCGGTTCGAGAGCACGACGTCCTCGGGCCACGACCTGTACGGCGTTCAGGAGCGCGGATGGCACGGGCGACGCGGCAGCGGCAGACGAAGGACCGCCACCAGGAGATCCTGGAGGCGGCCGCCCGCGTGATCACCGACCGCGGCCTGGCCGAGACCCGGATCCAGGACATCGCCGAGCGGTGCGGCGTCTCCCCCGGCCTGATCCTGTACTACTTCGAGTCGAAGGACCGGCTGCTGCTCGAGGCGCTCACCTACGCGAACGACAAGTACTACCTGGCCCAGGCGCGCGACCTGCGCCGGCTCACGACCGCGCGCGAGCGGTTCGAGCGCTTGGTCGACCTGTCCACGCCGGGCCTGCTGCCCGACTTCGAGCGCCTGGAGGAGTGGGCGCTCTGGGTCGAGATCTGGGTGCGCGCGCTCCGCGATCCCGCGCTCGCGAAGGAGGCCGAGGTCCTGGACCGGCGCTGGCGGCAGTCGATCGCCGAGATCGTTCGCAGCGGCCGGGACTCCGGCGAGTTCCCCCCGGGTGACGACGCCGACGAGCTGGGCGTGCAGATCGGCGCGCTGATCGACGGCCTGGCGATCCAGGTGCTGATGAACGACTCGCAGCTGGCGCCGGCCGAGATGAAGCGGATGTGCATGGCGGTCGGCTCCCGGCTGATCGGCTTCGCGCCCGAGCCCGCGACCGCCTGACGCCGTCCGGGCCGGATCCTCCGCGACGGTGTCGAGGATCTCTTCGCGCGTTCGTCGTATCGGTGACGGCGAGGACGCCGTGATCGACAGGGTCGACGAACGGAGGTGCATCGATGGCGACGAACGCCGACGTGGTCCGCGCGATCGAGGAGGCATGGGACGACGGCCGCCTCGACGACCTGGACCGGTACTTCGCCCCGGACTTCGACAACGCCCAGTCGGGGACGCAGGGCCTGCCGGCCGGCCTCGAAGGCTCGAAGCTGGCGCACCAGGCGGTGATGCGGTCGTTCCCCGATCGCACGGTCGAGATCCTGGCCATCGTCGAGGGCGGCGACAGGGTGTTCGTGCGCAACCGCGTGACGGGCACGAACACCGGCGGGTTCCCGCCCTTCGGCGTCGGCCCGAACGGCAACCCGTTCGACATCGAGGCGTGGGGCGTCTATCGCCTCGTCGACGGCAAGGTCGTCGAGCACTGGGGCATGAACGACGCGTTCACCCTGGGGATCCAGCTCGGCGCGATCCCCGTGCCGGGCGGCTGAGCCCGGGTGCCGGTCGGTCGCTCGGCCGCCCGACCGGGTCGAGCCTCATCGGATCGCCGACCCGCTAGCCTTCCGCGTCGATGACCGAGCCGATCCCGCTGATCCTCGACGTCGACACCGGCGTGGACGACGCGATGGCGCTGCTGTACGCGGTCGCGTCGCCGGAGGTCGACCTGGTCGCCGCGACGTGCGTGATGGGCAACGTCCCGCTGGACGACGTGGTCCGCAACACGCTCGCCGTCCTGGAGCTCGCCGGCCGGGGAGACGTCGAGGTGGCCCGGGGCGCGGCGCGGCCCCTGTCGGGCGGGTACTCGCCGGCCGGGACGGTCCACGGCGAGCGCGGCCTGGGCCGGGCCGACCCTCCGGTCGCGGCCCGTCTCCCCTCGGAACGGAGCTCGGCTCGGGTGATCGTGGAGCGCGCCCGGGAGCTGCCCGGGGAGATCCTGCTGATCGCCACCGGGCCGCTCACGAACGTCGCGATGGCGCTCGCCGAGGAGCCGGGCCTGCCCGGGCTCCTGCGCGGCTTCGCGATCATGGGCGGGGCCTTCGATCACCTCGGCAACGTGACGCCGAGCGCCGAGGCGAACATCTGGTGGGACCCCGACGCCGCCGCGACCGTCTTCCGTGCGTTCTCGGGCGCCCCCGAGGCGAAGCTCCCGATCTGCGCCGGCCTCGACGTCACGGAGCGGGTCCGGATGACCCATGCGGATGTCGAGGCGGTCACCGCTCCGGCGCCGGGATCGGCGATCGGCCGGCTGATCCGCGACGCCGTGCCCTTCTACATCGAGTTCTACGAGCGGTGGGGCGACCGCCACGGGGCGGCGATGCACGACCCGCTGGCCGTCGCGATCGCGATCGATCCCGGGCTGGCGACGCTCGTGCCGACGCGCGTCGAGGTGGAGACCACCGGAGCGTGGACCCGCGGCACGACGGTCGCCGACCTGCGGAACCTGCGCGGCACCCCCTGGGCCGGGACGTGGGAGCCGGACGACAACGCTCGGGTCGCGCTCGACGTGGACGAGGCCGCGTTCCTGAAGCGCTTCTTCGGCCGGCTGCGCGGCCTCGTCGAGGCGCAGGCGTGAGGGTGGACGGGCCGCTCCCCGTCCTGGCGGTGCTCGGCGCGATCAACGTGGACCTCGTCGTGTCCGGCGCGCCGCTGCCGAAGGCCGGCGAGACGGTGACCGGCGGGGTGTTCGCGCGCCACGACGGCGGCAAGGGCGGCAACCAGGCCGTCGCCGCGGCTCGGGCCCGGCGGCACGGGAGCGTGCTCCATCCCGCACCCGGCGCCTGGATGCTCGGCGCGGTCGGCGACGAGCCGCTCGGCGTCTCGGCCCTGGACGCCTTGCGAGCCGACGGGGTCGGCACGGATCACGTGCTGATCACAGGGGAGGCTCCCACCGGCGTCGCGCTGATCGCGGTCGATCCTGCTGGCGAGAACCAGATCTCGGTGGCGCCCGGAGCGAACCTAGCGCTCGGCCCACGGCATGCGGTCGCGGCGCTGGAGGCGCTCCGACCGCACCTGCTGCTCGCGAGCCTCGAGGTCGCGCCCCAGACCCTGGACGCCGTGGTGACGTGGTGCGTCGAACACGCCGTGCCGGTCGTGCTGAACCCAGCGCCGTGGCAACCGTGGGCGCGAGGGTCGCTCGAGCGCGCCACGTACCTCACCCCGAATGTCCGCGAGCTCGCCGCCATCGGTGAGATCCCGGCCGGCATCCGGGTCGTCGAGACGCGGGGGGCGGCC
>DATBLY010000120.1:0-6116 GCA_036555125.1 Actinomycetota bacterium | reverse complement strand
CCCGGAAGGGCGTCACCATCGCGGTCACGAGGGATCCGAACCTGCCGGCCATCCGTCCTCCTTCGCCACCGGGGCGGTGGGCGTGACCCGCCTATGCTAGCGGCCGATGCCGCGCATCTACACGAAGACCGGCGACGACGGGACGACGGGCCTGCTCTACGGCGGGCGGATCCCGAAGTCCGACCCGGTCGCGGACGCCTTCGGGACCACCGACGAAGCGGTCGCGGTCCTGGGCCTCGCCCGTTCGCTCTGCGACGACGTCATGCGTGCCACCCTGCTGATCCTGCAGCGGGAGCTGTTCGTCGTCGGCGCCGACCTGGCCGCCAACCCCGAGGAGCGTGGCAAGCTCCAGGCGGGGGTCTCGCTGGTGGACGCCGCGATGACCCAGCGGCTGGAACAGCAGATCGACGACCTGGTCGCCGAGCGGCCGCTCCCCGAGACCTTCATCGTGCCAGGCGCGAACCCCGGGAGCGCCGCGATCGACGTCGGGCGGGCCGTGGTCCGGCGGGCCGAGCGGCGCGTGGTCGAGCTGGAGCAGACGGGACGCGAGGTCAACCCCGAGGTCCGCCGCTACCTGAACCGCCTCTCGGACCTGTTGTTCGTCCTGGCACGCTGGCAAGCGGGCGAGAGCGAGCCCCCGAGCCGCGCCGAGGTCTGAACGGCGAGGTCGCTAGCCCTGGTCGGCGATCACGGGGGCCATGGCGCCGTAGTTGCTGTCGCCGAACTCGAGGATCACGAGGCCGAGCGTCGCGATGTCGACGGGATCCGCGAAGGACACCGGGAACGTGGCCTCGTCCCCATCCGGGATCGCGGCCGCGTCCGCGATCGTCGCGTCGACGCGGGCATCCTCGCCGGTGATCAGGTAGATCGCGGGCGCCGCGAGCTCGGCGCCCGATGCGTTCTTCACGTCCAGGGTGCCGGCGGCGTCGGCATCGAGGGTCAGGCCGGCCGTCACGCCCCCGAACTCGTAGCGGAACGCGCCGGGGACGAACTCGACCGGGCCCTGGTCGACCGTCGGCGGGGCCGACCCGGTCGGGGTCGGTCCGGTCGAGCCGCCGTCGCCACCGTCGTCACCGGTGCACGCCGCGGCGAGGGCGCACACGACGGCCAGGAACACGGCGAGGGAACGGGTCCGGGGCCTCACGGATGGGGCATGATACGCGAACCGTGGAGCGCTCCGGCCGATGAACGACGTCTACGAGCACGCGTGGGCGGCGTTCGCGCTGGGGTTCGCGCTCGGCGCGGCACCCGGACCCGTGCAGCTGCTGATCCTGTCCGAGACCGCGCGACGGGGGTTCTCGGGCGGCCTGCGCGTCATGCTCGGCGCGAATGGGACGCTGCTCGCGATCATGATCGTGCTGGCGTTCGGGTTCTCGTCGCTCGCGCCCGGCGAGGGGTTGCTGCGCGCGCTCCGCATCGTGGGCGGCGGCTTCCTGGTCTACCTGGGGGTCGAGGAGCTCCGGTCCCTCCGGCACGAGGCGCGGATCCCCGCCGAGGACGTCGCGCCCGAGACCCGGTCGATGGGACCGACGCTCCGCGGCATCGTGTCGGTCCTGCTGAACCCCGGCGCCTGGATCTTCTTCGCGACCACGGCCTCCGCCGTGGTCGCGGATGCCACGGCTGACGGGGGACGCGACGCGGCGATCGTGGCCGCGTTCGCGATGTCCATCGGGGTGTCGTGCTCGGACTTCCTGTTCACGCTCGTCGGCAGCGGTGGCCGTCGTCTGGTCGGCGAGCGCGGGCTCCGCTGGATCCGGGGGGCGCTCTCGGTCGGCCTCGCGGTGATCGGTCTCGCCTTCGTCTGGCAGGGCATCCGGGGAATCTAGTCCGTTTCAGACTAGATCGCCCCGGTCCGACCGGCTTGCCGACCGGCCTCCTAGAACATGAACGCGCACCAGGGCGCGGGGTCCCATCCGAAGGCCGCATCGGCACGGGAGAGCGCTCCCGTCGTGAGCTCCCGCACGCGGCCCGCCCGATGCAGCCGCCGGAACCCGAACCCGCCCAGGTACACGGCCCCCAGGTCGGTGGCGGTGCAGGCGAGATCGGCCTCCGCATCGGTCGGCTCGCAGGTCGCCCCGTCCGTCGTGGTCCGGAGCAGCCATCGACCCTCGTTCCAGGGGCAGAACGGGTCGCTGACCTCGAGCACGAGGCGCTCGTCCGTCGCGTAGGAGCGGGCTGCCAGCGCGGCCGGCACGTCGACCACCCGAACGTACAGCCCGTCCATGAGGCTGAAGCGGAGCCGGCGCGGTTCCTGCATCAGGTCCAGGAGCGGCTCGTCCGCGGGCCGGTTCCATGCGTTGACCGCGTGGACGAGGTCGATGTCGAAGAGATAGCGCCAGATGTCCGCCGACCCCTGCGGCGTGGAGGCGACGAGCCTCCGGACCGTGAGCTCGAGGCGGGCGATCGAGTCGGGCCATTCGTGCTTGACCGTGTACGTGGCGAACGCGTCGGGCACCCCTTCCGCCTCGTGGACGGCGTACCGTGTCGGCTCTTCCTCCCGCTTCTTCGCCGACTCGAGGAACATCCACTCCCACCAGCGGTCGTCGACGTCCATCATGCCCGGCCGTCGCGCCCGCTCCGCGTCGTAGACCGGACGCATCAGCGGGAGCGCCTCATCCCGTTCGAGCAGGCGGACGGAGCCCGCCTGCCGATACCCACGGATGAAGTCGGACCGTCCGACCTCGAGGTTGATCTCGCCCAGGAACGCTGCGACGCCGTACCCGTACCGGCCGTAGATCCCCCCTTCCGATGCATACAGAGCCGCGAGGGGCTCGCCCCGGCCGTGGACGTCATCCAGCTGCGCGCGCATCAGCGCGGTGTTGATCCCTCGGCGCCGATGGGTGGGGAGCACCCCGACCGAGGTGATGCCCGCCGTCGGGACCAGCGCCCCGCCGGGGACCGACATCCGGTACGAGGCGGCCGCCGCGTTCCCCACGATCCGCCCGTCGTCGAAGGCCGCGTACCACCGGTCGAACTCCGTGATCGGTCGGTCGTGGGCGAGGTCCTCGTCCGAGATCCGACCGCTGAACGCCATCTCGAGGGAGCGAGCAGCCCTCTCGTACTCGTCCTCGCGGATCGTGCGGATCGTGACATCCATCCCGTGGAGGCTACCCCGGCGTCGAGGCCCCACGACGGCCGGGGACCCGCCTCAGAGCCCCTCGAACACGCTCCCGAACACCGGCGACCCGGGGTCGCGCGGCGGCCACGCGATCACGCCGTGCTCGCGACCGAGGGCCAGCATCTGCTCGTCGTCCGTCAGCTCGTTCCAGTCGTTCGCCTGCGTCCGGTGCTCGCGCAGGGCCCTCAGCACGCGCTCGGCGACCCCGCTCGTGTCCACGCGCATCCCGATCAGGTCGTCCGGGATCCCGCGTGGGTGGTAGAGCTCGGTGGGATCGAACGGCTCCTTGCCCGACGCGACGAGCTGCTCGTTCCACTCGGCGATCGTCGAGGCAAGGATCGCGGTGTGGATCAGGCGGTGGAAGCCGCCCCCGCCACCCTGTCGGCCACGATGGAACGCCTCGGTCGCGGCGCGGCCGACGGTGACGTGGTCGGGATGGCCGGTGATGCCGTCCGGCCCGAACGTCACGACGACGTCGGGACGCTCGGCGAGCAGGATCGTCGCGATCCGTTCGACGAGCTCGTCGAACGGCTGCTCCTCGACGCGGTGGTCCGGGTAGCGCAGCCACTCGTGCCGGTCCGGCGTCCGGCCGAGCGCGATCCACGACCGCCGGTCCTCCTCCTCGCGGACCGAGCCGAGCGTCTCGCGCGTCGCGAGCGAGGGGTCCGAGATCATGCCGGCCTCGCCGCTCGTCACGTGGATCAGCGTGAAGCGGAACGCGGGGTCACCGGCGTGCAGGGCGACCGTGCCGGCGACGCTCCACGTGTCGTCGTCGGGGTGGGCGACGACGGCCGCGAGGTGACCGCTCACCGCGGCCAGAGGATCGGCTCGAGGCCGACCGTGAGCCCCGGCCGCGAGCCGACCGACTTCACCGCCATCAGCACGCCCGGCATGAACGAGGTCCGATCGACCGAGTCGTGCCGGATCGTGAGGGTCTCGCTGCGCCCGCCGAGGATCACCATCTGGTGCGCGACCAGACCGGGCAACCGGACCGAGTGCACGCGGATGCCCTCGACGTCGGCCCCGCGTGCGCCCGTCACGCGCTCGGCGCCGGGCTCCGCTTCCCGCTCGCCGCGGACCGAGGCCATCCGGCGGGCGGTGGCCATCGCCGTGCCCGAGGGGGCATCGGGCTTGTCCTCGTGATGCAGCTCGACGATCTCGGCGTCGGGGAGGTACCGCACGGCCTCCTCGGCGCAGCGCTGCATCAGGATGGCGCCGATCGCGAAGTTCGGCGCGATCAGGATGCCGACGCGATCCTGCTCCCCCCACGCCGGATCGGCGTCGAAGCCCGTCGTCCCGACCACGACGTGCACGCCGTGCTCGATCGCCCACGCGATGTGCTCGGGCGCGTAGGCGCCGGACGTGAAGTCGACCGACACCTCCACGCCGGCGTCGATCAGCGAGTCGAGCGAGTCGGTGAACACGACGTCGGAGACGAACCCCAGGGCGTCGGCCACCCGCTCCCCCGCGTGCGGGCGCGAGACCGCCGCGACGAGCGCGAGATCGGGATCGGCGTCGACCGCTCGGCACACCTCCCGGCCCATGCGGCCGGTGGCGCCGACGACGCCGACGCGGATCACGCGACGGCCTCCTTGAAGGCCGAGGCCGGGAACGGGCCGAGGACCGTCAGGGTCATCGGTTGCGACAGTACGCGTTCGGCCACGGCGTTCGCATCCGCGAGGCTCACGCGGTCGATGCGCTTGAGCGTCTGATCGACCGAGAGGATCTCGCCGTGCGCGATCTCGGACTTGCCCAAGCGCGACATCCGACCGCCGGGGTCCTCGAGCGAGAGCACGAGCGAGCCCTTCACGTGGCCTTTCGCGCGTTCGAACTCCTCGGCGGAGAGGCCCGACGTCGCGACGTCCTCGAGCTCACGCCGGAGCAGCTCGATCACGTGGTCGGCGCGGGACGGGGTCGTCCCCGCGTAGCACGTGAAGACGCCCGCCTCCGTGTACTGCGTGTGGTAGCTGTACACCGAGTACGCCAGGCCGCGGCGCTCGCGGATCTCCTGGAACAGGCGCGAGGACATCCCCCCGCCGAGCGCCGCGTTGACCACGAGGAAGGCGAACCGATCGGGATCGGTCCGCGCCAGGCCGTTCGTGCCGTAGCAGATGTGTGCCTGCTCGGTCTTGCGGCGACGGACCAGGCGCCGTCCCGAGGGCGCCGGCGCGTGACCGCCGGTCCGCAGGTTCCAGACCGGCGGCTGGCCCTCGCGGACGACCCGGCCGGCCTCCATCCGGCGGCGCAGCAGCTTGATCAGCTCGTCGTGGTCGACGTTGCCGGCGGCGGCGACCACGAAGTTCCCGGGGACGTAGTGCTTCCGGTAGAAGCGCCGCACCGAGGCGCGCGTCGCGGCCTCGATCGTGGCCACCGTCCCGAGGATCGGACGCCCGAGGCGATGCTCCGGCCAGAGCGTCTCGGTGAACACGTCGTGCACGACGTCCTCGGGCGAGTCCTCGTGCATGTGGATCTCCTCGAGGATCACCTGACGCTCGGCATCGAGGTCCGTCGCACGGAGCACCGAGTGCTGGAGCATGTCGGTCAGGTGATCGACCGCCATCCCGAGGTCGCGGTCGAGGACCCGCGCGTAGTAGCACGTGTACTCCTTCGCGGTGAAGGCGTTGACGTCGCCGCCCACCGCGTCGAACGCCTCGGCGATGTCCTGCGCCGAGCGGGTCTCCGTGCCCTTGAACAGCAGGTGCTCGAGGAAATGGCTCGACCCGCTGATCGCGGGGGCCTCGTCGCGCGACCCGGCCAGGACCCACACGCCGATCGACACCGAGCGGACGCTCGGCATCCGCTCGGTGACGACGCGCAGACCCGAGGCGAACTCGGTCCGGCGGATCGGCATCTGTGGGTTACTCGCTGGAGGTCTGGTCGCCGGTGCGCTGGTCGCGGAATCGCTTCCCGCGCGGACGGTCGCCCCGGTTGCCGCCGCCGTTGCCGCGGTTGCGGTCGCGGTCGCCGCGGTCCTCGCGCGGACGGCGCTCGCCGCCGC
>DATBLY010000116.1:0-6430 GCA_036555125.1 Actinomycetota bacterium | reverse complement strand
CCGCCGGGCGGGGGAGGCCGACGAGGCGATCGTCTCGCGCGTCCCGCTGGTCCTGGCCCTGGTCCCTCCTCGCGTCGGCCCTCCGGGGAGCCTCCCGCCGGTCCGCGTGACGCCGGGGGATCCCGCCCCCGACGTCCGGGCGCTCGCGCCCCGGGAGGCGCTCCGCCTCCGGGCGCGCTGGCTCGACGAGCTCGCGGCGCGGGCGGCGTGGGAGATCTGCCGACGCCTCCGGGCCGCGGGACGGCTGGGGTCGGGCGACGACGTTCGGTTCCTGGGCTGGGAAGAGCTCGGGTGGATCGTGGGCGGCGGGGCGGTCCCGGACGACCTCGGGTCGCGGCGGGCCGGCCGGCCGTCGGCGCCGCTCCCGGCCACGTTCCGGCTGACGCCCTCCGGCGCCGTGGTCCCGCAGGGACCGCCGGCGGGCGGGGGCGGGACCGGTGCCGGCGGCGGCCGCGCCGAGGGGCCGGTCCGGTTGGAGGGAGATCGGCTGGGTCCCGGAGACATCCTCGTCGTCCGGGTCCTGTCGCCCGCGCTCGCGCCCGAGCTCCCGGGGCTCGCCGGGCTCGTGTCCGAGACCGGGAGCACGCTCTCGCACCTGGCGATCGTCGCGCGGGAGCTGGGCGTCCCGACGGTGGTCGCGGTGCCCGACGCGACGGATCGCTTCCGGCGGGGCGAACGGATCGTGATCGACGGCCGCACCGGGGAGGTCACGTCGGCGGACCGGTCGCAGGAGGTGTCATCCCGATGACGCCGCAGCGCCTGGCTCGGATCCTCCTGCTCCTCCTCGCCTGGGTCGTGCTGCTTGCCTCGGGCGCGTACCTGCTCGTCTACCTCTACCGGTGGGAGTGGAACCGCGCGGTGATCTCGGGGATCTTCTTCATCGCGGCCGAGGTGGCGCTCGCGTCCGCGTCGCTCGGACGCCGGACGGGACGCCTCGAGGCACGCGTGGAGCGGATCGAGGGATCGTTGCGTGAGCCCGCCCACCGGCCCGGCGGCCGGCCCTCTGCCCCCGAGGAGCCCGCGGGAGCGGGGGAGGCCGAGGGAGGGGACCGGCCGTTCCCGTGGCTCGAGCCGGGCAGCCTCTCGGTGTTCGTGCCCGTCCTCCTCGGCGTGGGCGCGATCCTCTCGGGGATGGCCTACGTCGTGGAGCGGATCGCGCGAGGGGTCGATCCCTGGGGCGCGGAGCGATCCGTCGAGCGGCGGCTCGCCAACCTGCAGCCGCCCGCCTCGCTGCTGCCCGGGGAGGAGGCGGGCGTCGCGATCGCATCGACCGCGCCGGTCCGCGCGCGCGAGCTGGGAACGCGCCGCTCCTGGATCGCCGTGGCGGCCTCCCTGGCGGTGGTCACCCTGGCCGTCTGGGTGGTCGTGATCCAGATCGCCGAGCTCACCGAGAACCGCCCCGACGTGGTCACCGGCGGGCGGAGCGCGTACGACCTGGTGATCCAGACGCGGGGGGAGCCGGCGCCGGTGCTCTCCGTGGCGCGAACGCTCCTCGCGACCTGTCGCCCGATGGCGTCGCCCTGGTCGACGTTCCGGCTCTCCGAGGTGGGCGGCTCCACGGTCCGGATGACGGTCACGCCGTCGCTCCCCGAGAACGCGGAGCGGCGGTTCATCGGGTGCCTCGCCGACCTGCAGCTCGACCGGGTCCTGGTGTCGATCGAGGACCCGGGCGACGGGATCCCCGCGGCCTAGGCGATCCCGACCGTTCGTCGCGGCGCGCCGTCGCGACGCAGCTGCGCCGGCATCGCCGTGTCCCTCTGGGACGATGGACGGCATGTCCGTCGTTCCCGAGCGCTTCCCCACGTCCGACCGGAGCCGGTGGATGCTCGTCGGCCTCGTTGCGATGGCTTTCGCCGCGCTGGCGACGATCGCGATCGTCGACGAGCCCGCCCTGCTGCGGATCGACCGTCCCCTGCAGTGGTGGGTCATCGGCCTCCGACAGGAGTGGATCGACCGCGTCATGTGGGGGATCACGTTCCTGGGCACGCGGTGGTTCATCGGAGCGGCCGTCCTGGCGCTCGCGATCTGGACGTTCCTGACCGGACGATGCCGGGTCGCCCTGCTCGTCCTGGTCCTGGCCTTCGCGTTCAACCCCGCCATCGAGTGGGCGCTCAAGGCCGGGGTGGACCGCGTCCGCCCCTCGCTCCTGCCGCTGGGACCCGGGCGCGGGCCCTCGTTCCCGAGCGGCCACGTCCTGGCCAGCGTGGGCTTCTACGGCCTCCTGCCCATGCTTGTCCCGACGTTCGGCTCCGCGTCCCGGGCGCGGATCGTGGCGGCGATGGTCGGCGTCGCATCGATCCTCGCCATCGGGTTCTCACGCGTCTACATCGGCGTGCATTGGTTCACCGACGTGGTCGGCGGGCTCCTGATCGGGAGCGTGCTCGTGGCCGCGACCTACGCCGCGCTCCGGGGCCACCGCCTCCACGGGTGCAGCAGGGGTCGCTGCGCGACGCGAAGCTGAGGGACCACGCTCGCCGCTCGGCGAGGTGTGATCGCGCTCACGACGGGGAATAGGGCGGCCCCTTCCTCCCGTTCTTGCCACTGAACCCGCCTCAGGAGACGTGATGGCCCATGGCTGAGATCGATACCCGCGCCCTTCCCCTGCTGCCCCTGACCACCGGCGTCGTGCTGCCGGGCATGGTCGTGACCCTCACGATCGAGTCCGACGAGGCCCGCGCCGCGATCCACGCCGCGGCCGACGCCGACGGCGTGCTCCTGCTCGTCCCCCGGATCGACGGCCGCTACGCGCGGATCGGCACGGTCGCGAAGGTCGAGGACGTGGGCCAGCTCCGCAGCGGCATGGAGGCCGTGGTGATCCGCGGCCAGCGCCGCGCGGCGGTCGGCCTCGGGATCCCCGGGACCGGCGAGGCCACCTGGGTCCAGATCGAGCCCGTCGAGGAGCGCGGCGAGACCGAGCGGGCGGCCACGCTCGCCCGCGAGTACCGCGCCGTGGTCGAGAACATCGTCGAGGCGCGTGGCGTGCCGCAGGTCGCCGAGTTCCTCCGCGGGATCGACGACCCGGGCGCGATCGCCGACACGGCCGGCTACTCGCCGGACCTGTCGTTCGAGCGGAAGATCGAGGTGCTCGAGACGACCGACGTCGAGGCGCGCCTCGAGAAGGTGCTCGCGTGGGCGAAGGACACGCTCGCCGACCTGGAGCTGAAGGACAAGATCCGCACCGAGGTCTCCGAGGGGATGGAGAAGCGCCAGCGCGAGTTCCTGCTGCGCGAGCAGATGAGCGCGATCCGCAAGGAGCTCGGCGAGGACGGCGAGGAGAACGTCGTCGAGGAGTACCGCGCGAAGATCGAGGCCGCCGGGATGCCCGAGGACGTGCGCAAGGAGGCCGAGCGCGAGCTCGGCCGGCTGGAGCGCACCTCCGAGCAGTCGCCCGAGTACGGCTGGATCCGCACGTACCTCGACTGGATGACCGAGCTGCCGTGGGGCGTGCGGACCGACGACAACCTCGACATCGCGGACGCGCGCGCGGTCCTGGACGCCGACCACGAGGGCCTGCAGGACGTGAAGGACCGGATCCTCGAGTACCTGGCCGTGCGCAAGCTCCGGCAGGAGCGCGGGCTGGGCGAGGCGACCGGCCGCGGCTCGGGCGCGATCCTGACGCTCGTCGGACCTCCCGGCGTCGGCAAGACGTCGCTGGGCGAATCCGTCGCCCGCGCGCTCGGGAGGAAGTTCGTCCGGGTGTCCCTGGGTGGGATCCACGACGAGGCCGAGATCCGCGGGCACCGGCGCACCTACGTCGGCGCGCTGCCCGGTCGCATCGTGCGCGCGCTGAAGGACGCCGGCACGAAGAACCCGGTGATGATGCTGGACGAGATCGACAAGGTCGGCGCCGACTGGCGCGGCGACCCGTCGTCCGCGCTGCTCGAGGTGCTGGACCCCGCGCAGAACCACACGTTCCGCGACCACTACCTCGACGTCGACCTCGACCTGTCCGAGGTCCTGTTCATCACGACCGCGAACGTGGCCGAGACGATCCCGGGGCCGCTCTTCGACCGGATGGAGGTCATCCGGATCGACGGCTACACCGAGGACGAGAAGGTCGCGATCGCGAAGCACCACCTGGTCGCGCGGCAGCGGGAGCGCAACGGCCTGCGCGAGGACGAGGTCGTGCTGACCGACGACGCGCTGCGCGTGATCGTCGGCGACTACACCCGCGAGGCCGGCGTCCGCAACCTCGAGCGCGAGATCGGCAAGGCCCTGCGGAAGGTCGCGACGAAGCTCGCGTCGGGCGACGCCGAGGCGCCGATCACGATCGGCGCGGACGACGTGCGGACGTACCTCGGGCGTCAGCGGTTCTTCTTCGAGGCGGCCGAGCGGACCGCGGTGCCGGGCGTGGCCACGGGCCTCGCCGTGACGGGCGTCGGCGGCGACGTCCTGTTCATCGAGGCGAGCCGCGACGCGTCGGAGTCGGACGGCCTCACGCTCACCGGCCAGCTCGGCGACGTGATGAAGGAGTCGGCGCAGATCGCGCTCAGCTACGTGCGGTCGCACGCCGACGAGCTCGGGATCCCCGCGGAGCGGCTGAAGGGCCGGTTCCACGTGCACGTCCCCGCCGGCGCGGTGCCGAAGGACGGCCCGAGCGCCGGCGTCACGATGACGACCGCGCTGGTCTCGCTGCTGACGGACACGCCGGTCCGTCCCGACGTCGGCATGACCGGGGAGGTCACGCTGCAGGGCCGTGTGCTCCCGATCGGGGGCGTGAAGCAGAAGGTGCTCGCGGCGCACCGGGCGGGGCTCACGGAGGTCGTGCTCCCCAAGCGGAACGAGGGCGACCTGGAGGACGTCCCCGAGCAGGTCCGCGAGCAGATCGCGTTCCACGTCGCCGAGGATCTCGGCGACGTGCTCGAGGTGGCCCTGCGGTCGGAGGCGGCTCCCGCCGCCTCCGGCGCCGCCGCCTGAGCGCGATAGGGTCTCCTCCATGGGCAGCGCCGGGAAGAAGCGCAAGGGGCGGCGACACCTGCCGAAGGCGGGAACCAAGACCGACCTCGAGCAGATGCACCACCAGCGGGAGCGCGAGGTGGCGCACGACATCGGCCTCGACACGCACGACCGATCGGGCGGCGGCCGGACCCTGACGTACACGCTGATCGCGGTCGCGGTCGGGATCGTCGCGATCGCGGCGATCTCCGTCTGGCTCTTCACCTGAGCCGTGCCGGACGGGACCGACGCGATGACCGAGGACGGGCGCCGGATCGTCGTCTTCGGGGCGAGCGGGCGCACCGGGCGGCTCGTGGTCGAGCTCGCCGCGCGACGCGGCCACGACGTCACCGCCTTCGTCCGCGACGCGTCGAAGCAGTGGTTCCCGGACGCGGTGCACGTCCGCCAGGGCGACCCGCGCGACCGCGACGCCGTGGCCGACGTCCTGCTGGGCCGGGACGCCGTCGTCTCCGCGCTCGGCCCGGTCGCCGGCGTCACGACGACCGAGATCTCCGACGCGACGCGGACGATCGTCGGGGCGATGGCATCGGTCGGCGTGCGCCGGATCGCGATCGCCGCCAACGCCAAGGTGTTCACCGACGACGAGGTGGCGGGCGAGTACGCCAACGTGGCCGCGGAGCATCGTCGCGACGTGGCGATCCTGCGCGGGAGCGACCTCGACTGGACCGTGGTCGCCACGCCGTTCCTGACGGACGACCGCCCCGAGGCCCCGTACGTCGCGGTCGTGGACGCGAAGGCGCCAGGACGCTCGATCCCGCGCGAGGACTTCGCCACCGCGCTGCTCGACGCCCTGGACCACGACGACTGGGTCGGGCACGTGATCGGCGTCGCGAGCCCTCCCGCCGTCTGACGACGATCGTCCGACGCCGGCGTCGATAGACTCCGCCCGGAGCCACGGCGAGGGGAGGGACGATGGCCGAGACCGTTCGGATCGAGGGCGAGAGCTACCTGAAGCGCGACCCGCTCGGGGTCCTGGCGCTCTCGATCGTCACGATCGGGATCTACTTCTTCTACTGGTACTACAAGGTCAACGACGAGATCCGCCGCTTCGAGCACGACGAGACCGTCCGGCCGGGGATGGCCCTGCTCGCGGTGACGCTCGGCTGGCTGATCATCGTCCCGCCGTTCATCTCGGTCTACAACACCTCGATGCACATCCAGAAGATCGAGCAGCGCCTCGAGATCCAGCAGCAGCTCTCGCCGGCGCTGAACGTGATCCTGCTGATCGTGGTCGCGGCCGGCCTCGGGATGTACTCGCAGGAGCACCTGAACCGCATCTGGGAGGTCGCGCGCGGGGCGTCCGGGTCCTCCGGCCCGGCGGAGCCCGGCGCCCTGCCGTCGCCGCCCGCCTGACGGCGTCCTCCCGAGCCGGCCGGCTCAGCTCCCCAGCAGGTGCTCGTCGAGGAACCCGATCACCCGCTCCGCGTACTCGGCTCGGTGGTGCGAGAGCGCGCCCGTGTGCGGGGTGTCCGGC
>DATBLY010000101.1:0-12412 GCA_036555125.1 Actinomycetota bacterium | reverse complement strand
GTCGACCGGGCGGCGCCGTGTCCCCAGCGCGCGCAGGACTGCCTCGCCTGGGACGATTTCGAACGAGCGGATGGGCCGATCGATGACGCCCCCTCGGGTCAGACCTGGGTGACCACCAGCCTGTCATGCGCGACCTGCCGGCCCGTGTTCAGCATCCGCGACGGGCGCGCGCTGATGTCGCCTAGCGCGGAGGACATCTCGATCTGGCTCGCCATGGTCGACACGGGGCGTGCGACCGGGCTCGAGGTATCGGCCACGATCACGCTGTCGCCAACCCCCCTGCGGGCCAACGTGGGGCTCGTGGCTCTCTTCGTCGACCGGGATAACCACCTCACGTGCAAGCTCGAGATGAGCGAGGGTCATCCCGACGGGCTCATCACGATCGGAGAGCAGCTGGGCGGCCGCACGACCTCGTTGCTGGCCGAGCGCGACGGGATCGGCCTCCGCAGCGGATCCGCATATCGCTTGGCGATCACGGTGCCCCGGACGCCGTCGGAACATCCGATCAGCTGCACGGTGTCCGGGTCAGGTCTCGGACAGAAGACCGTGTCGCTCATGCCTTCCGGCGAGAGCATCGCCGCGTACGGGGACGGAACGGCCCAAGGTCTACGGATCAAGATCTTCAACGACGAGGACGACGGGCGGTCGACCTGGGACGACTTCCTCGTTCGTCCCATCTGAGCGCGAGAACGAACGGATGATGGGGGTCGGCGGCGGCGCCCAACCGGGGCTCGATCTCAGCGGCGATGACGTCACCTGCACGACCTGCGTGGTTGCGACGATCGGCCGGGACCTCTACGGTGTATCGGTCGCGCCCACCCCCGAGATCGAGGGAGGTGAGGGGTCTGGCAGCGCGATCCCACACACATCCGGACGCTTCGGCGTTCCCCATCCGACGGAACGCGATCGTCGCAGGAGCGCTCGCGCTCACGCTGGTGGCCGCGATCCTCACCCTGGTGGCGCTGGTCGCGCCAGTCTCCGCGTTCCCCGGCTCGCTCCTGCCAGGAAACGGCGCGTACTTCGGAGCGAGGGTGCAACCTCGCGGATCCGAGAACGAACAGGAGGCCCTCCGCCGGGTCGAAGACCAGATCGGACGGAAGTTCGATATCGATCATCGGTACTACACGTGGAACCAAGCGATCCCGACCGGCGCGCAGGACTGGGACGCGAGTACGGGCCGGATCCCGTTCGTCAACTGGGCCGCGAGCGGTGCTGGCTCATGGGGCTCGATCGCGGCGGGGAACCATGACGCCTGGATCAGGGACCGTGCCGACGCGTTCCGGGACTTCGGCGCTCCCGTCTACCTGACATTCCACCACGAGCCGGAGAACGATGTCGGTGGGTTCGGATCGCCGCAGGAGTACGCCGCGGCGTTCCGGAGGATCGTCGACATCTTCCGCAGCCGCGGGGCGGACAACGTCGCGTTCGTCTGGACGCTGTTGGCCTGGTCGTTCAGCTCCGGAGCCGCGGCGAACTACTACCCGGGAGACGGATGGGTCGACTTCGTCGCCGCCGACGGCTACAACTGGTATCCGGGCAGGCCCGGCTCCACCTGGCAGTCGTTCGCGTCCGTCTTCGAGGAGACGAGGGCCTTCGCGGTCGCCCATGGGAAGCCGTGGATCGTGGCCGAGTACGGCGTGCAGGAAGATCCCGCTCAGCCGGGTCGGAAGGCGCAGTGGCTGCGTGACGCGCTGACCACCGCTCGCTCCTGGCCCGATCTGAAGGCGGCGATCTACTTCGACTCCTACAAGAAGTACCCCTGGGTGACCGACTCGTCGCCCGCCGCGATGCAGGCCTATGCGGAGATGGGCAACGACCCGTGGTTCCGTCAGCAGGGCGGCGGCGGTTCGCCCTCGCCCACCCCGACGCCTACGCCCACCCCGACCCCTTCCCCGGAGCCCCCACCGGGTGACACCCCAAGGGTCGTCAAGAACGGGCTCAATGCGGGCCCCCAGGGCGCCAACGTCCAGGCCGGCCGCGACCGTGGGGGCCCGACGCCGTTCGACGCCGTGTCCACCACATCCGGCGCGACGCTGACCTACGACGCTACCCATGCGCGTGGCGCCTTCTCCGCCAAGCACGTCTTGAACCCGCGGAGCGATTCCTACTATCAGTGGGACGGCACTAGGTCGGTGTGGTACGGGCGGATCCTCGTGTGGCTCCCGGGCTATCCCGCAGGCGACCTCCGACTCATCCGTGCCTCCGTGACCGGTTCACTCCGTTGCTCGATCAACATCCGAACGTCAGGGCGGATCGGGTTCCAGGATCGTCAGAACCGACTGGCCGCCGAGAGCGACGTCGCGATCCCGACCGGCAGGTGGGTGCGGATCGAGTGGAAGATCGACCACGTCCGAGGCCGGGTGAAGATCAAGATCTACTCGCGGGCCAGATCCACGAAGCCCGCCGACGTCGTGAAGGCTGGCCCACGTCTGGACATCGGACAGAGCGCGACCCACTTCCAGTTCGGACGCTCTGGCTCGAACGACTTCGCGATCACCTTCTGGACGGACGCCCCGGCCATCTCGACCCGACGGTTCCTCGGGCCAGGAGCGAAGCACTGACGGGGTGCGGCTAGTTCGCCATCCAGGCGTCGATCCGCTGCTCCACCTCGCGGAGCCGCTCGACCAGCGCCTGCATCATCGACAGGGCGACCTGCGGATGCTCCAGCACGAAGGTCCGGAACTCGTCCGCGCCGATCCGCAAGGCGTTCACCGGCGTGGCGGCCTTCACCGACGCCATCCGCTTCGTCGAGCCGATCAGGGCCATCTCGCCGAAGAACGACCCGCCCGTGAGCTTGTGGTAGCGGCCGCCGACGTCCACCTCGGCCGTGCCGTCCACGACGATGTACATCGCGTCGCCGGGATCGCCCTCGGCGACGATCGTCGTCTCCGCGTCGAACGCGACCGGACGGCCGACGCGGAGGATCGCCGCCAGGTCGTCGTCGGAGAGTCCGGAGAAGAACGGCGTGCTCCGCAGGGCCTGCATCTCGATCGCGTCGCTCACGGGTCCTCCCTCGATCCGGCCGGACTGGAGTGTACCGACGTCGGAAGGGATCTCAGGCGAGCTCGCGCGGCGGGACGAAGCGCGTGAGGACGGCGCCGCCGGCGGCCGTCGCAGTCCACGTCGCCGCGTCGAGCTCCAGCTCGGCGAGCGCACCGGTGGGGTACTTGGCGGCCAGCTCGGCAAGGCGGTCTCCGCCACGCGCGAGCCAGACCGCGAGCGCCTGCATCGCCGGGTTGTGACCGACGAGCATCAGGGAGGCGACGTCGTCGGGCACCTGCCGGATCCGCTCCACGAGCGGCTCCGGATCGAACGTGTAGAGCTCGGGCTCGACGCTCACCGAGGGAGCGCCGAGCGAGGGGAGCACGATCTCGAGCGTTCCACGCGCGCGGGCCGCCGGAGAGCACAGCACGAGCTCCGGGCGGACCCCTTCGGCCCGGACGTACCGGGCGATGCGTTCGGCGGCCCGCGCCCCGCGCGGAGCGAGCGGACGTTCGATGTCGGGGAGCCCCGGGTCGTCCCAGCTCGACTTCGCGTGACGGAGCAGCCACAGGCGCACGGGAAGGAGTCTAGGCCCGCTTCGGTCCGAAGCCGTACGCGTCGACGTCGCTCACCGGCTCGTAGCCGATCCGACGGTAGATCGCGTTCGACGTCGGGTTCGCGAGGTCGGTGAACAGGAAACAGAACCGCTTGCCGTCGCGGAGCAGCCGCTCGGTGAGCGCCGCCGTCACGGCGCTCGCGAACCCTCTGCGGCGATGCTCCGGCGGCGTGTAGACGGGGCCGATCCGGTTGCCGTTCGGCGTCGGGCCGCCCCATCCGGCCACGGAGACGGGTTCGCCCTGCGACTCCCAGACCAGGTACCCGGCGTCCGGGTCGCGCTCCCGGCGAGCGAGGTGCTCCGAGGTCGACTCGCGCGGGAGGTCGGCCGGGAGTGCCTCCGCGAGGAACGCGTCGATCCACGCGAGCAGGAGCGGACGATCGTCGCGCGTGCAGACGCGCGCCGAGCCGGGGACGCCCGCCGGCGGCACGACCCGATCGGCGCGATGGATCCGCTGCGCGAGGGCCAGCTCGGTCGGCGCCCCGGTCAGCTCCCGCCAGGTCTCGGCGAACCGGGCAGCCACCGTCGACGGACCGAGCACGCCCGGCAGCTCGCCGAACCGGTCGAGGGCGTCGGCCGCGAGCAGCTCGACGGCGGCCGGATCGTCGAGCTCGGACAGGATCAGGTTGAACGGGGGCGTCCGGAGCGCCGCCGCGACGATCGTCCCATCCCCGCGGCGGATCACCGCCTCGTAGGCCGGCTCGCCGTAGCCGTCCGGTTCGTCGACCAACCGGGCGGCCAGGCCGAGCATCAGGTTGTGCTCGGCCTCTCGTTCGAGGAGGAACGCTCCGGCGGCGCGGAGGAACGACGCCGGGTCGTCGATCCGCTCGAGCGTCGTCATCCGTGCATCGTCCGTCCTCCGCGGGAGGATGTCATCCCGTCGCGTGACCCCCGTAGGATGGTTGCTCGACCGGATCGGGAGGGAACCCATGCTCGACGCCACGCTCGAGTCCGCGCTGAACGATCAGATGAACCTGGAGTTCGCATCCGCGCACCTGTACCTCGCGATGGCCGCGCACATGGACGGCCGGAACCTCGTCGGCTCGGCGATGTGGATGCGCATGCAGGCCGAAGAGGAGACAGGTCACGCGATGCGGTTCTTCGAGCACATCCTGGACCGCGGCGGACGGGTACGGCTCGGCACGATCGACGCGCCTCCGGACGACTTCGGCTCGCCACTGGAGACCTTCTCGCGGGCGCTCGAGCACGAGCGGAGGGTGACCGAGGCCATCCTCGCGCTCTCCAAGCAGGCCGATCGCACCACCGAGGTGTTCCTCGAGTGGTTCATCACCGAGCAGGTCGAGGAGGAGCGGTCGGTGGAGCAGATCGTCGGTTCGATGGAGCTCGCGGGCGACAGCGGGGCCGCGCTCCTGATCCTCGACCGTGAGCTCGGCGCGCGCACCCCACAGGCCGACGCGTCCGCGTGAGCGAACCCGAGGGGACCGCGCTCTACGACGCCGTCGGCGGACTGCCCTTCTTCGAGGCACTCGTGGATCGGTTCTACGCGGGCGTCGCGACCGACGACATCCTGCTGCGTCTCTACCCCGCCCCGGACGACCTCCGCGACGCCCGGCGCAAGCTCACGCTCTTCCTCGCCCAGTACTGGGGCGGGCCGCCGACCTACAGCGAGGAACGCGGGCACCCGGCCCTGCGGATACGGCACGCGCCGTTCGCGATCGGACCGCTCGAGCGAGACCGGTGGCTCCACCACATGCTGGCCGCGGTGGCCGATCTCGATCCGCCGACCGAGGTCCGCCGACCGCTCGAGGAGTACCTGACGATGGCCGCCGGCGCGCTGGTGAACAGCGACGAGGGGTCCGTCTCGGACTAGTGGTAGCGGACGCGGGGGTCCAGCACCGCGTACACGACGTCCACCACCAGGTTGGCGGTCGCGACGAACAGGGCACCGAGGATCGTGACGCCCATCACCATCGGGAAGTCGTTCGTCCCGATCGATTGGACGGCGAGGGCGCCGATCCCCGGGAGCCCGAAGAGCGCCTCGGTGATGAACAGGCCCGAGAACACCGTGGCGAGGTCCATCCCGAGCATCGTCACGACCGGGGTGAGGGCCCCGCGGAGCCCGTGCTTCATGATCACGCGGCGCTCGGACAGGCCCTTCGCACGGGCGGTCCGCATGTAGTCCTCGGAGAGGGTCTCGATCATGTTGCCGCGCACCATCCGGGCGTAGAACGCCATGTACCCGACGGCCACGGTGATCCACGGCAGGATGAACCGGCCCTCGAGGACCGCCTCCCACATCGTCTGCCCGATCGCCAGGCCGCTCGCGGGGACCAGGTTCAGCTTGAACCAGAACACGTACAGCAGGAGCTGCCCCAACCAGAACACCGGCATCGAGACGCCGACGATCGCGAGCAGCATCGAGGCGCGCGCCCAGAAGCCCCGGCGGCGCACCGCGGCGAGGATCCCGATCGGGATGCCCGTCAGCAGCCAGATGCAGGCGGCGCCGATCCCGAGCGTCAGCGTCACCGGGAGCCGCCGGTAGATCTCCTCCTTCACCGGCACGAAGTTGCTGTACGAGTAGTAGACGTCCTCGGCCAGGAACAGGCCGGGCCACGGGACCAGGCCCTTCGCGAACCGGCCGTACTGCACGTACAACGGCCGATCCAGGCCGAACGCCCTCCGCGCGTTCTCGATCTGTTCGGGCGTGGAGGTCTTCCCGGTGGCGCGGCGAGCCGGGTCGCCCGCGGGCAGCTTCACGAAGATCAGGAAGGTGAGCAGCGAGACGATGAACAGCACGAGCACGGTGAAGAGCAGGCGCCGCACCACGTACCGGAGCACGGGCCGACGGTAGGGGGCGTCGCGGACCCGCAGCTAGCGGTTCCTTGCCGAACAGCCGGGCCGCGGCCGGAACGCGGCAACATCGAGCAACCGGGGCATCCCGCCTGCCCAGGAGGCGGTTCCGCTCGAGGGGCCGGCGCTCGGGGTACGCTGGCCGGGTGAGGAACCCGGAGGCGGCCATGCCACCCACCCCCAGCTGGCGCGGCCGGCTCCATCAGATCGCGTTCTTCGTGTCGTTGCCGATGGGCGCCGCCCTCGTGGCGCTGGCACGCACGGGCGAGGCTCGGGCCGCCGCCACCGTCTTCTCCGTGGGGTTGGCGGGGGTGTTCGGCGTCAGCGCCGCGTACCACCGGGGCCGGTGGTCCGAGCGTGGCCGGCTGTGGATGCGCCGCTTCGATCACTCGATGATCTACGTGTTGATCGCGGGCTCGTACACGCCGTTCTGCCTCCTCGTGCTCGACGGGCGGTTCGGCCTCGTGATGCTGTCCATCGTCTGGGCGGGGGCATTGATCGGGATCGCGATGAAGATGACCCGGCCGCTCGGACTGGAGAAGCTCAGCGCCTTCCTCTACATCGCGCTCGGGTGGGTCGCGGTGTTCGTCCTGCCCCAGATGATCCGTGGCCTCTCCGGCGTGGCGGGGCTGCTCGTGGTCGCGGGCGGCCTGCTGTACACGCTCGGAGCCATCGCGCTCGCGAGCCACCGTCCGGATCCGCGCCCGACCGTCTTCGGCTACCACGAGGTCTGGCACGCGTCGACGCTCGGGGCGAGCCTGTGCCACTGGCTCGCGGTCCTGACCGTGGTGGTCGCGGCCCGGTAGGGAGCATGAGCGAGCACGACGGCGACGCGTGGAGCTCGGTCGGGACCCTGTCGGACCTTCCGGAGGGTCGCTCGACGCGCGTCCAGGTCGGGGGGATCGACGTCCTGCTGGTGCGATCCGGCCAGCGGGTCTTCGCCGTGGGCAACCGGTGCTCGCACCAGGGTGCCCCGCTCGACCGGGGGGTCGCGCGCGTCGACGGGCCGATGCCGACCGTCACGTGTCCGGCCCACGGGAGCGTCTTCTCATTGGAGGACGGCGCGGTCCGCCGTGGGCCGGCGTCCCATCCGATCCCCGCGTTCGATGTCCGCATGGACGACGGGTCGGTGCAGATCCGGGCCCGGAGCGACGGGCCCGCTACGCCTGCTTGAGCCGGCGACCGAACGCCCGACCGCTCCCGCCCACGAGCCCGAAGTCCAGGACCACGCCCAGGATCACGAGCGCGAGCCCCCAGCCCTGCACGCCGTCGAAGGCGTTCTGCGCCACCGCGTACGCCATCGTGGTCGTCGGCAGGAACAGGAACCCGAGGAACGGCCAGAAGAAGGACTCGAACGCCCGGCTGAGGTAGTCCGTGAAGATCCACAGCACGACCATGATCAGCCGTGGCGTGATCAGCGCGAACAGCGCGAGGAGGCAACCCACCGCCGCGGAGCCTACCCCTGGGGGGGAGCGTCGTGCGAATCAACGGGAGCCGTCCGGTCCCGGTGGTCCCGGCGCACGAGGACCACCCCGCCGATCACCGCGATCGCCGCGAAGCAGAACCATTGGATCGCGTAGCTGAGGTGCGGGCCCTCCGAGAGCTCCGGGAGTGGGGTGGGCCGGGGGAGATCGCTCTGCGCAGGCGTCTGTTCGCGCAGCAGGAGGTAGACGGGCGCGATCCGATACGGGAGCTGAGCTTGGAGCGTCGCGAGGTCGAGTCGCGACAGCGTGGTCGCGCGCGGGGCGGATGGGTCGGCGGCGCTCGGCGGATCGCCCTCCGACGCGAAGAGCACGCCGTCCACCGTGACGGCTCCGTCGGGTGGCCGAGCCGCGGCGACGGGCGGATCGTCCAACGCGAGCGGCACCCAACCGCGATCGACCACGATCGCGGACCCGTCGGTGAGCAGCAGCGGGGTGAGGAGGTGGTTCCCGGCCTGACCGTCCTGCGTGCGTCCGTACAGGATCGTCTCCTGCGAGGTGTCGAACGTGCCCCGCGCGCGCGCGCGTCGGTACCGCAGCGCGTCGACCGGGTCGCCCGCCGGGAAGGCGGCGTCCACGAGCAACGCAGGGGCGGCCAGGCCGGCGCGGATCGCGGCGTTGGCGTCTCGCTTCTGTTGGAGCCGGGCGAGTTGCCACACGCCGAGGGCGACGCAGACGATCGCGACGAGCACGGCCGCCACGATCACCTTCGCGGTCCGCCCCGCGCCTTGCGCCCGATCCGTCACGGAGCGCCCTCGACGACGGAAGAGCCCGGCCTCGCGGCCGGGCTCTTCCTCACGACATGTGGGCCAGGTGTCACGCGGGCTTGACGTTCGAGGCCTGGGGGCCCTTCTGCCCCTGGGTCACGTCGAACTCCACGCGCTGCCCCTCGTCGAGGTTGCGGTACCCATCACCCACGATCGCGCTGAAGTGCACGAACACATCTGCGCTGCCGTCCTCGGGAGTGATGAAGCCGAACCCCTTCTCGGAGCTGAACCACTTCACGGTTCCGGTTGCCACTAGCGATCCCTCCTTCCTTCGCCGTCGGGGCCTTGGAGCCGCCCGTCAGGCCCGGCGCAACCGCCGGTGTGAGGGAACTGCTCGTGACGCTACTGCGAACCGCGATCGGTGCCCTCACCAGGCACGGTACCAGCACCAGGGCCTCCCCGCACGCACCGAAGGCGCCGGCGGGGGGGCGCTGGGTCCGCTCAGGTTCTCGCCTCGGGCTGCCGATGCTTCCCGGTAAGACGGCGCGTAGGGCCGCCCACCTCCGGGCGGCCCGAAGTGCCGGACTCACCTTGTAGGGGGTGTTGGGATGCTCCTGCGCTTCGCGACGGATGCGCAGACCCGCTGGGCCAGGTTCCGCCTCCGCTCGGAGGAGGAGCTCGGCGCGACGGCCGTCGAGTACGCGATCATGCTTGCCTTCATCGCGGCGGTCATCGTGGCCGGGGTGGCCCTCCTGGGTCAGGGAACGAAGAGCGGGTACGAGAAGGTGGTCTTCCCCTAGGGGCGGCGATCCCGCCTACCGGGAGCCCACGCTCGGCGACCCGGGGCTCGTCGGGCCCCGGTCGCTTCCCGCCCCCGAAGTGCTTGTCCCGATCCCGCCACGATGCCAGCATGCGTCCGGAGGTGGTCGATGGACGCGCTCGCGCAATCCGATGGCTACGGGTTCTTCGTCTGGATGTGGGTCCTCGCCGTCATCGTGCTGGCGATCCTGCCGCTCTGGGGGATCTTCGTGAAGGCGGGGGAGGAAGGCTGGAAGGCCGTCATCCCCATCTACAACTACTACGTCCTGCTGAAGGTGGTCGGGCGGCCGGGGTGGTGGCTGCTGCTCTACCTCGTCCCGATCGTGAACTTCGTGATCTACATCATCGTGATGAACGATCTCTCCAAGAGCTTCGGGCACGGCGCCGGGTTCACGGTGGGCTTGGTCTTGCTCAACTGGATCTTCCTCATGATCCTCGCCTTCGGGAGCTCCGCGTACCGGGGACCGGCCGCGATGGCCGGCGTGGGCGGTTCCGTCCCGCCGCCCCCGGCCCCGCCGATGCCGGCGAGCTGACCGGGGGCCGGGGCAGCGGAACCGGCCTGCCGGCCGGTTCCGCTAGGCTTCCGCGCGATGCCGGGTGTTGACGCGCTGCTCAGGTTGCAGGAGGTCGATCTCGCGATCGATCGCGCGCTCGCCCGCCACGGCTCGCTCCGTTCCGGGGAGGAGCTGCGCGTCGTCCAGGCGGAGGCCGACGCCGCAGAGGGCGAGCTCGGGGAGCTCGGCCTCAAGCTCGACGAGCTGGCGCGCGACGCCTCGCGCTTCGAGCACGAGATCGACTCCCTCTCGCGCAAGGCCGCCGACGAGGAGAAGCGGCTGTACGACGGGAGCATCGCGAACGCGAAGGAGCTCGAGTCGTTGCAGCACGAGATCGAGAACCTGAAGCGACGGCGCACCGACCGGGAGGACGAGCTCCTCGCCCTGATGGAGATCCGCGAGGGCGTCGAGGCCGACGCGACCGGGGCCCGTGAGCGTTCGGAGACGCTCCGCGCCCGGGTGGAACGGGTCGTCGAGGAGTCGGACGAAGAGCTGCGCAGCGTCGAGGCCGAGCTGGGCGCCCGCCGCGCCGAGCGCGAGGCGCTGGTTCCGACGATCGACCCGGACGTGCTGGAGCTGTACGAGGACCTCCGCCGGCAGAAGAAGGGGGTCGGCGCGGCGGCGCTGGTCGACGGTGTGTGCCAAGGGTGCCACGAGCAGCTCTCCGCCGTCGTGCTCGACCGGCTGAAGCGGACCGACGGCGTGAGGCGGTGCGAGCACTGTCGACGGATCCTGGTCTTCTGATCGTGAGCTGCGACGGCGCGGCCCGGGGCAACCCGGGGCCGGCCGGTATCGGCGTCCGGATCGCCGACGCGGACGGTCGGGTGCTCGACGAGATCGCCGAGGGGCTCGGCGAGACGACGAACAACGTGGCCGAGTACACGGCCGCGATCCGCGGGCTCCGGCGCGCCTCGGAGCTCGGAGCCTCACGGGTCCTGCTCCGCTCCGACAGCAAGCTTCTGATCGAGCAGCTCGCCGGGCGCTACCGCGTGCGCGCGGCGCACCTCCAGGACCTCCACCGGGCGGCGATGGGGGAGGCCACGGCCTTCCAGGAGGTTCGCTTCGAGCACGTCCCGCGCGAGCGGAACCGTGAGGCCGATCGGCTGGCCAACCAGGGCGTGGACGCCTGGCTCGCCGAGGGGCGGGCCTAGCCGACCTGGCTCGGGCTCGGGGTGGGGCTCTCGGCCCCCGTCCCGCCGGTCACCTCGATCGGATGGATCCGGCCGGCCAGGGGGATGACCAACGTCGAGCGCCCCCGCGACCCGCGGACGGCCAACCGTAGGAAGAGGCCGTCTGCGCTCGAGCGCGGCTCGAACGCCACCAGACCCCGAACGGTGGCGCCGGCGCGGATGCGCTCCAGCTGCGTGGTGATCGCACCCGCCGTGGCCACGAGCCCCCCGTCGTCGTCGACCAGCGTGACGTCGTCGGACCCGAGCGAGAGCGGGCCAGCGGTTTGCACGACCAGACCGAACTGCCAGGTCGGGGCCGCGAAGAACGCCGCGATCGCGACCGTGACGCCCGCGTCGCGGTCGCCCGCGTCCGAGACCGCCTCGAACTGGCTGCTCAGCGGGACCGAGTCGCGGGTGAAGTCGAGCACGGACCAATCGCCCTCCGAACCGCGGATCAGCCGCATCGGGCCGTCGAGGGACCGCGTGACCGAGAACGGATCGCCGTCGCGGGGCTCGAAGGCGAACGTGATCGAGGCTCGGACGTCCACCTCGCGGAGGATCTCGGCCGATCCCGGCACGCTCTCGACCTCGAACGGCACCGCCGGACCGATCCGGACCGCGTCGACGTCGCCGGCGATCGCGCCGGGGAACCCCTCGTTCTGGACCTGCAGCCACCCCGCCCACCGGCGGAGCAGGGGGGTCCCCACGAGGGGCCGCAGCCCGGCGCCGTCGTCGGCGGGCGCTCCCGCGTACGCCTCGACGAACGCCCGGGCGGCCCAGCGCGCCCCGGCGGCGCGGACCGCGTCATCCACGTCCAGGTCGCCGGCCTCCGCGGGCTCGGTCGGACCCTCGCGCCCCGCGGTGCAGGCCGGAACGGCCAGCGCGATCGCGACGACGATGGTGACGAACCGCATGGGCATGCGTCTCGCGAGTCTACGGCGCTATCCTCGTGTCGGAGGAGCTGGCCGGGCGGCCGCGGTCGATCCTTGGGATCGGTCGAGGAAAGTCCGGACTCCACAGGGCAGGGTGCTGGGGCGACCCAGGCGGGGGCGACCTCGCGAAGGCGCCACAGAGAGCAGACCGCCACGCGCGGCTCGCCGCGCGTGGCAAGGGTGAAACGGTGAGGTAAGAGCTCACCAGCGGCGCGGGCGACCGCGCCGGCTCGGCAAGCCCCACCCGGAGCAAGGCCAAGCAGGGAGCGTTCGAGGGCGGCCCGCCCGAGCTCCCGGGTAGGCCGCACGCCGCCGGCGAACGGCGGCGCGGCGCCGCGGCG
>DATBLY010000097.1:0-6937 GCA_036555125.1 Actinomycetota bacterium | reverse complement strand
CCTGATCGACACGCTCGCGGACAAGGCGCTCGACCCGACGCACGGCGTCGAGAGCCAGGAGACCCGCGGGTTGCTGGCCGCCGCGATCAACTCGCTGTCCGAGCGCGAGAAGATCGTCGTGACGCTGTACTACTTCGAGGGACTCACCCTCGCGGAGATCGGCGACATCCTGGGGGTCACGGAGTCGCGGGTCTGCCAGATCCACACGAAGGCCGTCGCCGGGCTGCGCGGACAGCTCAGCGAGGTCGACTGACCGCGGGCTCGTCATCGGGTCCGGCGCCATCGCCGGCGACCGGCGACGTGCGTTCCGCGGAGCCACCCGGCCCGTCTCGCCGACGTGTGAGCCAGATCACGGCAGCTGGCCCGCCCGGGCCGTAGGGTCCGGCTCATGCGACGGACGATCGCGGTCGTGCTCGGGGCGCTGCTCCTCGGGGCCCTCGGGGTGCCGGCGGGCGCGGCCGGGACCTGGAGCTGGCCCGTGCGGGGCCCGATCATCCGCGGCTTCGACCCGCCGGCGTCGCCGTACGGCGCGGGGCACCGGGGGATCGACATCGCGGTGCCGACCGGCACCCCGGTCGTGGCGCCCGCGCCGGGGATCGTCTCCTTCGCGGGCAGGGTCGCCGGCCAGCTCTTCGTCTCGATCGACCACGGTGCCGGGCTCGTCTCCACCAGCTCGTACCTGTCGACCACCCTGGTCGCGAAGGACGATCCGGTCGTGACGGGTCAGCCGGTCGCCACCTCGGGCCCGGGCCATCCGGGGAGCGCGGTCGAGCACCTCCACTTCGGGGTTCGGCTCGGTGGTACATACGTCGACCCGCTCGACTACCTCGGCCCCCTCAGCCTGGCGGGGATCCTCTGGCTCGCTCCGATCGACGCCGAGGTGGGAACCGGGACCGCGAACCGAGCCGGCACCGTGGGGCTTCCCGGAGCAGCGGCGGTCGCCGCCCGGTGGCGCCCGTCCGGGGGTGTCGAGCACGGGGCGGCCGCGACGGCGAGCCGGGAGCCGGCGCTCTCGTGGGCCTCGCCCCGGCGCGGGAGGCCGGTGCCGCCCTGACCGAGGCGGCTAGGATGACGCGGCCTTGGCCTCCTCCGATCATCCGGGACGTCGCGTCCGGCGCGCGAAGCGCGCCGGACGCGCCTGGTGGATCCCGACCCTCGGCGCGGCGGCGATCCTCGCCGCGGCGCCACTCGCCCTGGCCCAGACCGCCACCGTCGACTGGTCGCAGACGCAGGGGGGCGCCGCGCATCTCGGCTCGGTGACGAGCGGGCCGGAGCCGCCGTTCCGTGAGGCCTGGAGGGCGGAGCAACCGGTGTCCGGCCCCGGCCACCAGTACGGCCTGTCGGCCCCGATCGTGGTCGGGGACGTGGTCGTGGCGGTGGGCCCACGCGCCGTGGTGGGGGTCTCGGGGCAGGACGGATCCCTCGTGTGGTCCGTCGACCGTCGCTTCGGGCCGTCCGTCGCACCCGCGGCCGCGCTCGCGGACGGGCGGACCGTGATCCTCTACACGGAGGGCTTCGGGACCGGGCCACCGGAGGCGAGCCCCACCCCGAGCCCCTCGCCCACCCCGGCGTCCGGCTCGGACGAGGCGCCGCCGTCGTTCCTGGTGGCGATCGACGCCGAGACGCAGGAACCGGCGTGGGACGCGCCGCTGCGGCTGGAGTCCGTCAGCCGGACGGGCGTGACGATCGACGGGGACACGGCGTTCGTCGCCGACCGGCTGGGGACGGTGTACGCCGTGGACGTGGCGACCGGCGAGCTCCGCTGGAGCGAGGACGCGGGCGGACCCGTGACGGCGCCGCTCTCGGCCGCCGACGGGACCGTGGTCGCGACGGTGCAGGGCGATCGGACCACGCGCGCTCGCCTGGCGGCGTTCGACGCGGCCACCGGCGACCTGGATTGGCGGCAGGAGGTGTCGGGAGCGGCGGTCTACGGCTCCGCCGTGTCGATCGACGGCGGGGCGATCTTCGCCGGCTTCTCCGATCAGACCGTCCGCAGCTTCGATCTCGGTGACGGCGGCGAACGGTGGGCGACCCGGGTCAACGGGCTCGCGTTCGTCGGGATCCCGGTCGTCAGCGACGGGGCGCTGCTGGTCGTGGACGCGGCCGGGCAGGTCTACCGCCTCGACCCCGGGACCGGCGAGCGCGTCTGGGACTTCGCGCTGAACGAGCTGGTCGTGAGGAGTTCGGCGATCGCGATCGGCGACCACGTGCTGGTGGCGACGGTCAACGGCGACCTGGCCGCGATCCGGGCCGACGACGGGCGCCTGGTCTGGCGCCGGGGGGAACCCGGGGCCGTGCTCCGGAACCTCACCCCCGCGGGCGACCGCGTGGTCGGGGTGACCGGCGGGCCGCGCGCCGGGCTGATCGCGTTCGCGAACGACCCCGACGGGCGGCTCGTGTCCATCGTCAGCCCGACCGAGCCGGACCCCGCGAGCCTGGTCGTGAACTACCTGCTCGCGGCCGTGCCGCTCGCGCTGCTGCTGATCCTCGGCGGCCGGTGGTTGCTCGGACGCATGGGTCCCGCGTTCCTGGAGGATGACGGGACCGAGCCGCTCCCGGTCGGGTCGGGCTCCGAGGGCGGTGACCCGTGACGAACCGCAAGAAGAAGCGTCCGCCGAGCGGCGGGTACCGTGAGCCTCGCCCGGCGCCCGCGAAGGACCCCGCACCCCGCCGGGGGTTCCTCGATCAGTTCCTCACCCCGCGGGCGACCGCGGACAGCGCGATGCCCAAGCTGCGGACGTCGGTCGCTCGAGGGTGCGTCACCGTCGCCGGGATCCCGACGTTCGTGATCGGCACGTTCGCCCTGCTCTTCGTCCTGTGGGTGATCCTGGTCGCGCTCGGCTACCAGGGCCCGTTCGCGACGTTCGTGAGCGCCCTCGCCCTCCCGCCGCTCGGTACGAGCTTCGACGCGACGCTCGCCACGAGCATCTTCGGGCTCCAGGGCGGCATCGTCGGCATCACGGCGTTCGTGCTGTTCCGGGGCGTCGTGATCGCGCTCCTGACGGCGGCGGTCGTCGAAGCGCTCGATACCGGCCGCGTCACGCGGGCGTCGCTCCCGAGCGGGCTCCGAGCGCTGCCGGTCTCGCTCGCGACGAGCGTGATCGGGGTCGCGTTCCTCACGCTCTCGAGCTTCTTCGCCCCGCTGCTCGGCCCGGGGTTCGGGATCCTGATCCAGGTCGGCGGGTTGGTCCTCGGCGTCTACCTGTTCGTGTTCGCCCCGGTGATCGCCGTGGCGGAGCGTCGGACGTTGCCCGATTGCCTGACGCGATCGATGCGGGCCGCGCGGCTGCCCGGCGTCGGCAACCTGGGGATGGCGGCGCTCTACGTGATCCCGGCGATCGCGATCATCGTCGCCCCCGGCAAGCCCGGCAACGTGATCGGGGTCAACCCCACCGCCGCAGCCTGGGCCTTCGTGCTGGTCGTGAACCTGCTGCACGTGGCGATGCTGGCGGCGTTCGCATTCCGCTACCTCGCGGTGGCGGACGAGGTCCCCGAGGCCTCGCCGCGGGCCCGCGCCGCCGACCGGCGACGTTGATCTCGCCCTCGCCCGACGACGGGCCGTTCGAGGGCCGCTGGTAGACTCGCCGGGCCGGCGCCCCCGGGCGCCGAGCACGCACGTGGGGGGACCGCATCGCCGGGGTCCCGGAGACGGGCCGGCGACGGGCAGATCCCCGCGGAGGAGACAACCGAGCGAAGGAGAAGCACCTGTGCCTGTCGTGACCAGGCGGGAGCTCCTCGAGGCGGGCGTTCACTTCGGCCACCAGACCCGTCGGTGGAACCCGAAGATGGCCCGGTACCTCTTCGGGGAGCGTTCCGGGATCTACATCATCGACCTCGAGAAGTCCCTGGAGGGCCTCGAGGAGGCCTACGCGTTCGCCCGTGACCTCGCCCGCCGGGGCGGAATCGTCGAGTTCGTCGGGACGAAGAAGCAGGCGCAGGAGGTCGTCGCCGAGCACGCCGGTCGCGTGGGGATGCCGTTCGTCAACAACCGCTGGCTCGGCGGGATGCTCACGAACTTCACGACGATCGCCAAGCGTCTGGGCCGTCTGCGTGAGCTCCGTGAGATGGAGCGCAGCGGGGCGATGGACTACCTGCCGAAGAAGGAGGCGATCCGCCTGCGGCACGAGCGCGAGAAGCTCGAGCGCAACCTCGGCGGGATCCAGGACCTGCAGCGCGTGCCGGACGCCGTGTTCGTGGTCGACACGAAGAAGGAGCACATCGCCGTCACCGAGGCCCGCAAGCTCGGGATCCCGGTGATCGCGATCGTGGACACGAACTGCGATCCCGACGAGGTCGACTACCCGATCCCCGGCAACGACGACGCGATCCGCGCCGTCACGCTCGTGACCCGGGTGATCGCCGACGCGCTCGCCGAGGGGCGCGGCATGGCGAAGGACGACATGCTCGAGCGCGCGTCGAAGCCGGCCGAGCCCGTGGTCGCCGCGGTCGCTTCCGAGGTGACCGAGGACGTCGATACCCACGAGGTGGCCGCCGAGATCGCGGCGAGCACCGTCTTCGAGCCGGACGCGCCTGCGCCCGCGGCCGAGGTCGAGCCGGACTTCGAGCTCGAGACCGAGCCGGAGGCGCCCGCACCCGAGGCGACGACGGCCGAGTCGCCCCCGGAGACGTCGGCCGCCGAGCCGACCGAGGAGGCGTGAGGATGGCCGAGATCACCGCCGCAGAGGTCAAGCGCCTGCGCGAGGCGACGGGCGCCGGCATGATGGACTGCAAGCAGGCGCTCGTCGATGCCGACGGTGACTTCGACCGCGCCGTGGAGCTCCTGCGTCACAAGGGGCTCGCCCAGGTCGCCAAGCGTGCCGGTCGCGCCGCCGACCAGGGGCGGATCGACGCCTACATCCACTTCAACAACACGGTCGGGGTCCTCGTCGAGGTCAACAGCGAGACGGACTTCGTCGCCAACACCGACGAGTTCAAGCAGCTCGTGAAGGATGTGGCCCTGCACATCGCGAGCCCCGCGGCACCGCGCTACCTCTCGCGGGACGAGATCCCGACCGAGGTGATCGACGACGAGCGCCGCGTCTACGAGGCGCAGATGCGGGAGCAGGGCAAGCCCGAGGACAAGATCCCGATGATCGTGGAGAACAAGCTCGAGTCCTTCTACCGGGAGGTCGCGCTGCTCGACCAGCCGTACGTCAAGGATGACTCGAAGTCGATCCGACAACTGCTCGACGAGGTCTCGGCCAAGGTCGGCGAGAAGGTTGCCGTGCGTCGGTTCGTCCGGTACAAGCTGGGCGAGGCCGAGGACTGAACGCTCCCGGGTCGCGGCCGGACCACGGCCGCGGATCCGGTGATCGAGGACGGGAACCAACGGGGAGGGGTCAGGCGGGATGACGGAGGCTGCGGCACGACCCACCTACGGGCGGGTGCTGCTGAAGCTCTCCGGCGACGCGTTCTCGGCCGTCGATCGTGACTACGGGATCGATACGGAGGCCTCGGCCCTGCTCGCCCGCCAGCTGGCCGACCTGGTGGACCTCGGGGTCCAGACGGCGGTCGTGGTGGGCGGCGGCAACATCTGGCGCGGGCGGCAGGCGCCGGGCATCGACCGCAACCGCGCGGACTACATGGGGATGCTGGCGACCGTCATGAACGCCCTCGCCCTGCAGGACGCCCTCGAGAAGATCCACGTCCCGACCCGGGTCCAGACCGCGATCCAGATGACGCAGATCGCCGAGCCCTTCATCCCGCTCCGGGCCCGCCGTCACCTCGAGAAGGGGCGCGTCGTGATCTTCGCGGCGGGGCTGGGCGTCCCGTTCTTCTCGACCGACACGTGCGCCGCCCAGCGGGCCCTCGAGATCGGCGCCGAGGCGCTGCTGAAGGGCACGAAGGTCGACGGGGTCTACACGGCCGACCCGCACGTGGACCCGTCGGCCAGCCGATTCGAGCAGATCGCGTACGTCGACGTCCTGAAGGAGGGCTACGCCGTGATGGACGCCACCGCGATCTCGCTCTGCATGGAGAACGCGCTGCCGATCGTGGTCTTCGACTACCGTGAGGACGGCAACATCCGGCGGGTGGTGACGGGCGAGCCGATCGGCACGCTCGTCCACTCCTAGGGGGCGTCGCATGACGATCGAGTCGAGCCTGAAGGACGCGACCGAGAAGATGGCCAAGGCGGTCGGGCACCTCAAGGAGGACCTCGCCTCGATCCGCACCGGCCGCGCCGCGCCCGCGCTGTTGAACCGGGTGACGGTGGACTACTACGGCGCGACGGTCCCGCTGAACCAGCTGTCCTCGATCACGGTCCCGGAGCCGCGCCTGCTGATGATCACGCCGTTCGACAAGAACGCGATCGGCTCGATCGAGAAGGCGATCCAGACGAGCGACCTGGGCATCACGCCGTCGAACGACGGGAACGTGATCCGGCTCGCGTTCCCCCCGCTCACCGAGGAGCGCCGCAAGGACCTGGTCAGGTCGGTCCACCATCGAGCGGAAGAGGCCCGCGTGGCGGTCCGGAACGTTCGGCGACACTCCAAAGAAGAGATGGAGAAGCTTGAGCGCGAGCACGTCATCTCGGAAGATGACCTCAAGCGCGCCGAGAAGGAGCTCCAGAAGCTGACCGACCAGCACGTGGCGGACGTGGACGAGATCCAGCGCCACAAGGAGCAGGAGCTCATGGAGGTCTAGTGGCCGACGACAAGCAGAGCGGCGACGATCTGTTCGAGGACCTCGACAAGTTCTTCGCCCCGATCCGCGACGTCGACTGGGACGCCGAGGAGCCCGCGCCACCGGCATCCGAGCCCCCGCACGAGGAGCACGTCTCGGTCCACGCCGGCGCGCCGGCGGTGCCTGCCGAGCCCGCCGAGCTGAGCGAGCCCGAGCCGCCCGCGCCCGCACGGGACCAGGAGGACGAGACCCTGGACGAAGCCTGGTACGACACCGGTGTCCTCGAGCCGATCGAGGAGCTGCTCGGCGAGCC
>DATBLY010000085.1:0-6342 GCA_036555125.1 Actinomycetota bacterium | reverse complement strand
CAACGCCGCGACCCGCGGCGGGTGGTCGCCGTCGAGCAGCCCACCGCCTGAAGGGGGCCGATCCGCTCGAGCCCCATCCACGAAGGACACGAAGGGGGAACCGATGGTTCGGAAGCTGTGGTTCACGCTGGCCGCGGGCGTGCTCGTCCTGTCCGCCGCGGCCTGCGGCGGCGGGAGCGATGAGGACGCCGACCTGCAGATCGACCTCGCGGACTTCTCGATCGAGCTCTCGACCGAGACGCTCCCGGCGGGCGATCTGACGCTCTCTGCGTCGAACGCGGGCCCGACCACGCACGAGTTCGAGGTGTTCTCGATGCCGGCCGACGTCGACCTCGGCGCGATCGAGATCGCCGACGACGTCGCCGATGTCGATGCCGCGGGGCTCACGGTGATCGACGAGGTCGAGGACATCGTCGCCGGCACGACCGCGGAGCTGAACCTCTCGCTCGAGCCGGGGACCTACGCGGTGATCTGCAACCTCCCCGAGCACTACGCGCAGGGGATGCACGCATCGTTCACGGTGGAGTAGATGGCTCGGGTTCGGGCGATCGTGTCACTCTTTTCGGGTGACCGGCTGGGGTCCGTCGACCTGCACATCTGCGCGAAACCCCTTGCAGGACAGGACCTCACATCGAGTTGACACGTCTCAACCTCGAGTCTATCGTTCGCTCCGGTCCCGCGGGGCCACCGGTCCGAGCCGGCAACGGTGCGGACGCGGGGTCGCTCGGGACCACAGCGTGACGGGCCGCGGCGCCCGACGAGGCACTCGCGTATGGGGAAGGCGCGAGTGGCTCCGAAGGCGGCGCGGCCCGTCTCTCTGTGTGCGGACCCGAACGCGCGACGACGACGCGATCGCCTGCGCGGGAACGCGACCGGAGTCGCTAGAGGACGGCCTCGAGGAACTTCTTCGTCTCGGGGAACTTCGGATCGGCGAACATCTCCGCCGGCGGCCCCTGTTCGAGGATCCCGCCCTCGTGGAAGAAGCACATCCGATGGGCGACCTCGCGCGCGAACCCCATCTCGTGGGTGACGACCATCATCGTCATGTGGAGGTCGGTGGCGAGCGACTTCATGACCGCCAGGACCTCCCCGATCAGCTCCGGGTCCAGCGCCGACGTCGGCTCGTCGAAGAGCATCACGTCGGGCTCCATCGCGAGCGCCCGCGCGATCGCGACCCGCTGCTGCTGGCCGCCGGAGAGGCGGATCGGGTACTCGTCGGTCTTGTCGGCGAGCCCGACCTTGGCCAGCAGGTCGCGGCCGATCGCCGTCGCCTGGCGGTCCTCCATCCCCTTCACGCGGATCGGGGCCTCGATCACGTTCTGCAGCACCGTCATGTGCGGGAAGAGGTTGAACTGCTGGAAGACCATGCCCGCGTGCATCCGGAGCTTGCGGATCTGCTCCCGCTTGTGCTTGGTCCGGTGGCCGCCCTCGAGGCGGATCCCCGCGACCTCGATCGTGCCGTGGGTGGGGTCTTCCAGGAAGTTCACGCAGCGCAGGAGGGTGCTCTTGCCGGAGCCCGACCGGCCGAAGATCACGACGACCTCGCCCTTCTCGACCTCCATGTCGATGCCCTTCAGGACCTCGAGGTGCCCGAAGGTCTTGTGGAGGTCCTCGACGCGGACGATCACCTCGCCGTCGCCCTCACCCGCCATCGGGCCCCCCTTGGTCCGTTGGCTTGGGGGGCGGCATCTGGACCATCGCGCCGCCGCCGCCCGAGCCCCCACTCGCCGACCCCTGCACGAACTTCGCCGTCTCCTCGTCTCGCTTCTTGCTGCCTCGCGTGGGCTCCGGCCCCTGGCGGACGTAGCCCTTCGAGATCCGACGCTCCAGGCGGCTCTGGAAGAACGTGAAGACGGCCGTGAGGGCCCAGTAGAGGCCCGCCACGACCAGGTACGCCTCGAGGTTCTTGAAGTCGGCCTTCCCGACGAGCTGTCCCCGCCGGAAGATCTCCGCGGACGCCGCCGTGATCCCCAGGAACGACACGAGGGCGGTGTCCTTCATCATCGCGATGAACTCGTTGCCGGTCGGCGGGATGATCACCCGGAACGCCTGCGGCAGGACGACGCGGCGCATCTTCAGCTTGTAGCCCATCCCGAGCGCGTCCGCGGCCTCGCCCTGGCCGTGTCCGACGGACTGGATCCCGGCGCGGAAGATCTCGGTCATGTAGGCCCCGTAGTTCAGGCCCAGCGCGAGGATGCCGACCACCACCGCCTCCAGCGTGAGGATGTCCGCGAGCTGCGACGGGACCCACGAGAACTTGTCCGTGATGTTGAGCCCGATCTGGGGCAGCGCTAGGTAGAGGAGGAACATCTGCACGATCAGCGGCGTGCCGCGGAAGAACGAGGTGTAGAAGCCGCTGACCCCGTAGGCGATGGGGTTGCGCGACAGCCGCCCCAGGGCCCCCAGCAGGGCCAGGATGATCGCGAGGACGATGCCCGAGATCGCGATGATCAGCGTGTACTTGAGTCCCGCCGCGATGAAGCCGACGTTGTCGGCCATCCACCCGAAGTCGAACCCGGAGACCGACAGGAACCCCAGGATGATCAAGAAGATGACGCCCCAGACGATCGCCACCTTCAGACGGAACGAGATCCCGGCGCTCCACATCGCGAGCCGGTCGCGTCGGCCTCCGCCCTCGGACGCGAGCGGGGGCCGAGTCCCCTCGGCCCCCGTCTGCTCGGTCTTCATGGTCCGATACCCGTCACGTCACCCGGTGGTGGACAGGTCCAGCCCGAACCACGTCTCTGACGACGCCGAGAGCGTCCCGTCCGCGTGCATCTCCGTCACGATCGCGTTGACCGCATCCACGAGGCTCGTCGCGTCGAGCTCGGAGCTCTTGTCGAACGCCACGGCGAGCGGCTCGTTGAACACGGGCTCGCCGACGATCTTCACCGGGTTGCCCGCGTCGATGTAGCCCTGCGCGATCGGGAGCGATGTGATCACGGCGTCGAGCCTGGTCCCGTCGCCGAGCGCCAGGTCCTGCAGCGCCGTCGAGTCGGTGTCGTAGCCGGAGATCTGCGGGTCGTCGACGATGTAGTCGACCGGCACGCCGATGTCGAGGTTGCCCTGCAGGAACGCCTCGTAGGTGCACCCGGCGCACACCCCGATCTTCTTCCCGTCGAGGTCGGTCGTGAGGTCGTTGATCGTGGTGTTGTCCGCGTGCACGAGCACGACCGCCGGCGTGTAGTAGTACGGGTCGGTGAAGTACAGGACCTCCTGCCGGGGCGTGGTCGGGGTCATCGAGCCCACGCTCATGTCCCAGCGCCCGTTCCAGTTGCCCGCCGTGATCAGGTCCCACGACGGGGTCTCCCAGCCGATCTCGACGCCGAGGCGGTTCGCGATCTCGGTCGCCGTGTCGATGTCGAAGCCCTCGTACTCCCCGGTCTCCTCGTTCAGCGACGACGCCGGCGGGTAGGCCGGGTCGGTCGAGACCTTGATCTCTCCCCGCTCGCAGATGTCGGCGAGTAGGTCGCCCGTGGTGGTGTTGTCCGCGCAGACGCCACCGCCGCCGGTCGCACCGGTGCTTCCACCACCGTCACCGCCGCCCTCGTCGTCGCCGCCGCAGCCCGCGGCGACGAGCGCCAGCACGCCGACCATCGCGATCAGCGCACGGGTTCGGAACTTCCGCATCCGATCCTCCTTCCGAGGGACACACGAACGCGCGAGCGCCCCTCCCCCTCGTGCGGGCCGACTATAGGCGGGTCCGACGGAGCGGCGCAACGCAAGGCGCGGGCGTCAGCCCTCGCCGGGGGACCCACCGACCGACGCCGGGATCGGCGCACCCGGGAAGTACGACCCGAACAGCAGCCCGTACCTCCCGCTCGCGATCAGCCGCCCGAGCGCGCGGTCGATCGCGGCCAGGACCTCGGCGTCGGCGCCGGCGCCGGCCACGACGTCGACCTGGCCCGTCGGATGCTCGCCGACGACCCAGAGCCCCGGGCGGTCCTCGATCGCCGCCCAGGCTGCGTACTCGAGATCCGCGACGGCGTCCAGGCTGCCGCGCTCCAGGCGACCGTAGGCCCGTGCCCTGGGGAGCGGAACCAGCCGAGCCCCGCGCCCCGCGAGGAACGTCGACGCCCAGCTGCGGGCGACCGCGTCGTCGACGATCCCGACGACGTCACCCGGACCCAAGCGGGAGACCGGGTCGGCCACGGGCGGGCCGTCCCCCGAGACCACCAGGGCGGCGTCGAGGGCGAGCACGACGCGTGACGCGGGCATGCCGACCGGGAGGTCTCCGGCCGGCGCCACGACGGCGTCCAGGCGGCCGCCCTCGAGCACCCGGAGGGCCGCGTCGCACGGCAGCTCCGACCAGACGGGGATCAGGCCCAGCCTGGCCGCGATCCGGTCCATCAGGTCGACCTCGAACCCCGCCGGTTCGCCGCCCCGCTGGAACCGGAACGGAGGCCCGAGGCGGCAGGACCCGACCGCGAGGTATCCACGGGTCCGCACGGGCAGGGACACGGCGCCCGGATCGGTGGCCACCGGGAGCCACCGGACGCCCTCGGCGCGGTACGCGATGACGCGGACCGAACCGCGCTCCAGCTCTCCGTCACCGCCGAACGCATACGACCCGGCGAGCCCCGTGTAGGGCTCCCGGCCGGCGAGCTCGTCTCCGATCGCATCCCGGTCGACCGCCCCCCGGCGGATCGCGTCGAGGAGCATCGAGGCCACGTCCCATCCCTCGACCGCATACACGCCCGGGGAAGACCCCGTCGCCGACTGGAAGTCGTGGACGAACCGCAGGTCGTCGATCCGCGTCGAGGTCGTGAGGTCGACGCACGGACACGTCGCCACCGTGCCGTCGGCGCCGGCCTCCGCGTCGGTGAGGAACCGCTCGTCCTTCATCGCGTCCGACCCGACGAGCCGCACGTCGTCGAGGCCCTCGGATCGGAGCGCCGCGACGAGCGCGGACGCGAGCGCGTCGAACCCCGTCCATGCCACGGTCGAGCAGCCGGCCGCCCCGATCACGCCGACCGCGCCGCCGACCGCATCCTCAGCGTCGATCGTGAGGTCTGCGGCCACCCGGCGCCCCAGCGAACGCCGCAGCTCCGCGGCCAGGGACGACGCATGGTCCGTGTCGTCGCCCGCGAGGCAGACCGCGCCGCGAGATCCGGCCGATGCCCGCACCGCCGCCGTGAGCGACCCCGCGAGATCCGACGCTCGCGGGACCGCCCGCCACCACCGCGTCCACCCTCGCGCAGCGAGCGCCTCGCCGGCCGTCGACAGGCTGACGGTGGGCACGCCCGCCGCGTCGAGCCGGTCGCCGAAGGCGACCGGCTCGTCCCAGAAGGGGGCGACGATCACCGCGACCACGGTCGGGTCGTTCGCGATCTCCGTCGCGAACGACGTCGCCAGCTCCGGGTCGCCCCGCGTGTCCATCGGCAGCAGCTCGGGGATCGCGGGCAGGTCGGCCCCCTCGTTCGCCTCGTCGAACGCGAGCTGGATCGCCTCGGACGCCGGCGAGACCAGCTGCGCGGCAGCATCGAACGACAGGTCCCCGACGAACGCGACCCGGATCTCCGGCGGGTCGCGCGGCGAGGCCGCCGCGGCCGGCGGGTCCGCCGGTCCGGTACAGGCGCTCGCGGCCAACGCCAGCAGCGCGACGGCGGCGAACCACGGCGATGGACGTCTCGGCATGCGCATCGGGGTCCCGACCGCGCGGGCTTCCGCGGGATCGAGGGTCGGTAGTCTAGGGCCGCGCCGGGATGGCGGAACTGGCAGACGCGCGGGTCTCAAAAACCCGTGGGCTTCGGCCCGTGAGGGTTCGATCCCCTCTCCCGGCACCGGAGGGCGGCCCTCAGACCACGTTGCGCTCGACCACCGCCGTGCCCGCGGCGAACCGATCCAGCCCGAGCTCGTCGATCGCGACCGTCCGCGCCGCGCCGTCCACGACGATCTCGGCGATCAGCTTGCCCACGACCGGAGCGTGCTGGAACCCGTGGCCGCTGAACCCCGCCGCGACCAGGAACCCTTCCACCGGCGTGGCGCCGATGATCGGGTGCCGGTCCGGCGTCATCTCGTACAGGCCCGCCCACATCGAGGCGATCCCGGCGCGTTCGAGCGGCGGGAACAGGCGGACGGCGGTCGGCAGGAGCTCCTCCTCGACGAAGCGGGGATCGACCTCGGTCGAGAACGACGGTCGTTCGTCGGTCCCGCCCATCCCCATCAGCACGCCGTCGCCCTCCTGGTGGAAGTAGAAGCTGGTCTCGGCGTCGATCACGAGGGTCCGCCGGGTGGGGGCGCCGGGGAACGGTCCGGTCGTCACGACGGTTCGCGGCACCGGCTCGAGCGGGAGCTCGACCCCCGCCGTGGCGGCCAGCCGGCCGGCCCAGGCCCCGGCCG
>DATBLY010000069.1:0-11279 GCA_036555125.1 Actinomycetota bacterium | reverse complement strand
TGCACGAGGCGACGGCCGACACCGCGACGTTGCTCGCGGCCGAGCGGGCGCTGCTCGGCGAGGCGCTGGCGCTGATCCGGGAGCGGGGCATCACGCTGATCGGCATCACCTTCACGAACCTGCACGCCGACGACGCGATCCAGCTCGCGTTGCCGTTCGACGGATGGCTCGGGTCGTCGCTCGACACCACGCTCGACACGGTGAAGGACCGGTTCGGCTCCAAGGCCATCACGCGCGGCGTCCTGCTCGGACGCCGCGACGGCCTCCAGGTCCCGCTCCTCCCCGACTAGACGAGCGCCAACGGGTACACGGTCTGCGGGCCCTCGATCCCCTTGAGCTCAACCTCGCGCGGGGCCTCGAACCGGAACTCGCCGGTCTGAACGACGAGGGCATGCACCAGGGCCGAGACGACGACCTCGCCGCCGCCCGCCGTCGAGGCGATCCGCGCCGCGTAGTTCACCGCGTGGCCGAAGAAGTCGTCGGCCTCGTGGATCGTCTCGCCCACGTGCAGGCCGATCCGGACCCGGACGAGCGAGCCGGGGTCGTCGAACGCAGCCGCGATCCCCCGTTGGATCCCCTGCGCGCACGCGATCGCGCGGCGGGCCGAGGCGAAGGCCAGCATGAACCCGTCGCCCTGTCCCTTGACCACCGTGCCGCCGTGCTCGTCGGTGGCCGCGGTGACGACCTCGTTGTGCGCGCGCAGGACGTCGAGCCACCGGCGGTCCCCGAGCAGCGTGTTCAGCTGGGTCGAGCCCGCGATGTCGGTGAACGCGATCGTCACGGTCCCGTCGGGCCCCGACGAGCCCGACAGGTCCGGCCGGCTCCGGCTCACGTCCTCGACGATCTGGTCCACCGACTTCGTCAGGAAGAAGCCGTGCTCCTCGTTCGAGCTGGGGACCGAGCTGTGCCACTGCACGATCTTCCACTCACCGTGCTCGAGGTGCAGCACGCAGGTGAAGCGGAACTCGACGGGCCCGGTGATGGGGGCGTCCATCTCCATGCGCCCCCCGGCCCAGCCGACGTCGCCCTCGCTGTACGCGTACACCTCGTCGGCCAGGCGCCAGGGGTAGCCACCCCCCATCTCCTGCATCTGGCGGATCCACAGGCGGACCGATGCCTCGCCGCCGTGCCAGATCTCGTCGGGGTCGGATCCGAACCGCTCGACGCCGGCATCCAGCGACACGCGGTTGCGGACCGCCTCCTCGTCGCCGTCGCGAAGAGCCTCGACGAAGCGCGTCACCACCCGGCAGAGCTCCTGGGAGGGCTCCATGCGAGGAGTCTCACGCGCGGACGCGCTCCGGCGCAATCCGGGTCCCGGACGAGGAGAGCCACCCGGACCCCCTCCCGGGCCGGCCGGCGCTCTACGTTCGTAGCGCGTGCGACGCACGGCTGCTGCGACCGCACGGAAGGGAGGGCGCGATGAACGTTCGGAAGGTCGCCACCTTCACGGGGTGGCTGTGGATCGCCACCTTCGTCACCTCGATCCCCGCCCGGTTCGTGTTCTACGCACCGGTCGTCGACGAGGGCAACTACGTCACCGGCGCGGGGAAGGACGCCATGACGCTGATCGCGATCGGAGCCCTGCTCGAGCTCCTGCTCATCATCTCGAACGTGGGCACGTCCGTCGTCCCGTTCCCGATCCATAAGCGGGTGAACGAGGCGGGCGCCGTCGGCTACGTGACCGCGCGCGTGATGGAGTGCGTGTTCATCGCGATCGGCATCGTCTGCATGCTCGCGATCTCGACGCTGCGGCAGGACGCCCCGACCGGGACGACCGCCGCGCTGGGCCAGGGGCTCGAGGCGGTCTACGAGTGGTCGTTCCGGCTCGGACCGGGCTTCGTCGTGGGCGTCGGCAACGGCCTGATCCTGGGCTGGCTGATGTACACGTCCGGGTTGATGCCGCGAGGCCTGGCCATGTTCGGGCTGATCGGTGGCCCGCTGATCATCATCGCGGGCACCCTGGTGATCTTCGACGTGATCGAGGCCGGCGGCTCGGTGCAGGCGCTGATGACGCTCCCGGAGGCGTTCTGGGAGCTGTCGATCGGCGTCTACCTGATCGCCAAGGGCTATCGGACGTCCTCGCCGGCGCTGGCTGGCGCGGTACAGCCCGCCTGAGCCGACCGCCCGCGCGGATGCGGGCGTCGGGGTGTGCCCCGGCGCCCGCTCGGAGGAAGATGCACCGACGATGACCGAGCTCGACCGGGAACGGCTGAAGGAGCTCTACCTCCCGCCGACGGAGGACTTCACGTTCGTCGACGTGCCCGAGCTGCGGTACGCGATGCTCGACGGGCGCGGCGACCCCGACGGCGAGGCGTTCCGGCATGCGGTGCGCTGGCTCTTCGCCGCGATCGACCCGATCAGGCGGGTCGCGAAGGAGCGCATGGGGAAGGACTTCGTGGAACCGCCGCTCGAGGGTCTGTGGTGGACCGACGACCCCGACGACTTCGTCGCCGGCCGGCGCGAGGCCCTGCGGTGGCGGCTGATGATCGTGACGGCGGACTGGGTCGATCGGGAGCGCTTCGCGAGGGCGGTCGCGACCGCGAGCCAGCGCCTGGGCGAGGTCCCGGACACGCTCCGGCTGGAGGAGCTCCACGAGGGCAGGTCCGTGCAGATCATGGTCGTCGGCGACTACGCCGGGTCGGCCACGGCGCTCGCCCGGAGGCTGCACGACGGGTTCCTGCCGGAGCATGGCCTGCGGCCGAACGGGCTCCACCACGAGATCTACCTGAGCGACCCGAAGCGGGTCGCCCCCGAGCGGATGCGCACCGTGCTCCGCCAGCCGGTCGCGGACGCCTAGCTTCGGGCGGGCGGTCGCGATGTCGGTGCCGGGCGCTAGGCTCGGGGTCCGTGTCCCGTTCCGCATCCCGTATCGCATCCCAGCGTGCTACGCTCGGCGGCGTGGCCGAGCAGTTCGCGATCCGCATGAGCGAGGACCTGGCTCGTGCCCTGGACGACCTGGTCGCCGCGGGCAGGTTCGCGACGCGGGCCGAGGCGGTACGGGCTGCGATCGAACGGCTCGTGGAGGCCGAGCGACGGCGTGAGGTGGGGCGGGCGATCGTCCAGGGGTACCGGCGCGTCCCGCAGACGCCGGCCGAGGTGGCGGCGGCGACCGCCGCCGCGACGCGCGCGATCGACGAGGAGCCCTGGTGACGCTCCCCGCCCGGGGCGAGATCTGGTGGGGCGAGACGCCCCAGGCGAAGGGCCGGCCGTTCCTCGTCCTCACGCGCGACGAGGCGATCGGCGTGCTGGACGCGATCCTGGTGGCCCCCGTCACCCGGACGGTGCGCGGCATCCCGACGGAGGTGCCGCTCGGCCCCGACGACGGGCTGCCGACCGAGTGCGTCGCCGCGTTCGACGCCACGACCGTCTTCCCCCGCTCGATGCTCGCGCGCCGGATGGGTGCTCTCTCGCCGACCCGCACCCCAGAGCTCTGCGACGCGCTCGCCGCCGCGACGGACTGCTGACTCGGCGATCGAGCCCACGACGATCGACCGGACCCGGGCACCGCGGGCCCGCCTGAGCCGCCTCGTCGACCGGCTCAGCGCGAGCGCCTCGACCTCCTGCGTGTACCCCCGGATCGCCATCAGCCCGCGGGCGAGGCTCGTCCGGCGGGACTACGCCGTGACGCGGTACAGGCGCCAGCGGTCGGGCACGCCCTTCAGCTCGTGCTCGCCCGCGTCCTCGAACGTGAGGCCGGAGCCCGCCGTCAGGTCCCTCACGGTCGACGTCGTCCACACCTCGCCGGCACCGGCCATCGCCGCCACCCGGGCGCCGATGTGCACCGCGAGCCCGCGGACGTGCTCGCCGTCCAGCTCCACCTCGCCCGTGTGGCAGCCGGCGCGTACCTCCAGGCCGAGCGGCCGGACCGCTTCGGCGATGGCGCGCGCGCAGCGGACGGCGCGCGCCGGCCCGTCGAACCGGGCGAGCAACCCGTCGCCCGTGGAGTCCACGAAGACGCCGTGGAACCGCTCCAGCTCGGCCTTCGCGCGCGCGTCGTGCGCGGCGATCAGCTCCTTCCACCGGGCGTCACCCACCTCCGCCGCCCGCTGCGTCGACCCGACGACGTCCGTGAACAGCACGGTGGCGAGCACCGAATCCAGGCCGACCGGCGCGCGCTCCGCGCCCACGAACCTGCGGATCGCGTCGTGCATCGGTGGGAAGTCCTCGAACTCCATCGTGTCGCCCGGCAGCAGGTAGGTCTCGGTGCGCTGCATCCGGTCCGCGATGTACGCGAGCAGATCGCGCTCGTCGGCGTAGGACAGCATCAGCATCGGGGCCTGGATGGCGGGGAGCACATCCCGGACGTCCGTCTCGAGCCAGATCCTGGTGAGCTCCTTCGCCACATCCGGGGTGCAGGTCCGCCGGCTGGCGCGCGCCAGGAAGTGGACGTAGCTCTCCGTGCTCCACGCGCCTCCGAGCCAGTTGGCGTTCAGCTCCACGAACTCCCGCGCCCAGCCCTCCGTCCCCCACCGTTCCACGATCGCCCGCTCCTTGACCAGGTAGTCGTCGTCGACGCCCCACGGGTACCCCTCGTCCGAGGTCGGGCTCGGGACCGGGAGCGCCCACACCAACGCCTGGACCCGCTCCGGCCGCGTGGCCGCGAGCAACGCGTTCGTGGCACCCGACTCCAGGAACCCGCCGAACACCGCCCGCTCGATCCCCTCAGCGTCCAGGACCGCGAGCGTGTCCTGGACCTGGACCTCGAGGCTCCCCGGCGCCACGTTGCGGCTCGACAGGCCGGTGCCCCGCCGGTCGTAGATGATCACGCGCGCGAACGCGGCGAGGCCCTCGTGCCACGCGAGCTCCTGCGGCGACTCCCACAGCTCGTCCACCATGGCCATGGTGTCCTCCTGCCAGAAGAGCACGGTCGGTCCGTCACCGAGCACCTGGTACGCGAGGTACGCGCCGTCGGCGGCTCGCGCGAACCGGACGTCGGGGCGTTCCATCAGCCGTCGATCGCGCCGCGGACCGCGCGGGCGCGCCCCAGGTCCCGCTCGCTGCGGAGCCTCGCGAACGTCGCGATCGCCTCGTCGATCTCGCGGAACGCCGCGACGCGGTCGCCCGTCGCCGCGCAGGCCCGCGCCAGGTCGACCTGCGAGAGCGCGCGCTCCCAGGAGGCTCCGAGCTCGCCGAACCGGTCGGCCGAGCGGCGCAGGAGCTCGGCGGCCGCCTCCGCGTCGCCGGCCGCGAACGCGGTCCGTCCCTCGAGCCGGTCGGCGAACGGGACCAGCGCCGCCGTCTCGGCGGCGGCTGCGTGCTCGCGCATCACCGCCAGGTGAGCCGGCGCCTCGTCCCACGCCCCGGCCGCCGCGAGCAGCTCGGCTCGCGCCTCGTACACGTCGTTCGCGTGGACCTGCCACGACTGCGCGAGCGGCAGGGCCCGCGCGCGCTCGATCTCGCCGCGCGCGACCAGGACGCGGATCAGGAAGGCGTAGAGGCGCCCGGACTGTCCGGTGATCGAGGCGAGCATCACGGCGGTGAGCCGGTCGCTCCGAGCCGCCTCCGCGCGGAGCTCGTGGATCAGCGCCGCGCAGGCCGTCGCGTGCATCACGAAGTACGGCGGGCCATCGCGTCGCTCGCCCAGGAGCGCCTCCATCCGCCCGTACTCGTCCATCGCCTCGTCCCACCGTCCGACGCGGAGCAGGGTCGCGACGCGCCACGACCGGATGTGGAGATCCATGCCGGGCTCCCGCCCGGTGATCAGGGCGATGCCCTCCTCGGCCACGGCAAGAGCGTCGTCGTACCGACCGAGCTCGTAGAACCCCCAGGCGCCCATCGCGTGGAAGTCGCCCAGCTCGGCGATGTCGGTCACCAGGTGCTGGATCGTCCGGCGCCGCTCCCAGATCGGCAGGATCCGACCGTAGAGGCCACGGGAGGACCACGCCGCGTTCGCCGCGTCCAGGGCCCCGGACGCGAGGTTGGGCAACCCCATGCGCAGGGCCACGTCCGCCGCCTCCACCCCGGCCTCGACGAAGCCGGCCAGGTCCTCCTCGGCCATCTCGTGGTCGGGGAACCCGAAGGGCCACCCCGCCCGCACGGCCAGGAGCCGGACGCGCGCCTCGCTGTCGCCGGGCGGCAACGCGGCGAGCCCCAGGTCGAAGATCTCCTGGACCTCCGCCTCGGACGGCAGGGCACCGGCGCGCATCGAGCCCGGCCACCGCTGCGGGATCTCGCACGCGCGCGCGGCCAGGAGCGCCACCAGCGCGCCGTCGGCGTCGGGCGTCCCCGCGAGCAGGAGCGCCGCCTCCCGGAACGCGTCCCAGCCGACGTCGCCCTGCGAGCTCGTGAAGGCGACCTCGCCGAGCGCCTGCAGGCCCCGGACGCGATCGCCGGGGGTGCCCGCGAGCTCGATCGCCTGCTCGGCCAGCCGTCGTGACGTCGACAGGGCCAGCCGACGCCGGGCGTCCTCCGACGCCTGCACCAGCCGGTCGACGGCGAGCGCGCGATCGCCAGCCTCCGGCGTGAGGCCGGCGTCGTGCGCCGCGGTCACGACCGTGGCGAGGTGGTACGCGAGCAGCTCGGCGAACTCGCCGGCACGTTCGCCCGTCGTGGCCTCCAACCACCGGGCGACGGCGCGGTGCGCGGAGGGCCGGTCGCGGCGCGGCAGCGACTCGTACGCGACGTCGCGCGTCAGGACGTGCTTGAACAGCAGCTCCGGCTGGCCCGAGAGCGTGGACCCGGGCCTCGAGAAGACCAGCTCGCGCTCCTCGAGCCGCCGGAGCGCGGCGTCGACCGCATCGGGCGCGAGCGCCGTGAGCTCGCCGACCGCCGCCGGCCAGAAGACGCGCCCGACGACCGCGGCGCCCTGCAGCACGCGCTTGTCGACCGGATGCAGAAGGTCGATCCGCGACGCGAGCACGGCCTGCACGCTGTCGGGGATCTCGACGGCGTCGATCTCGGCTCCCGTCCGCCATCGATCGCCGTCGCGGATCAGGTGGCCCGCGTCGATCAGGCTCCGGACGATCTCCTCCAGGAAGAAGGGGTTGCCCTCGGCGCGCTCGAGGATCCGCGCGTGGACCGACGCCGGCAGCTCGTCGACCGTGAGCAGCAGCCGGACCAGCGCCCCGGCCTGCTCCGACGACAGCGGGTCCAGGGCCACGGCCGAGGCGTTGCGTCGGCCCCCGCCCCACGAGGGGCGGCGAGCACCCAGGTCGGGGCGGGCCGGGCACAGGAACAGCACCGGGCCTTCGACGCGATCGGGGAGCTCCTCGAGCAGGTCCAGGAGCGCCGGGTCGGCCCAGTGGATGTCCTCGACGACGGTCACGACCGTCGCCGTCCGGGCGAGCGCGGAGAAGAACGAACGCCACGCGGCGTGCAGCTCGTCGCGGACCACGCGAGGGTCGTCGTCCGCGAACGGCGTGTCCGGGTCCTCGAGCCCGACCGTGTACGCGAGCGCCGCGGTCGCGCGGACGGGGTCGGCGGCGACGTCCGCCGTCAGGAGGTCGTGGCCGAGCTTGCGGACCTTCTCGATCGCCAGCTGCGGCGGATCGCTGTCGAGGATGCCCGCGTGGCCTTTCAGGATCTCGGCGAGCGGCCAATACGTGATGCCGTCGCCGTACGGCAGGCACCGACCCCGCAGGACGACCGGCGGTCGAGGCAGGCCGTCCGACCAGGTCAGGAACTCGCGCGTCAGGCGGCTCTTCCCCACGCCGGCATCGCCGTAGAGCGTGACCACGTGGGGCCGCCCCTCGGCCTCGACCCGCCGGAAGACGCTGCGCAGGACGTCGAGCTCGGCATCGCGGCCCACCATCGGCGCCCGCAGGCCCGGAACGCCGCGCTCGGCACCGAGGTCCGTCTCGCCGACCAGCCGGTACACGGAGACCGGTTCCGCCTTGCCGCGGAGCTCCGCCGCGCCGAGGTCCTCGAACCGGAAGCCGCGTGCGGAGCGCCGGGTGCGCTCCCCCAGGACGACGCCCCCCGGCTCGGCCAGCGACTGCAGGCGCGCCGCCGCGTTCACGACGTCGCCCGTGACCATCGGCTCGCCGGGACGCGGCTCGGTCGTGGCCAGCACCTCGCCGGTGTTCACGCCGATCCGGATCTGGAGCGCGATCCCGTGCGAGGCGGCGAGGTCATCGTTCACCCGCTCGAGGCGCCGGAGCATCCGCAGGGCGGCGCGGAGGGCGCGGCTCGGGTCGTCCTCGTGCGCGACCGGCACGCCGAACGCCGCCATCACCGCGTCGCCGATGAACTTCTCGACCGTGCCCCCCTCGGCCTCGATCTCGGCGCGCATCGCCGAGAAGTAGGTGTCGAGCACGGCGCGCAGCTCCTCGGGATCGAGCCGCTCGCCGATCGCGGTCGAGCCCGTCACGTCCGCGAACAGGACCGTGACCAGCTTGCGCTCGTCGGCGGGAGCCCCGGCGGCCGGCTCGACGGCGGCGCCGCACGCCGAGCAGAAGCGTGCGCCCTCGGGCAGTGGCTCCCCGCAGGTCGCGCACGGCGTCGAGAGCGCCACGCCGCACGTCGCGCAGAACCGGGCGCCGGTCGCGTTCTCGCTGCCACAGGCGGCGCAGTTCACGCGGGGAGTGTAGCCAGGGCCTCGCGGGGCCAGGACCGCACGCGAACGTCGAGCAGACACCGCGCACGTCGAACGCGTGGCGGAACAGATGGGCCGTCAGGACGACGCGGTGTCGAGCTCCTGCGCTGGAGGGTCGAGGACCACGCTGGCCCGCGGCCGAGAAGGAGGGAACGATGGAGACCGACCTGCGTGTTCAGATCGAGCAGGGCGGCTCCGATGGAAGCGTGCCGCACCCGAGCCGAGACGGTTCAACGATCGGAGTTCGGCGAACGGGGGGATCTTGAAGATCACGCAGGCCCCCGCGTTCGACGGCGACGTAAGGGCCGCCGGCTTCCGCGAGCTCCGGCCGCCGCTCACCCCTCGCGTCGCGCCGTGTACAGCCGTACCTCCTCGGTGATGCCCTTCAGCTCCACGGGCCCGATCTCGGCGAACGCGACGGGGGCCGAGCCCGCGGCGTCGGCCACGGCCTGGCTGACCACGACCTGGCCGGGCCCCGCGTAGTCACCGATCCGCGACGCGAGGTTCACGGTCCGGCCGTAGTAGTCGCCCTCCTGGAACAGGACCGGGCCTGCGTGCATCCCCACGTGGGCCGGTGGCAGGCCGGCCCACGCGAGCTCCTCCCTCATCTCGAGCGCGGCGACGACGCCCCGTCCGGGCTCCGGGTAGTAGAGCATCACGCCGTCACCCAGCCACTTCGTCGGCTTCCCGCCGTGAAGGGTCGACGTTCGCCGGACGATCCCCGACACGGTCTCGGCGAGCTCGGCCGCGGCCTCGTCGCCCTGCTCCTCGGTGAGCTGCGTGTAGCCGGTGATGTCCAAGAAGCAGATCGCGGGCACCTCCTCGATCCGGCTGTGGACGCCGGCCTCGGCCAGCGCAGCCTCGATCGCGTCCAGCATGTTCTTCGTCCAGACGTGGTCCTGATGGCCGTGGTACAGGCCCAAGATCGCCGCGTCCATGCGGGGCGCGATCCGCTGGGCGGCCCCCTCGTCCGCGAGGCGCATCATCTCGGTCGGAGTCTTCCCGGCGTCGAGCAGCGGCTGCTCGACCTCGGTGTGCCACCAGTGGCCCTCGGTCTCGGCGACCCGCCGCAGGCTGTCCCCGTAGACCCGCAGCCAGCGCTCGATCGCGACCGTGCGGACGCCCTCGGCGACCTGGGCCGCGATCAGCCGGATCACCGGCACCTCGGACTCGAGCACGCGCTCGTGCGGATCGGGTCGGCCCGACCCCATCGCCTCGCGGACCGACAGCAGCAGCTCGACGGAAACAGCCTTCTCCTCCGCGACCTCGGCGAACGTGTCCTCGGTCGCGGCCCCGAGCCGCTCGTACGAGGGCTGGTCCAGGAAGTCGAGCGGCAGCCCGGACGCCCGGATCACGTCGGCCACACCGTCCAGGGGCAGGCCCGCCCCCTCGAGCGTCCGCATCAGGCGGATCCGCCGCACGTCACCGCCGGAGAAGCCCCCGTCCTCGTCCGGCACCACGATCCCGAACTCGACGAGCTGCGAGACGAACGGCGGCGGAACCTCGGCGGCCTTCGCCGCGGCCTGCGCTTCGTACCGGTACGTGGATGCCATCGGGGTCTCGATAGCCATCACGATGCGATCGCGGCGACCCGAAGGGTGGCGTTGGCGTCGCGCCCAGCCGCCTCCTCGATCACCGGCGCCGGCGTCTCGACGTGGTACCAGTGGCCGGCGACGCAGCGGAAGCGACGCATCCAGACCTCGTTGCGCCGGTCGTCGTGGCCGAACAGCTGCGGCGGCCCGTCGGGCGTCGCCGGCTGCGTGCACGACCATCCCTCCCCGTACTGCAGGCAGCCGGTGACCTCGTCGAACCGCTCCAAGGCCTCCTCAGCCTCCTCGACCTGCACGATCGGGTCGTTCGTCATCGCCATCCCTCCTCGGGTTCGACTCCCGTACGCACGTTCGCGCGAGAGGGGTGGTCGTCGCATCCGCCGGCACGCCAGCCGCATGGCCGGTCAGCCGGCGGGGTGCGCCGGCCTCGACCGATCCGTGCCATGACCCGCCACCCGGGCTGGCGTGTCGGCGGATTCGATGGCGGCCGCGCGTGGACATCCTCACGGCACGAAGTCGCTAAGCCGGAAGGGAGGACGAGATGAGCACGACGGCTACCCCGCCCACGATCAGCGAGCGCGAGCGCGAGCAGGTCGAGCGCGCGAACGCGACCACCGGGAGGCCCGTGACCTTCATCCACGGGCTGTGGCTGCTGCCCTCGAGCTGGGACGCGTGGGCGGCGCTCTTCGAGGAGGCCGGGTACATCACGCTGACGCCGGACTGGCCGGACGACCCGGAAACGGTCGAGGTCGCTCGCGCGGAACCGGAGGTGCTGGCCAAGAAGACGCTGGAGCAGGTCGCCGATCACACGACCCAGATCGTCTCGGCGTTGGACCGGAAGCCCGTGATCATCGGGCACTCCACCGGCGGCTTGCTCGCGGAGATGCTCGCGGGTGAGGGCCTCGCGGCCGCCACCGTGGCGATCGACCCCGGGGTCTTCCGCGGGGTGCTGCCGCTGCCGCTGTCGGTGCTGAAGGGGGTCGGCCCGCTCCTGGTCAACCCGCGCACGCGCGGCCGCGCGGTCACGCTCACGTGGGACCAGTTCCGGTACGGCTGGGCCAACGCGCTGGACGAGGAGGAGGCGTTGGCGCTGTACGACGAGTTCCACGTCGCCGGCTCGGGGATCTCCCTCGTCCAGATGGGCAACGCGAACCTCAACCCGTGGACGGAGGCGAAGGTGAACACGAAGAACCCCG
>DATBLY010000061.1:0-14809 GCA_036555125.1 Actinomycetota bacterium | reverse complement strand
GCCAGCCCGCGCCGCTCCATCTCCTTGGCGACGTTCACCATCTCGTCGAGCGACGGGGTGATCAGCCCCGACAACCCCACGATGTCGCAGCCCTGCTCGACCGCGGTATCGAGGATCAGGTCGGCCGGCGCCATCACCCCGAGGTCGATGACCTCGTAGCTGTTGCAGCCGAGGACGACGCCGACGATGTTCTTCCCGATGTCGTGCACGTCGCCCTTCACGGTGGCGAGCACCACGCGGCCCTGAGAGCGCACCGCGCCGCCGGCGGCGATCGTGGCTTCCTTCTCCCGCTCCATGAACGGCTCGAGGTACGCGACCGCCTTCTTCATCGCGCGGGCGCTCTTGACCACCTGGGGGAGGAACATCTTCCCGGCGCCGAAGAGGTCGCCGACGATCCGCATCCCATCCATCAGCGGACCCTCGATCACCTCCAGCGGACGGTCGTACCCCTGACGTGCCTCCTCGGCGTCCTCCACGATGAAGTCGTCGATCCCGTGCACGAGGGCGTGCGAGAGGCGTTCTTCGACCGAACCCTCCCGCCAGCTCAGATCCTCGATCCGCTCGAGGGCCCCGCCCTGGACCGTCTCGGCGAACCGGACCATGCGTTCGGTCGCGTCGGGCCGGCGGGCGAACAGGATGTCCTCGACGTGCTCTTTCAGGTCGGCGGGGATGTCGTCGTAGACCGGGAGCTGCCCGGCGTTCACGATCGCCATGTCCAGACCGGCCTGTCGCGCGTGGTACAGGAACGCCGAGTGGATCGCGCGCCGGACCGGCTCGTTCCCGCGGAACGAGAACGACAGGTTCGACACGCCGCCCGAGACCTTCACGCCGGGACACCGGATCTTGATCTCACGGGTGGCCTCGATGAACGCCTGCGCGTAGCGCTCGTGCTCCTCGATCCCCGTGGCGATCGCGAGGATGTTCGGATCGACGATGATGTCCTCCGGGTCGAACCCGGCCCGCTCGGTCAGCAACCGGTACGCACGCTCGGCGATCTCGATCTTCCGCTCGACCGTGTCGGCCTGGCCGCGCTCGTCGAAGCACATCACCACGACGGCCGCGCCGTACCGGCGCACGCGCATCGCCTTCGCGAGGAAGTCGTCCTCGCCCTCCTTCAGGCTGATGGAGTTGACGATCCCCCGACCCTGCAGGCACTTGAGCCCGGCCTCGAGGACCTCCCACTTCGAGGAGTCGACCATCACCGGGACGCGCGCGATCTCGGGCTCGGCCGCGATCAGGTTCAGGAACCGGGTCATGGCGGCGACGCCGTCGATCAGGTCGGCGTCCATGTTCACGTCGATCACGTTGGCGCCGCCGCGGACCTGATCCAGGGCGATCTCGACGCCGGCCTCGAAGTCGCCCGATCCGATCAGCGCCGCGAACCGCTTCGAGCCGGTGATGTTCGTCCGCTCGCCCACCATCACGAACCCCGTCTCCGGGGTGATCCGGAACGGCTCGAGCCCGGAGAGCGACGTGATCGCGTCGTCCGGCCGCGGGGGGACGGGACGACGGTCGACGCCGCGCACCGCCTCGGCGATCTTGCGGACGTGCTCCGGCGTCGTGCCGCAGCAGCCGCCGACCACGTTCACCAGGCCAGACCGGGCGAACTCCGACAGGAGGGAGCTCGTCACGTCCGGGGTCTCGTCGTAGCCCCCGAACGCGTTGGGCAGGCCCGCGTTCGGATAGCAGGCCACGGGGACCGGCGCGATCCGGGCGAGCGTCTCGACGTACGGCCGGATCTCGGTGGCCCCGAGGGAGCAGTTCACCCCGACGATCGCGGGATCCGCGTGCCGGACCGAGGTCCAGAACGCGTCGACGGTCTGTCCGGAGAGGGTCCGGCCGCTCCGATCGACGATCGTCACCGAGATCCAACGGGGGAGCTCGGGGGCGACGTCGATCGCCGCCGCGATCGCCGCCTTCGCGTTCAGCGTGTCGAAGATCGTCTCGATCAACAACAGGTCGACGCCGCCGTCGCGGAGCGCCCCGATCTGCTCGGCGTACGCGTCGAAGACCTGGTCGAAGCTCACGGAGCGGTAGCCGGGGTCCTCGACCTTGGGCGAGAGGCTGAGGGTCGCGTTGAGCGGTCCCAGCGACCCCGCGACCCAGCCGCCGCCCTCGTCGGCGGCCTCGCGCGCGAGGCGTGCGGCCTCGAGGTTCATATCGCGCACCGCGGCCTGCAGCCCGTACTCCGCCTGCCCGATCGACGTGGCCGTGAACGTGTTCGTCGTGGTGATGTCCGCCCCCGCCTCGAGGTACTCGCGATGGATCCGGGCGACGAGGTCCGGACGCGTCAGGTTCAGCAGGTCCGGGTCCCCCCGGACGTCTCGTCCGTGGTCGCGGAACCGTTCGCCCCGGAAGTCCTCCTCGGAGAGGCCCTGCCCCTGGAGCAGGACGCCCCACGCGCCATCGAGGATCACGATCCGTTCGGCGAGCAGGCCGGCGAGTCGTTCGGGGAGCGGGGACACGCCACCGAATGTAGCCTCGGGTCCGAGGCGTGACCATCGGTCACCGCGGTCGCGTCCGCCGACGGGCTCGGGGTAGGCTGCCCGCGTGAGCCAGAGCTTCCCGGACCTCGTCCTGCGCGAGCGGCGTCCGCCGCGGCCTCCGGCGGCGCCCGAGCAGCCTCCGCGGCGCACGAAGCGGCAGACGGCGGCCGTGCTCGGCGCCGTGCCGTTGTTCTCCGGGCTCCCGCGCCGGGCGCTCGAGCGGCTCGCCGGCGAGACGGACGAGCTGGTCTTCCGCCCCGGCCAAAGGGTGGTGGAGGAGGGGCTCCTCGGGGAGACCCTGTTCGTGGTGCTGTCCGGTGAGGGCAAGGTGCTCCGGAAGGGTCGCGCGCTGGCGTTCGTGCGGCCGGGCGACTTCTTCGGCGAGCTCTCGGCCCTCGACGGCGGGCCGCGGACGGCGACCGTGGTCGCCGAGACGCCGCTCGAGGTGCTCCGCCTGTTCCGCCGGACGCTCTTCGCGCTGGTGCATGACGAACCCCAGCTCGCGCTGAAGCTGATGGACGGGATCGTCCGGCGGGTCCGCGAGATCGACCGGCGCCTCGAGTCCTAGATCGCCGGCTCCGCGATCGCCGCGTCGATCTCTTCCAGGGTCTCGGGGCCGAGCTCCACGTCGCCGGCGGCGGCGTTGGCCCGCGCATGCTCGGGGTCGCGGCTGCCGGCGATCGCGGACGTCACGCCGGGCTGGTGATGGTTCCAGGCGAGGGCCAGCTGGGCCAGGGAGAGACCGAGTCGGTCAGCGATCGGGCGGAGCCGGTCGACGCGGGTCAGCACGCCGGGCATGCGGTCGGGCAGGAACTCGGGGACCACGTCCGGAGCGTTCGGGTCGTCCGTCTCGGAGCGCCAGTCGCCTTCGGGGTAGGCCGTGTCGAGCGTGATCGCACCGGTCAGGAGGCCGAACCCGAGCGGCGCGTAGGACACGACGCCCGTCCCGTGGTCTCCACACCAGCGGATCAGGGCCCGTTCCTCCTGCATCAACAGGTTGAAGCGCGGCTGCAGCGAGTCCACGTGCCGCACGGCCTCGCAACGGACGATCGGCTCGCGGTCGAAGTTCGAGACACCGATCCAACGGACCAGTCCCGCTTCGACCAAGGCGGCCATCGCGGCCCACGTGTCCTCGACCGGGGTGTCCTCCTCGTCGGGCCAATGGAGCTGGTAGAGGTCGATCGTCTCGACCTCGAGGCGTCCGAGCGACGCCTCGCACGCGGCGCGGACCTGCTCGGGCCGGAACCCGGATCCCTCCGGCGCCGGGGCGACCTTGGACGCGATCAGGACGCCCTCGCGCCCCGCGACGGCTCGACCGACGAGGCGCTCGGAGACGCCGGAGCCATAGACCTCGGCCGTATCCACCCAGTTCATCCCGGCGTCGACCCCGGTCCGGATCGCCTCGACGACCTCGTCATCGGAGTCGTTCGCGCCCCACGCCGTTCCGCCGGCTTCCCAAGCCCCGAACCCGACGACCGACAGCTCCGGGCCGTTCGATCCCAGTCGTCGCGTCCGCACGGGCGGCACTCTACGAGGCGCGGACCCCGCTTCGCGGCCGGTTCGCCGCGGCGGGCCGTGCGACGGCTCCGACGCGCGTTACCCTTGGAGAGGTATCCACCCCCCATGCGTCGGAAGGAGCAGGGCGCCCGCCCGGTGAGATGGCCAAGACCGTCGAGGAACGGGACCGTGTCGTGGTGCGGTTCGCCGGCGACTCCGGCGACGGGATGCAGCTGACGGGAGACCGATTCACCAGCGCCACCGCGGTCCTCGGCAACGACCTGGCCACGCTCCCGGACTTCCCGGCCGAGATCCGTGCCCCCGCGGGCACGGTCCACGGGGTCTCGGCGTTCCAGATCCAGTTCGCGTCCTCGGACATCACGACGCCGGGCGACCACGCGGACGTGCTCGTCGCGATGAACCCGGCGGCGCTGCGCGCGGACCTGGACAAGGTCCGGCGAGGCGGCACGCTCGTCCTGAACGAGGATGCGTTCACGCCGCGCAACATCGAGAAGGCGGGGTTCGCGACCGACCCGTCGACCGACGGCTCGCTCGACGGGTACCAGGTCTTCAGGGTGCCGATGACGTCCATGACGGTCCGGGCGACCGAGGACATCGGGATCGGGAAGAAGGAGGCGGAGCGGGCGAAGAACATGTTCGCCCTGGGTCTCCTCTCGTGGATGTACGGGCGCCCCGGCGAGACCACGATGGATTGGCTCGAGCGGAAGTTCGGCGGGAAGCAGGAGATCCTGGACGCGAACGTCGCCGCCTTCAAGGCGGGGTTCAACTTCGGCGAGACCACCGAGGTCTTCGCCACCTCCTACACCGTCAAGGCCGCGGAGGCGGCGCCGGGCACCTACCGGAACATCGCCGGCTCGACCGCGCTCTCGTGGGGGCTGATCGCGGCCGGGGAGCGCAGCGGGCTCCCGCTCTTCTACGCGAGCTACCCGATCACCCCCGCGTCCGAGCTGCTGCACGAGCTGGCGCGCCACAAGAACTTCGACGTGATCACCCTGCAGGCCGAAGACGAGATCGCGGCGGCCAACGTCGCGCTCGGCGCCGCCTTCGCCGGCAACCTGGCGGTCACGGGGACCAGCGGCCCGGGGATGGACCTGAAGGCCGAGACGCTCGGCCTCGCGGTGATCATGGAGCTGCCCCTCGTGATCGTGGACGTGATGCGGGCGGGGCCGTCCACGGGGATGCCGACGAAGACCGAACAGGGCGACCTGCTCCTGGCGATGTTCGGCCGCCACGGCGAATCCCCGATGCCGATCGTCGCGCCGGCGTCCCCCGCCGACTGCTTCTTCGTGGCGATCGAGGCGGCACGGATCGCGGTCCGGTACCGGACGCCGGTGATCGTGCTCTCCGACACGTTCCTGTCGAACTCGTCCGAGCCCTGGCGCCTACCGGACCTCGACGACCTACCGACGATCGACCCGGGCTTCGCGTCGGCCAACGGCGGGGTCTTCCTGCCCTACGCGCGCAACGACGACCTCGCCCGGCCCTGGGCGGTGCCGGGAACGCCCGGGCTCGTCCACCGGGTGGGAGGTCTCGAGCGCGAGGAGCTCACGGGCAACATCAGCTACGACGGCGAGAACCACGAGCGGATGACGGCGCTCCGCCAGGCGAAGATCGACCGGATCGCGGCCGACGTCCCGCCGCTCGCGGTGGACGACCCCGGCGGCGACGCCGAGCTGCTGGTGCTCGGCTGGGGCTCGACGCTCGGCACGATCACCGCGGCCGCGCGGCGCGTCCGCGACCGGGGCGGGAAGGTCGCGACGGCGCACCTGCGGCACCTGAACCCGTTCCCCGCCAACACCGAGGAGGTCGTGCGCGCGTACCCCAAGGTCCTGATCCCGGAGATCAACCTCGGCCAGCTCGCGCTGCTGATCCGGGGACGGTTCCTGATCGACGCTCGCAGCTTCTCGAAGGTGCAGGGCGCGCCGATCCTCGCCGAGGAGCTCGAGGACGAGATCGAGCGGATGCTCCGAACGGACGGTGAGGCCTGAGATGAGCGACGCGGAGAACGGCGACGGGGCGGGCCGCGAGACCGGCGGCGTGGCCACCCTGACCAAGAAGGACTTCACGTCCGACCAGGAGGTGCGCTGGTGCCCCGGCTGCGGCGATTACGCGATCCTGGCCGCGGTCCAGGGGTTCATGCCGGAGCTCGGCATCGAGCCCCAGGACACCGTGTTCGTATCGGGGATCGGCTGCAGCGGACGGTTCACCTACTACATGGACACCTACGGGATGCACGGGATCCACGGCCGCGCGCCGGCGCTCGCCACGGGGGTCGCGACCGCCAACCCGGGGCTGTCCGTGTGGGTCGTCACCGGCGACGGCGACGGCCTCTCGATCGGCGGCAACCACCTGATCCACGCGCTGCGCCGCAACGTCAACCTGAAGATCCTGTTGTTCAACAACCAGATCTACGGGCTCACGAAGGGGCAGTACTCACCGACGTCCGAGGAGGGGAAGGTCACCAAGTCCACGCCGTTCGGGTCGGTGGACCACCCGTTCAACCCGATCGCCCTGGCCCTCGGGGCGGAGGCGACCTTCGTCGCCCGCACGATCGACAACGACCGTCAACACCTCACGGACGTGCTCCGTCAGGCCGCCCAGCACCAGGGGACGGCGTTCGTCGAGATCTATCAGAACTGCAACGTCTTCAACGACGGCGCCTTCGACGTCCTGCGCGAGAAGCCCCAGGGCGCGCACAACCAGATCCGCCTGGTCCACGGGGAGCCGATCGTCTTCGACGAGGGGACCCGCTGCGTCATCGTCGGGGACAACGGCCGGCTGACGATCGCCACCACCGCGGACACGCCGGAGGATCGGATCATCGTCCACGACGTCCACGGGCGGCCGTCGCTCGCGTTCGGGCTCGCGCACCTGTCACGGGGACCTTCCGAGCCGACGTGCATCGGCGTGTTCCGGGAGTTCGACCGCCCCGTCTACGGTGCCGCGATCCGCGATCAGCTCCAGCGCGCCCGGGAGCGACTCGGGCCGGGCGACCTGGCCGCCCTGCTCCGCTCCGGGGACACCTGGACCGTCGGCTGAGGCCGCACGGGCGGCGGATCAGCCGCCGGGCGACCGGAACCGGGACAGCGCCTCCGCCGACCGCGCCTCCACCTCCCGGAGCTCGCTCACGACCTCCGGCAGGACCTCGAGCAACCGGTCGACCTCGGCCGCCTCGGTCCCGGGGCCGAGGCTCAGCCGGAAGCCCGAGGTGTTCGGGAGCCCGATCCGATCGAGGACCGGCGAGGGATCGCCGGGCTGGCCCGAACAGAGCGACCCGGCGCCGAGCCGGAACCCGCGATCGTCGAGCGCCATCATCAGCGTCGCCGGGTCGAGCGCGTCGACGCTGAAACAGACGAGGTGCGGCGTGCGGTGCGTGGGGTGGCCGTGGACCCGTGCCCCCGGGACCGTCGCGGCGATCGTCTCGCGCACCCGCGCGGTGAGTGCCCACTGCGCCGCCGCCACGTCGGCCATCGCGGCCAGCGACACCGACAGCGCCGCGGCCATGCCCGCGATCCCCGGCGTGTTCTCCATGCCCGATCGGCGCTTCCGTTCGCGGTCGTCGCCGCATGGGTAGGCGGTCAGGCCGACGCCGCGCCGCACGTACAGGGCCCCGACGCCGGGCGGGCCCCCGAACTTGTGTCCCGAGAGGGAGAGCAGGTCGACGTCGAGCGCCTCGACGTCGACCGGCAGGCGTCCGACGGTCTGGCACGCGTCGGTGTGGAAGCGCACGCCGGCCTCGCGCGCGATCCGCGCCGCCTCCGCCACGGGCTGCATCGTCCCCAGCTCGTGGTTCGCGTGCTGAACGCTCGCGAGGAGCGTGTCGGCCTTGCGCACCTCCTCGCGGTAGCGGTCCATGTCGACCACGCCGTCGGGATCGACGGGGACGAGCGTGACCTCGAACCCGTCGCTCTCCAGCACGTTGCAGACGCCCCCGACCGCCGGGTGTTCCACGGAGCCGACGACGATCCGCGTCCCCAGCTCGCGCACGGCCCGGACCGCCCCCCAGATCGCGAGCGCGATCGACTCGGTGCCGCCCGAGGTGAAGACGATCTCGTCGGGCTGCGCGCCGATCCCCTCGGCGATCGTCGCGCGCGAGCCGTCGAGGACCTGCCGTGCCTCGCGTCCGGGCGCATGGATGTTCAGCGGATCGCCGAACCGATCGAGGGCCTCGACCATGGCCCCGCGGGCCTCGGGCAGGAGCGGGGTGGCCGAGGCGGCGTCGAGGTAGACGTCGACGCTCATGTGCTCACGGGCCCGCCGGGTCGACGGGAGGGTCCGGCGGACCGGGCGCGTCGCTCGCCGCGGCGACCGATTCCCGCAGGAAGACCCCCCAGTACACGACGCCGGCCACGATCGCGCCGGCGACCGGCCCCACGATCCAGACGTACCAGTCGGACCAGTCGCCCGCGGCGAGCGCCGGACCGAACCACCGGGCCGGGTTCATCGCGGCGCCGGTGTACGGGCCGAACGCCAGGATGTCGAACGCGATCACGAGGCCGATCGTGAACCCGGCCGTCTTCGCGAACGGACCGCGGTCGTCCACCGCGGTGCCGTACACGGCGAACACCAGGAAGAACGTCGTGAACGCCTCGACCATCACCCCCTTCGCGGCCGCGTATCCGTCCGCGAGCGCCGGGGTGCCTCCGCTCGCCGCGTCCCAGGCCTGCGCGGGCGCGAGCGCGCGGAGGACGAACGCCCCCGCGACCGCCCCGAGCACCTGCGCCGCGATCAGGATCGCGGCGCGGTTGCCCGCGAGCTTCCCGGTGACCCACAGGGAGACCGAGACCGCCGGGTTCACGAGGCCGCCCGAGAGGTGGGCGGTGATGGAGACCATGATCGCGAGGACCAGCCCGTGCGCGAGCGCGACGCCCGTGAGGTCGAGCACGCCGTTCAGGTACAGGATGCTGGCGCCCGCGCCCACGAAGATCAGGGCGAAGGTCGCGACGAACTCCGCCGCGGCCGCCTGCAGGTTGTTCGCCACCCGATCCCTCCTCCGCCGCCGCGCGTCGCGGTTCGACGACGACGCCGCCGATGCTCGCCCGGACGAGCGCGATAGTACGATGCGCGCCGTGGAAGTCCTGCTCGTCTCGCCCGACCCCGACGCCCGCGAGCTGATGGCCCTCGCCGTCCGGAGCATCGAACGGAGCCTCGGGACCGAGCTCCGGTTCCGCGCCGCGCGCAACGGCGAGCTCGGGATCCAGGCGGCGATCCGCGACCGCCCCGAGGTCGTCGTCGCCGACGAGATCGCCTCGCGGGCCGGGGCGTTCGCGCTGGCGAAGGCGCTGCGTGACCGGTACGACCCGTTCACCGGCGTGATCGTGGTGCTGCTCGAGCGCAAGCAGGATGCCTGGCTCGCTCGGTGGTCGGGTGCCGACGCCTGGTTCGTCAAGCCGTTCGATCCGTTCGAGCTCGCCGACCGGGTGCTCGAGCTCGTGATGCACAAGCGGGAGGAGAGCGCGTGAAGATCAAGGGAACGTGCAAGCGCGACGGCCGAGCGTTCCTGGCCGAGCAGGTGGTCGAGAGCGGGGGCGAGTGCCCCTGGGACGGTGAGCCGTTCCAGGCGGACTACGCGGTCACGTTGGTGAACGCCCTGCGCGACGCCGAGGTCGCCGGCACGGCGCTCGAGGAGGCTCTCACACGCCTCGCCGACATCCGCCCGGCGCTGACCATCGAGTCGGACTCGGTGTTGGGCGAGCTGCGCGTGCAGTTGACGCGCCTCGAGCAGGACCTGGTGCACCCATGAGCGACGACGGGATGAAGGTCGAGCTCTCGGATGCCCCCGGCGGATGGCGGGTACGGATCGTCGACGCGGACGGCATCGTCCTGTCCGAGCGCGCGTGCCGCGACGCCGCCGAGGCGCGGACGTACGCCTCGACGGTCCGGCAGCACCTGTACTGGCTCTCGACCGAGCGCTTCCGCGCCTATTACCGGATCTGACGATGGGTTTCAACGCCATGCAGCCGGGCAAGGTCAAGAAGGGCGACCTGCTCATGCTGGGTGGGGCGGTCGTCGTCCTCGTGCTGTTGATCCTCTGGGTCGCCCTCTGACGGGCGGCCGTCCCTGAGCGTGCCCGGACCCGCCGACCTCGACTTCGGCTACCTCACCACGGTCGGTCGCGTCACGGGCCGGCCGCACCGCATCGAGATCTGGTTCGCGCTGCACGACGGGACCGTCTACCTGCTCTCCGGCGGCCGGGAGCGCAGCGACTGGGTCGCGAACCTGCTCGCGGATCCGCGGGTGCGGTTCGAGCTCGGGGGCGAGGTCCGGGAGACGACCGCCCGGACGCTCGAGCCGGGGACCGACGAGGACGCGCTGGCCCGGCGGCTGCTCGTGGAGAAGTACACGTCACGGGATCCCGACGACCTGGGGGAGTGGGGCCGGACATCGCTCCCCGTCCGGGTCGGATGGGATCCGCCTCAGTAGTCTGGGTCAGACTTCTCGCTTCATCCTTCGAAGCCGATCGCGAACAGCCGCTCGAGATCGTGCCTGGAGTAGACCTGGAACGAGATCAGCGTCTCGGTGCGGACCACGCCCTCGACCTTGGCGATCCCGCCGGGGATCACGCGCGCCAGGTCCTCGTGCTGGGTCACGCGACAGATCGCGACGAGGTCCCACTCTCCCGCGACGGAGTAGACCTCGGACACGCCGTCGATCTCCGCGATCGCCTGAGCCGCCTCGGGGATCTCGTCGATCTCGCACTGGATCAGGACCACCGCGTGCACGCTCATCGACCGCTCCTTCAGCTCCGCTCCAGGACGACGGCGAGCCCTTGCCCGCCCGAGACGCACAGCGTCGCCAGGCCGAGCGCGACGCCCCTCGCGCGCATCTCGTAGGCGAGCGCGAGGATGATGCGGGCGCCGCTCATCCCGATCGGATGCCCGACCGAGATGCCACCACCGTTGACGTTCAGCCGGTCCCGATCGAACTTCAGCTCGCGCTCGCACGCGATCACCTGAGCGGCGAAGGCCTCGTTGACCTCGATCAGGTCGAGGTCCGCGAGCGACAGGCCCGTCTTCTCGAGCACCTTCTGGGTGGCTGGGACCGGGCCGATCCCCATGATCTCGGGCGGGACGCCGGCCCAGCTCATCCCGACGATCGTCGCGAGCGGCTCGCGGCCTTCGCCCCGCGCGCGCGACTCGGCCATCAGCACCATCGCGGCCGCCCCGTCGGTGATCCCGGACGCGTTCCCGGCGGTGACGCTGCCGCCCTCGCGGAACACGGGGGAGAGGCGTGCGAGCGTCTCCATCGACGTGTCGGGGCGCGGGTGTTCGTCCTCGGCCACCGTCACGGTCCCCTTGCCGTTCGGCGCGGGGGCGTCGACCGGGAACAGCTCGGCGGCCCGTCGCTCGCGGCCGTTGCGGGCCTTCACCTGAGACTCGAGCGCGAAGGCGTCCTGCTCCTCGCGGGAGATGTCGTAGCGATCGACCAGGTTCTCCGCCGTCTCGCCCATGATGAGTCCGCAGAGCGGGTCGAGGAGCCCGTCGCGGTACATCGCGTCGACCACCTCGGCGTCGCCGAGCCGATACCCCAGGCGCATCTGCGGCAGCAGGAAGGGGACGCGGGTCATGTTCTCCATCCCGCCCGCCAGCACGACCTCCGACTCGCCGAGCGCGATCTGCTGGGCCGCGAGCTGGACGGCCTTCATGCCCGAGCCGCAGGCGAGGTTGACGTTGTACGCGGAGACCTCGACCGGCACCCCTGCCCGGACGCTCACCTGCCGGCCGGTGTTGGGGCCGTTCCCGGCCTGACGGGCGTGGCCCACGATCGTCTGCTCGATCCGCTCGGGCTCGACGCCCGACCGACGCATCGCCTCCGTCGCCGCCAGGGTCCCGAGCTCCACGGCCGGGACCTCGGCGAACGAGCCCAGGAACTTCCCGATCGGTGTCCTGGCGCCCTCGAGGATGACCGCGCGCTCCATCGGTCCAGTCTAGCCAGCGACGCGCGGCCGCCCGCCCGAACGCTCCTCGACCGGCCTCCCGGCGGCCCGCATCGTCGCGAGGATCCGCGCGAGGGCCTGCCCGCCGTCGGTCGGCTCGGCGAGGGGGCGGTCGCACGCCTCGACCCGGACGTCGTGCGATGCGAGCCAGGACCGGACCGCGGCGAGCTCGTCGGCCCGTTCCCGGTCACAGGGGATGCCGACGGGCATCGCCGCGGCGTCCGACGACGTCCCGACCCGCAGCGCGCCGCGGTCGAGGGCGATCGATGCCCCATCGCGGTCCCGGAGCTCGAGCGTCCCGGCTCCGATCAGCCAGGCATCGACGCGGGCGCGGGCGAGGGCCTCGGCGAGCGCGCGCAGCCGGTCGCGGACCAGACCCGCCTCCTCGAACCGCTCCTGTTCTGCGAGGGCCGCCATCCGGCCCTCGAGCGCTCCGAGGAGCCCGCCCGGGGATGAGAGGGAGGAGACCAGCCTCCGGACGAGCTCTCCGTAGCGCTCGGGGTCGACGCGACCGTCGCACGGTGCGGCGCAGCGGCCGATGTCCGCGAGCGCGCAGGGGGCGAACCGGGTCGAGCGCGCCATGGCCTTGGTGCACCGCCGGACGGGGAAGACCTCCTCGAGGGCCTCCTTCGCCAGACGCGCCCGGGCGCCGTTGCCGAACGGCCCGAGGTAGGCGCAGCCGTCGTCGGGTCGCGCGGTGCGGACGACCTTCAGGCGCGGGAACGCCTCCGACGGGTCGATCTTCAGGTAGGCGTAGCGATGCCAGCCCTTCCCGCGACGGTTGAAGCGGGGCTCGTGCTCGCGGATCCGCCGCGCCTCCACGACCAGTGCCTCGAGCTCGGACGCGCACCGTTCGCCCTCGACGGTCGTCGTCGCCGTCAGCAGGTCCTCGACCTTCTTGCGGGAGTCGCCGTAGAAGTACGACCTGACCCGCGCCCGGAGGTCCTTCGACTTGCCGACGTACAGCACCGTGCCGTCGCGATCGAGGAACCGATAGACGCCGGGGGCATGCGGGAGCGCGTCGGCGAGCCGGATCTTGCCGAAGTTCGGCCGGCCCCGGGCGCGGCATGCCTCGTGCAGGTCGCCGAGCGTGACGATCCCCAAGCGTCCGCCGAGCTCGAGGAGCCCGTCCAAGACCTCGGCGCACGCCTCGGCGTCATCGAGGGCGCGGTGGATCGGCTCCGCGCGGGTCCGGAAGTACCGCGCGAGCGTCTGCAATCGGACGTTGGGGACGTCGGGCCACACGATGCGTCGGGCGAGCTTGGCGGTGCACACGGGCGGCGGGGGGAGCGCTCCGTAGCCGTGTCGCACGAGGTTGGCGTTCAGGAACGAGAAGTCGAAGCGAGCGTTGTGCGCGACGAAGACGCACCCGCGGACGAACTCCAGGAACATCGGGAGGATCGCCTCGATCGGCGGCTCTCCGCGCACGTCCCGGTCGTCGATCCCGGTGAGGTGCGTGATCGCCCGAGGGATGGGGCACCGTGGATCGACGAACGATCGGAAGCTGCCGACCCGCTCGCCACCACGCACCTTGACCGCCCCCACCTCGGTGATCGCGGAGTCGGTGGGGGAGCCGCCGGTCGTCTCGAGGTCGACGACGCAGAACGTCACCTCCGCGAGGGGCACGCCGTCGGCCAGCGTGGTCTGGAGCGGCGCGTCGAGCATGGCACCTCCGCCGGTGGGGCCGCGCGGGGAAGCGACGCTATCGAACAGGTGTTCGAGCTGTCAAGGGGCGCGGCGCGCGGGGCGCCGATGCGGACGGCTCAACGGAGGCGGAACCGGTCGCGCGCGTGGCTGGGCGCGTTCACGTCGTCGCCACGGAACGCCGCGCGGACCAGGTACCGGCCGGGCTCCACCTGGCGGAAGCGGGCCCGGAAGAGGGTGACGACCTCCGCGGAGCGGGTCGTGCGGCCGGTGGCCGTGGTCTCGACGTCGAGCTCGCGGACCTCGACCCAACGGTGACCCACCCGTCGGTAGAGCGTGACGCTCACGTCGAGACCGGCCTGCGGGGCGACCAGTCGACCGCGGACCGAGATCCGGGAGCCGGCGATCCCCCGGCCGCGGATCGACATGCGGGTCGCGAGGCGGTCGTCGTTGACGATCGTGGCCGTGCCGTCGGTGCCCGTCTCGGCGCCCGTGGCCCAGACCAGGGCGAGCTCGAAGGTCTCGGTCGGCTCGACCGTCTCGTCGCCGAGGACCGCGATCTCGACGCTCGTCGTCTCCTGACCCGCGGGGATCGACACCTGGCCGGTGGCGGCGGCGTAGTCCTCGCCACCGGTCGCCGAGGCGTCCATCGTGAGGTAGCGGGCCACGACGTCGGAGGCGGCCGCGTTCGAGAGCCGGACGGTGAACGTGACGAACGTCATCCCCTGATCGCCCTCACGCACGGAGACGGGGTCGACCGAGACGGTCGGCTGCGGCGGGTCGTCGTCGTTGACGATCGTCCCGAGCCCGGAGCCGTCGCCGACCAGCGCGCCGACCGGGTTGCGGAGCTCGAGGGTGAAGCCCTCGTCCGGCTCGACCGCGAAGTCGCCCAGGACGTCGACGGTGACGGTGTCGCCGACCGCGCCCGGGGAGAGCGTGATCGTGCCGGTCGCCGGGGTGAAGTCGTCCGGGCCGGCGGTGCCGTCGACGGTCGCGTACTCGACGACGACCGGGAAGCTCGACGGCGCCGAGAGGGTCACGGTGAAGGTCGCGGGCGCGGTCCCGTGGTCGGGCTCGGTGACCGTCGCGTCGCCCACCGACAGGACCGGGCGGCCCTCATCGTCGACGATCGTCACGTCGCCCGTCGGGTCCGCGAGGGTGCCGCCGACGGGAGCCGCGAGGACCACCGAGAACGTCTCGTCGCCCTCGTACAGCGCGTCGCCCG
>DATBLY010000040.1:0-4427 GCA_036555125.1 Actinomycetota bacterium | reverse complement strand
CGGTGCCCGGTCATCATGCCGATGAGCGTACCCCGGGGCGGCCGGAACCCCGGCCCTCACTCGTCGAGGTGCAGGAGGTCCCCCAGCTCGCGAGCGTTCCGGACCGCGAAGTCCCGGTAGCAGTTGTTCATCAGGACGTGCGTCTCGCGCGTCTCCTCCGAGAGGGACTCGATCCTCGGCACCCACTCGCCGAGCTCCGCCGGCGAGTAGTCGTAGCGGAACCGCTCCGACGCCGTGTCGCTCTTCGTCTCCCAGGCGTCGCGGTTGCGGCCGTGGAACCGCACCATCGCGAGGTCGTCGGCGGTGGCCGCGGCGATCGGCGGAACGCTCGAAGCGAACCCCTGTGGCATGTCGACGCACACGAACGGCAGGTTCCGCTCCTCGAGGAACGCGAGCGTCTCCTCCCGATTGTCCTCGCGCATCCAGCTGTGGTGCCGGAACTCCACGGCGATCCGGTAGTCCGGCAGGCGCGCGACGCACTCCTCGATGTAGGCCTTGCTCTTGCGTGAGATCACGAACCACTGTGGGAACTGGAACAGGACCGCGCCCAGCTTGCCCGCGGAGTGCAGCGGCATCAGCGCGTCGCGGAACCGCTGCCACACCTCGTCCACGGCGTCGTCGGGGAGCTTGTCGCGGTAGACGTTGCGCTTGTCGAGCAGCTCGGGCGGGAGCGACGCCCTGATGTCGCCGTACAGCGAGTCGACCCGCGTCGGGTGGTTCGTGAGCAGCGAGTACGCCTTGATGTTGAACGTGAAGTCGGCTGGCGTGCGCTCGATCCACAGGACGGAGTTCTTCTCCGACGGCGGGTAGTAGTACGTCGAGTCGACCTCGACCAGCGGGAAGCGCGACGCGTAGAACTTCAGACGGGCCTCGGCCGTCTTCGTGCCGGGCGGGTAGAAGTCCCCGTCCTTGATCAGGGTCGGGTCCGTCCACGAGGACGTGCCGATCAGGATGCGTCCCGCCCCGCGCTGCAAGCTGGAAGTCGATGGTGTCATGGCACTGCGTCGGCCATCTATGCGCGCGTCTCCGTGAAAGACGATGCCGCCCAGGCCTGAGGCAGCTCCGCCGGCCTAGCGATATCACCCATTCAGTGACTCCGATATGGGCATCCCGACCGCCAGCGCCCCAAGGACCAGGTTGGCGATGAGTCCGACCCAACCACCCTTGAAGCCCTTCCAGACGGACCGCGCACCGAGGTACGCGCCGATCGCGAAAGGAGTCATCAGCGAGAACCCGAGGACAGCAGCCTTCCACGGCTCCCAATCACCCTCGGATCCCAGGTTGAAGACCCTTCCCGCAAGGGCGAAGCCGACGAACGGGGCCACCGCGCACCACAAGAGGCAGAGCCGCGACAGCCGTGACTCTCGGGCTCCCGGCGTCTCGATAGGCGGCCGTGCGGGCGCTCGATGCCGAAGCCTAGTGTCGCTCACCGGCTGCTCCTTCCGATCAAGCTCCGCACGTGGAGGGCTTCGCGTCACGGGCCGACAGGCCCGACGTGTTCGGGACGCGCCCGTGTGGGGCAACCGGCGCGCAGATCGACGTGCCGATCAGGATGCGGCCCCGCGCTCATCTCCTCGAGGCTACGCGAGGCGACGACGTCACGCGGGTGGATCGTCGGTGGATGCGGACGGCTCGCCGCCGCCCTTCCGGTTCTTGCGCAGGACCGCGTCCTTCGCCTGACCGAACTTCTGCTTCGCCGTCTCGAGCATCCGGCGGGCCCAGACGTACTCGGTCGCCAGGATCGCGAGCCCCAAGAAGATCAGGGCCCACCCGGGGCCGGGCAGGACCAGCAGGACGACGCCGGCGAGGACCACCACGAACCCGACGATCGTGATGGCGATCCGCTTGCCGTTGCGCCCGATGAAGCGACCGACCGCCTTGGCGGGCAGGAACGCGGGGTGATGGTGCCACCGCCGCTCGAACGCGGGCTCGGTCGCGGCGAGCTCGGCGATCACCTCGCTCGCGTCCCGTTCCTCGGGGTCGTCGCCCCAGATCTCGTGGCGGCCGCGATGGTCCTGCATCGTGCGGTCGAGTTTCCCACGGAATGCGTGTCGCCGGAACCGCTAGTTAGTCGTCGTCCTCGCCATGATCGTCGCCGGGCGGATCGTCCGAGCCGCTCCCGCTGCCGGAGTGGTCGTCCGAGCCGCTCCCGCTGCCGGAGTGGTCGTCATCCGACGGCGAGGCGCTCGCGGGGGCCGTAGGCGAGGCCGAGCCGGTGCGTGAGGGTGACGGCTTCGGCGAGGCCGGGTGGCTGGGCTGGGCGGTGGCGCTCGGCGACCTGGAGAGGGCCGGGACGGCCACGGGCGGCTCCCCGAGGGATCGGCCTGCCAGCGCGAAGGCCCCCAGCGACAGCAGGATCGCGAGGGCCAGGCCGCCGAGCCCCATCAAGGTCGTCTTGAGCGCGGTGTTCACGACGCCAGGCTAGAGGGCCGCCGGATAAGGCCGGGTTAAGACGAGGTCGCGCTCCGGTCCTCCGGGGCGTGCAGCGCGCCGTTCGTGCCCTGCGGCTCGGCGACCGTGTCGGCGGCGAGCCGGAACCGGACCTCGACCTCGGTGCCGCCGTCGGCGGGCACGCGGATCTCGATCGCCCCTGCGTTCGCCTCGGCGAGCTCGCGTGCGATCGCGAGCCCGAGCCCGGACCCGCCCTCGGGAGCGCCCGCCCCTCGGTAGAAGCGCTCGGTGACCCGCCCGAGGTCGCCCGCGGGGATCCCCGGCCCGCGGTCGCGGACCCAGAGCGACGCGCGGCCCTGCGCCACCCCCGTCCCGAGGGTGATGGCTCCGGGCGCATACCGGATCGCGTTCTCGATGAGGTTGTCGAGGATCTGGTCGACGTCCGTCGTGTCGGCCTGGGCGACCGCCGGGCCGATCTCGCCCTCGAGCGAACTCTCCGACGCGACGACGCGGTCGCGCCATCGCTCGATCGCGCGGGTGGCCGCACGGACGAGGTCGGCCTCGTCCGGACGCTCGCCGGCCTCGATCCGCCGAGCGCTCACCAGCAGGCGGTCGACGATCGCGGCCAGACGGTCGACCTCGTCGTCGGCGGCGTCGAGCTGACGCTTCACCGGCGGCGTCGCATCGGCCGCGGCGGCCTCGAGCCGGAGCTTCATCCCCGTCAGCGGGGTGCGGAGCTGGTGCGAGGCGTTCGCGACGAACTCCCGCTGGGCCGCCACGGAGCGCTCGACACGGTCGGCCATCTCGTCGAAGGAGCGGGCGAGATCCTCGATCTCGCTGGCGCCGCCGACGTCGCCCGCCCGCGCCCGGAGATCGCCCTGTCCGAGCCGCCGGGCCGTCGCGGCGAGCCGCGTGAGCGGGCGGCTGAACGATCCGGCCAGTGCGAACGCGATCACCAGCCCGGCGACCAGCCCCGCGCCGCCGAGCGCGATCAGCCCGATCGTGGTGCTCCGCACCGCGTCCGTCACGTTCTGGACGTTCTGCGTGATCCGCACCGCCCCCACGAGCCCCTCGTCGAGGATCGGGGCGGCGGCGACCAGGATGTCGGCGTTCTCGGTTCGGCTGAAGCGGATCCGGGCGTCCGCCGTGGGAGCGGTCGGGTCGAGCGCGCTCGTCACCTCGGGGCGGAGCCCGTTCGCGTAGTCCTGCCCGACGTCCTCGCCGTCGGAGTCGGCCAGCACGGTTCCCTCGGCGTCCATCACGATCACGCGGTCGCCCGTCTCCTCGGCGTACTGCGCCGTGAGCCGCTCCAACCGGCGCGGGTGCGCGAGCGTCTCGGCGCCGATGCCGGCCGCGATGGTCTGCGCGGTGAGCTTCGCCTGCGACTCGACCTCGGTGATCGTCCGTTGCCGCAGGTTGAAGGCGAGGGGGACCGTGAGCGCGATGATCACCGTGAGCAGGATGTAGGCGAAGGCGAGCACCAAGCGTGTGCGGACCGTCATCGGCCGCTTCCGCTCAGCCATCGCGGGCGGGATCGACCGGCCCACCCAGCTCCTCGGGCGCCGCGAAGCGGAAGCCGACTCCGCGGATCGTCGTGATGTAGCGCGGGGAGGCCGGGTCGTCCTCGATCTTCTTGCGCAGCCACGAGATGTGGACGTCGAGGGTCTTCGTGGGCCCGAACCAGTGCGGGTCCCAGACCTCGTCCATGATCAACTCGCGCTTGAGGACGTCCCCGGCGTTCGCCATCAACAGGTGGAGCAGGTCGAATTCCTTCGCCGCGAGCTCGACGGGTTCCCCGTCTTTGGTGAGCGTTCGCGCCGACGGATCGAGCACGAGATCGCCGATCTCGATCGGGCCCCGGCGCCCCGCGGCCCGGCCGCGACGCATGATGGCGCGGATCCGGGCCGTCAGCTCCCGCATCGAGAACGGCTTGACGACGTAGTCGTCCGCGCCGAGCTCCAGACCCAGGACGCGGTCGATCTCCTCCCCGCGGGCCGTCAGCATGATGATCGGCACGTCGGATTCGCGACGGATCT
>DATBLY010000003.1:0-15653 GCA_036555125.1 Actinomycetota bacterium | reverse complement strand
AGCTGGGAGGCGAGCCCGGAGAGCAGGAGCCTCTGGTGGCCCGGGTTCGAGCCGAGTCGCGGCCCCTTCTTCGGCTTGGGCACCTCACTCCTCCCGCAGGCCCAGGCCGAGCTCCTCGAGCTTGGCCTTCACCTCGTCGATCGACTTCTGGCCGAAGTTGCGGATGTCCATCAGCTCGGACTCCGACTTCTGCACCAGATCGCCGACCGAGTTGATCCCCTCTCGCTTCAGGCAGTTGTAGGACCGGACCGAGAGGTTCAGCTCCTCGATCGTGATCTGGTAGTCGCTCGGCAGCTCCTCGTCCTCGGCCGGCCCGACCGTCACGGACGCCGCCTCGGCCAGCTCGCTGAAGAGCTGCACCAGCTCGAGCAGGGTCCCGCCGGCGGACGCCACGGCCTCGCGGGCGGTGACCGAGCCGTCGGTCTCGACGTCGAGGATCAGACGGTCGCGGTCGGTCATCTGCTCCACGCGGGTGTTCTCCACGGTGTAGGAGACCTTGCGGACCGGCGAGAAGATCGAGTCCACGGGGATCACGCCGATCGGATCCCGCGGCTTCTTGTTCTTGTCGGCCATGCGGTAGCCGACGCCGCGCTCGACGGTCATCTCCATCTCGAGCGACGCCCCCTTGCCGAGGGTGGCGATGTGCAGGTCGGTGTTGAGGATGTCGACGCCCGCAGGCGGAGCGATGTCTCCTGCGGTCACCTCCCCGGGCCCCTTCCCCTTCAGGTAGACCGTGGACGGCTCGTCCAGATCCGACCGGATCACGAGCTCCTTGAGGTTCAGGATGATGTCGGTCACGTCCTCGGTGACCTTCGGGATGGTCGCGAACTCGTGCAGCACGCCGTCGATGCGCACCGACGAGATCGCGGCGCCCGGGATCGACGACAGCAGCGTGCGGCGCAGGGAGTTCCCGACCGTGTACCCGAAGCCCGGCTCGAGCGGTTCGATCGTGAACCGCGATCGGGTCGGCGTGACGACTTCCTCAGTGATCTGAGGTCTTGCGACGATGAACACCGTGCTTCCTCCTTCGGCGAGGGATCATCCAGTCCTTCCTCGCCCTCTCGATACCCCCGACGGCCGACGGGCCGCCTGGTCGCGCCGTCGCTCAGACGCGGCGGCGCTTGCGCGGCCGGCACCCGTTGTGGGGCACCGGCGTCACGTCTTGGATGCCCGCGACCTCGAGGCCCGCCGCGGCGAGCGAACGGATCGCGGTCTCCCGGCCGGAGCCGGGGCCCTTGACGAAGACGTCCACCTTCTGCAGCCCGTGCTCCTGGGCCTGCCGGGCGGCCTTCTCGGCGGCGAGCTGCGCGGCGAACGGCGTGGACTTGCGGGAGCCCTTGAACCCGACGTTGCCGGCGCTCGCCCAGCTGAGCGTGTTCCCCTGCAGGTCGGTGATCGTGACGATCGTGTTGTTGAACGTCGACTTGATATGGGCCTGGCCGTGAACGACGTGCTTCTTCTCGCGCTTGCGGGTCTTCTTCGCCTTGGGCTTCGCCAACTCAGGTCACCTCGTCACTTCTTCCGCGCGGCCTTCTTCTTGCCGGCGATCGCCTTCTTCGGACCCTTGCGCGTTCGGGCGTTCGTGTGCGTGCGCTGTCCGTGGACGGGCAGGCTCCGACGGTGCCGGACGCCCTGATAGCAGCCGATCTCGATCTTCCGCTTGATGTCCTGAGCGACCTCGCGCCGAAGATCCCCCTCGACCTTGTACGTCCGGTCGATGAACTCGCGGATCTTCATGACCTCGTCCTCGGAGAGGTCTCGCACCTTGGTGCCACCGTCGACCCCGGCGCCCTCGACGATCTGATAAGCGCGCGTCTCCCCGATGCCGTAGATGTAGCGGAGCGCCACGTCCAACCGCTTGTCGCGGGGGAGGTCGACGCCTGCGATCCGTGCCACCTGTTCGCGTCCTTCCTATCCCTGCCGCTGCTTGTGCCGCGGGTTCGAGCAGATCACCAGGATCCGGCCGCGGCGACGGATCACGCGACACCGGTCGCAGATCTTCTTCACCGAGGGCCGAACCTTCATCGTGCGCTCCTACTTGTACCGGTACACCACGCGACCCCTCGTGAGGTCGTACGGTGACAGCTCCACCAAGACGCGGTCTCCCGGCAGGATCCGGATGTAGTGCATCCGCATCTTGCCCGAGATGTGCGCCAGGACCCTGTGGCCGTTCTCGAGCTCCACCCGGAACATGGCGTTGGGCAACGGTTCGACGACCGTCCCCTCGACCTCGATCGCATCCTTCTTCGGCACGCTCCAGATGGTCCCGTCTGCTTGAGGCTCGCACCCCGAGGCCGGTGACCAGCGTGAACGTGCCTCCGGCAGGGGCGAACGCCCAGTATACGGGCGCGGCGGCGCCCACGTCCACGGACACTCGTGCCGTCAGGCGGCTTCGCCGGCACGACGGGCGGTGAGGATCTCGTGCCCCTCGGGCGTCACCGCGATCGTGTGCTCGAAGTGAGCGGCCAGGGAGCCGTCGGCGGTGACCACGGTCCACTCGTCGGGCAGGACCCGGGTCTCGTGGCTGCCGAGCATCACCATGGGCTCGACCGCCACCACCAGGCCGGGCTTGAGCTCCGGACCCCGCCCCGGCGCCCCGAAGTTCTGGATGAACGGGTCCTCGTGCATCGCCCGGCCGATCCCGTGCCCACCGTACTCGCGCACCAGGGTGAACCCCGCCCCCTCGGCCACCTGCTGGATCGCCGCACCGATATCCGAGAGCCTCCCCCCCGGGCGGATCACCGCGATCGCGGCGTCGAGAGCCTCCTCGGTCGCCCGGACGAGCTTCTCGGCCTCCGGCGACGGAGCCTGCCCGCCCACGATCACGGTGACCGCGGAATCGCCCTGGAAGCCGTCGCTGATCGCTCCGCAGTCGAGCGACAGCACGTCGCCCACCTGCAGCACGCGCGTCGCGGACGGGATCCCGTGGACGATCTCCTCGTTGATCGACGCGCAGATCGTCCCCGGGAACGGGGTCTTGTGGGGTGCCCCGTAGCCCAGGAACGACGGCGTCGCACCCGCCGCGCGGATCGTTCGCTCCGCGATCCGGTCGAGCTCGCCCGTGGTGATGCCGGGAGCCACCGCGTCGAGCATCGCCTCGATCGCGGCGGCCGTGATCGCGCCCGCCCGGCGCATCTTGTCGATCTCCTCGGGCGACTTGTAGATGATCACGGTTCGAGATCCGCCAACGCCTCGATCGTGCGAGCCGTCACCTGGTCCTCGGGCGCCTGCGCATCGACCTCGCGGAGCAGGCCGCGCTCACGGTAGAAGGACTCGAGCGGCCGGGTCTGCTCGGCGTAGACGGCGATCCGCCGCCGCACCGTCAGCTCGTCGTCGTCCGCGCGTCGTTCGAGCCGATGTCCGCACGAATCACAGATACCCTCCACGGCAGGTGGTTTGAACTCAACGTTGTAGGTCCGCTTGCAGTTGGGGCAGGTCCAGCGCCCCGAGAGACGACGCACCGCCATGTCATCGCTGATCGAGAACTTCAGCAACGCGTCGATCGGGCGATCCAGTTCGGCGAGCGCGTCCTCGAGCGCCCGGGCCTGGGCGACCGTGCGGGGGAACCCGTCGAGGATGAACCCCTTCTCGGCGTCGGGCTCCCTCAGCCGATCCATCACCATCTGGACGACCAGGTCGTCCGGAACGTACTCCCCGCGGTCCATGAACGAGCGGGCGCGGATCCCCAACGGGGATCCGTCCTGCACGTGTTCACGGAGGATGTCGCCCGTGGAGATCTGGGGGATCCCGTAGCGCTCCGACAGCCGAGTCGCCTGCGTCCCCTTGCCCGCGCCCGGAGGCCCCAGGAGCACGAGGCGCATGGCTACTTCAGGAAGCCCTCGTAGTGGCGCATCATCAGCTGCGACTCGATCTGCTTCATCGTCTCGAGCGCGACCCCGACGGTGATCAGCACGGACGTGCCGCCGAACGGGAACTGCGTGATCGCCCAGTACGCGAGCACGATCGTCGGGAGCAGCGCGATCGCCGCCAGGAAGAGCGAACCCGGCAGCGTGATGCGGGTGAGGACGTAGTTCAGGTAGTTCGCCGTGGGCGGCCCGGGACGGATGCCGGGGATGAAGCCTCCCTGCTTGCGGATCTGGTCGGCGGTCCGCACGGGATCGAACTGGATCGCGGAGTAGAAGTAGGCGAAGAACACGACCAGCAGCGTCAACAGCGCCATGTAGACGATGCTCCGCTGGTTGTTCACGTAGTTGTTGACGAAGCTCTGGAACCACTCCGCGTGGTAGACGCTCGCGAGCAGCGTCGGGAAGTACAGGACCGACGTGGCGAAGATGATCGGGATCACGCCGGCCTGGTTCACCTTCAGCGGGAGGTACGTGCTGCCGCCGGTGGTCATCCGCCGCCCGACCACCCGCTTGGCGTACTGGATCGGGATGCGCCGCTGACCCTGATCCATGAACACGACGGCCACGATGATGGCCAGCCCGATGAAGCAGATCACGATGAACTTGCCGGTCCCACCCGTCTGCAGGATCGCGTTCCCCTCGGAGGGCAGGCGAGAGATCACGCTCGTGAAGATCAGGATCGACATGCCGTTGCCGACGCCGCGCTGCGTGATCAGCTCACCGAGCCACATCACCGTCGCGGTCCCGGCCGTGAAGGTCAGCACGATCAGCATCACGTTGGGGGCCGTGAAGGTCCCCGGAGGGAAGATGTCGACCCCGCTGCCGCCCTGGGCGTTCGGATTGTGGAACAGGAAGACGAGCCCGGTGGCCTGCAGGAGCGCCAGCACGACGGTCACGTACCGGGTCCACTGGTTGATCTTCTTCGTGCCGGCCTCGCCCTGGTCCTGCCACTGCTGGAGCTTCGGGATCACGACGGTGAGGAGCTGCATGATGATCGAGCTCGTGATGTACGGCATGATCCCGAGCCCGAACACCGCCATCCGCCCGAGCGCGCCGCCGGAGAACAGGTCGATGAACTGCAGGAAGCTCGTTCCGTCGGTGTTCCCCAGCTGACGCTCCAGCTCGCCGATGTCCACCACGGGGACGGGGACGTGCGAACCGAACCGGTAGATCGCGATGATGGCCAGCGTGAAGAGGATCTTGTTGCGGAGATCCGGGACCCGGAACGCGTTGAGGAAAGCCTTCAGCACGGCGCTCTATCGTACTCCCGACTAGCCAACGACCTCGGCGCGCCCACCGGCGGCCTCGATCTTGGCCTTCGCTGCGGCGGAGAAGGCGTGTGCCTTCACGACCAGGGCCTTGTCCAGCTCCCCACGGGCCAACACCTTCACCGGGCGACCCTTGCGGGCGAGTCCGTGCTCGTACAACGACTCCGGCGAGACCTCACCCTCGAAGTACTTCGCGAGGATCTCGACGTTCACGGGGGCGAACGCGACCCGGTTGGGGTTGGTGAACCCCTTCAGCTTGGGGACCCGCCGCTGCAGGGGCATCTGACCGCCCTCGAAGTAGGCCGGCACGCTCTTCCGCGCGCCGGTGCCCTTCGTGCCACGACCGGCGGTCTTGCCACCGGCGCCGGCACGGCCGCGACCCACGCGCTTGCGTTCCTTCGTCGAGCCCTCCGCGGGACGGAGGTGATGGACCTTCACGCCTCGACCTCCTCGACGTCGACCAGATGCTTGACCTTCTCGATCATGCCGCGGACCTCCGGACGGTCGTCCTTGACCACGGAGTCGTTCATGCGGTGCAGGCCGAGCCGACGGACCGTGTCCTTCTGATCCTTCGGGCGGCCGATCACGCTCCGACGCTGGGTGACCTTGAGCTTGCTCATCGCCGACCCCTCGACGGGGCCGGCGGCCCCGACGCCTCGTCCGAGTACGCCTCTTCGAGCGCGGCCGTGCGCTTGGCCTGGACCTGTGCATCTGCGGCGGCCACGGCGGCGAGCATCGGCTTGGGCGCGACCTCGTGCACGTCGCGGCCGCGGAGCTGCGCGACCTGGACCGGTCGGCGCAGGTCGTGCAGGCCCTGGACCGCCGCCTTGAGGATGTTGATCTGGTTCGAGGAGCCGAGCGACTTCGACAGGATGTCCTTGATCCCGGCGCATTCGACCAGGGCCCGAACCGGACCCCCCGCGATGACGCCGGTCCCCGGGGCGGCCGGCTTCAACAGGACGCGTCCCGCACCGGCTCGCCCGATCACCTCGTGGGGGATCGTCGTCCCCATCATCGGGACCTCGAACATCTTGCGGCGGGCCTCTTCGACGCCTTTCGCGATCGCCGCGGGGACCTCCTTGGCCTTCCCGTAGCCGACCCCGACGCGACCGGCGCCGTCACCGACCACGACGAGCGCGGCGAACGAGAACCGACGGCCGCCCTTGACGACCTTGGCCACGCGGTTGATCGAGATCACCCGTTCCTCGAACGGGCTCTTGTCCTGGGGGTTCGCGTCGTATCGCCTCATGTCAGATCTGGAGTCCTCCCTCGCGGGCACCTTCGGCGACCGCCGCGACGCGCCCGTGGAACTGCCGGCCACCGCGATCGAACACCACACGCTCGATGCCCGCGTCCTTCGCCCGGCCGGCGATCAACCCGCCGACCGCCTTCGCGCGAGCCGTCTTGCCCTCGGCCGCCACCTCGGCGTCGGAGGCCTGCGCGATCGTCGTGGCCCGCACGTCGTCGATCAGCTGCACGTAGATGTGACGGTTCGAACGGAACACCGCCAGGCGCGGACGCTCCGCGGACCCGGACACCTTCTTGCGGACCCGCGCGTGTCGGCGCAGCCTCGCTTCTCGCTTCGTCTTCGCGTCGCTCATGCGGCACCCGTCTTCGCGGCCTTCCCGGCCTTCTTGCGCACGTACTCGCCCTCGTACCGGATCCCCTTGCCCTTGTAGGGCTCCGGCTTGCGGATCTTCCGGATGTTCGCGGCCGTCTCCCCGACCTGCTGCTTGTCGTTGCCCCGCACGACGATCTGGGTGGGCGCTGGAACCTCGAACTCGATCCCGGTGGGCTGCGTCACCACGACCGGGTGGGAGAACCCCGCCGCGATCTCGAGGTCCTTGCCCTTCATGGCCGCGCGGTATCCGACCCCGACGATCTGCAGGCGCTTCTCGAAGCCGTTCGTCACCCCTTCGACCATGTTGGCGAGGAGCGACCGGGTCAGGCCGTGCAGGCTGCGGTGGAACCCCTCGTCGTCGGGCCGGTCCACCCGGATCGTGCCGTCGTCGACCGTCACCCGCATGTCGGGATGCACGAGTTGGGTGAGGGAGCCTCTCGGCCCCTTCACCGTCACCACGTTGTCCTGCGCCACGTCGACCTCGACGCCGCTCGGGATCTCGATGGGTCGCTTCCCGATCCTGCTCATCGCCTGCCTGTCCTTCGTTCCCTGGCTCTCGTCCGGCCGCTCACCATACGAAGGCGAGCAACTCGCCGCCGATCCCCTTGCGGGATGCCTCTCGATCCGTCATCACGCCCTGCGACGTGGACACGATCGCGATGCCGAGCCCACCCATCACCCGTGGCAGCTCGCCCCGGCCCGCGTACATCCGACGGCCGGGCTTCGAGACCCGCTTCAGGCCTGTGATGGTGCGCGTCCGGCCCTTCCCGTACTTCAGACGGATCCGGTACGCCGCCTGCACGCCCTCCCCTTCGCGCTCGAAGGTCTCGATGTAGCCCTCCTGCTGCAGGATCCGCAGCACGGACCCGTTCAGCTTCGAGACCGGCGCGATCAGATCGTCCTTGTACGCGAGGTTCGCGTTGCGGATCCGGGTCAGCAGGTCCGAGACCGGGTCCGAGACGTTCGACGAGAACCGTCGTTGCGTGCTCACCATGAGGATTTCGTCACCCCCGGCAGCTCGCCGGCGTGCGCCAGCTGACGGAAGCAGATCCGGCAGAGCAGGAGCTTCCGGTAGACCGCTCGCGATCGCCCGCACCGCCGGCACCGCGTGTAGGCCCGAACCCGGAACTTCGGCTGCTGTCGCTGCTTGTTCAGGAGTGCCTTCTTCGCCATGTCCCTACCTCAGCTCGCCTGCTGGACCGCTTCGGCTCCCGCGAAGGGGAACCCGAACGCCCTCAGCAGCGCGCGGCCTTCGTCGTCGTCGCGGGCGGTCGTCACGATCGTGATGTCCATCCCGCGCACCTTCACCACCTTGTCGTAGTCGATCTCCGGGAAGATCAGCTGCTCGGTCACACCGAGCGTGTAGTTGCCGCGGCCGTCGAAGGCCTTGGGGTCCAACCCGCGGAAGTCCCGGATCCGCGGCAGCGCGAGCGTCACGAGCCGATCCAGGAACTCCCACATCCGGTCGCCCCGCAGGGTGACCTTGGCCCCGATCGCCATGCCCTCGCGGAGCTTGAACCCCGCGATCGACTTCCTGGCCTTCGTGATCACCGGCTTCTGCCCCGTGATCACCGTCAGGTCGTCGACCGCGGCCTCGAGCATACGAGCATCCTTGACCGCGTCGCCCACACCCATGTTCACGACGATCTTCTCCAGGCGCGGCACCTCCATCGGATTGCCGAGGCCGAGCTGCTCCTGCAGCTGGGCCAGCAGCTCCCCACGGAACCGAACCTTCAGGCGAGGCACGTACGCGTCGTTCATAGGTCCGCCTCGCACTTGCGGCAGATCCGGGTCTTGCCGTCATCGTCGACGCGGTACCCCACGCGCGTGGGCTGACCGCAGCTCGGACACACGATCTGCACGTTCGAGATGTCGATGTACATCTCCGCGTCGATGATCCCGCCCTGCTGGAGCTGTTGCCCACCGGAGGAACGCTTACCGGAGGCGCGCAGGTGCTTCTTGGCCAGGGCCACCCCGTCCACCATCACGCGGCCTGCGCCGGGGAGCACGCGGACGACGCGGCCTTCCTTGCCGCGGTCCTTGCCCGCCATCACGCGCACGTTGTCGTCCTTCTTGATGTTGACGCCCGGCATGTCTAGAGCACCTCCGGTGCCAGCGAGATGATCTTCATGAATCGCTTCTCTCGCAGCTCTCGCGCGACCGGCCCGAAGATCCGGGTACCGCGCGGGTTCTTCTGTTCGTTGATGATCACGACGGCGTTGTCGTCGAAGCGGATGTACGAGCCGTCCGGCCGCCGACGCTCCTTGGCGGTCCGCACGACCACCGCGCGGACCACCTCGCCCTTCTTGACCGCACCCCCGGGCAAGGCATCCTTCACGGTCCCGACGATCATGTCACCGACCCCAGCGTAGCGACGCGCCGACCCGCCGAGCACGCGGATGCACAGGACCTCCTTGGCCCCCGTGTTGTCCGCAACCTTGCAGCGCGTCTCTTGCTGGATCACGTCCCGCTCCTACTTCGCCCGCTCGACGACCTCGACGACGCGCCAGCGCTTCGACTTCGACAGCGGGCGCGTCTCCATCACGCGCACCGTGTCGCCGACGTGCGCGTCGTTCGCCTCGTCGTGCGCGGACAGCTTCGAGGACCGTCGCACGGTCTTGTCGTACATCGCGTGACGGATCTGGCGGTCGATCCGCACGACGACCGTCTTGTCCATCTTGTCCGAGACGACCACGCCGGTCCGGACCTTCCGCCGTCCGCGCTCGGCCGCCATCTGCTCTTCACTCACGACTGGCTCTCCTCCTCGCCCGCGGCGCGGTCCAGCTCGCGCTCGCGGAGCACCGTGGCGATCCGCGCCACGTCGTGCCGAACCGCCTTCAACCGCGTCGGGTTGTCCAGCTGCCCGGTCGCCAGCTGGAACCGCAGGTTGAAGAGCTCTTCCTTCGCGGACTCCATCCGGTCCACGAGCTCTTCGTCCGGAAGCTCACGCAGCTCGGCAGCCTTGCTGGCCATCTACTCCCCCACCCGCGAGATGAACTTCGTCTTGATGGGCAGCTTGTGCTGCGCGCGGCTCATCGCCTCGCGCGCCAGCGGCTCCGAGACCCCGGCCAGCTCGAACATGACACGTCCCGGTTTCACGACCGCGACCCATCCCTCGGGGTTGCCCTTCCCTGAGCCCATGCGGGTCTCCGCGGGCTTCTTCGTGTACGGCTTGTCCGGGAAGATGTTGATCCACACCTTCCCGCCGCGGCGGATGTGCCGCGTGATCGCGACGCGTGCCGCCTCGATCTGGCGGTTCGTGATCCATGCGGGCTCGAGCGCCACCAGACCGAAGTCGCCGAACTGGATCTCGGTCCCGCCCTTCGCCATGCCGCGGCGACGCCCGCGATGCACCTTGCGGTGCTTGACCTTCTTCGGCGCGAGCATCAGGCCTCACCGCCCTCGGTGACCGCCTCGGCGGGTGCCGCCTCGACCGTCGTTGCCTCGGCCGTCGTTGCCTCGGGCTCGGGCGCAGCGGGCACGGACGCGGCCGCCTCGGTCTGGGCAGCCTCGCCGGCCTCCGTCACCGGCGCGACCGCCGCCTCGGCGGTGGCCCGACGCCGCGGAGCCGGCTGCGCCTCGGTGCCGGAGCGCCCGCCGCCACCGACCCGCGCCCGCGCGAGCGCCCGCTCGGTCTCCTGCTCGCGGTACGGGATCTCGTCTCCGTGGTAGATCCACACCTTCACGCCGATCTGGCCGAACGTCGTCTTCGCCTCGGCCGTGCCGTAGTCGACCTTCGCGCGGAGCGTGTGCAGGGGCACCCGACCCTCGCGGTACCACTCGCGGCGGGACATCTCGGTCCCGCCGAGGCGACCCGCCGCCTGGACCTTGACGCCCAGCGCGCCGGCGCGCATCGCCGTCTGCACCGCGCGGCGCATCGCGCGTCGGAACGCCACGCGACCGACGAGCTGCTCGGCGACGCCCTGCGCGAGGAGCGCGGCGTCGGTCTCCGGGCGAGACTCGCTCGCCGCCTGGTTCATGTCCTCGACCTTCACGTCCACGCGCTTCTTCGTGTATCGCTCGATGTCCTTGCGCAGGCGGTCCACCTCAGCGCCCTTGCGCCCGATCACGATGCCGGGGCGGGCGGTGCGGATGAAGACCCATATCTGGTCGCCCTTGCGCTCGATGTCGATGCTCGAGATGCCGGCCCGCGAGAGCCGGGAGCGGATGTGCTTGCGGATCCAGACGTCCTCGTGGAGCTGGTCGGCGTAATCCCGACGCGCGTACCAGTTGGACTTCCAGGGGTAGATGACCCCCAGCCGGAACCCGTACGGGTTGACCTTGTGACCCACTAGCCCTCGTCTCCCATCGTCTTCACCACGACCGTCACGTGCGAGGTGCGCTTGCGGACCCGCGTCGCGCGCCCGTAGGCGCGAGGGCGGAAGCGCCGCAGCGTCGGCCCCTCATCCACCCACGCCCGCTCTACCAACAGGTTGTCCGCGATCACGCCGGGCTGCCGCTCGGCGTTGGCCACGGCGGAGTCGAGGAGCTTCTCCACGTCGCGCGAGGCGCCGAGGGGCGAGAAGCGCAGGATCCGGCGGGCCTCCTGGACGTGCTGCCCACGGATCAGATCCACGACCCGCCGCATCTTGCGCGGCGAGGTGCGGACGTACTTCACGCTCGCTCGGGCCTCCATGCTCAACGCACCCCCGTCCGGCGTTCGGACCCGGCGTGCGATCGGAACGTGCGCGTGGGCGCGAACTCGCCGAGCTTGTGCCCGACCATCGACTCGGAGATGAACACCGGGACATGCTTGCGTCCGTCGTGCACGGCGATCGTGTGCCCGATCATGTCGGGCACGATCGTCGAGCGTCGCGACCACGTCTTCACGACGCGCTTGTCGTTCTTCCGATTCATCTCGTCGATCTTGACCATCAGGTGCTCGTCGACGAACGGACCCTTCTTCACGGACCTCGGCATCAGCCCCGACCCTTCCCACGACGACGAACGATGTCCTTGTTCGACGCCTTGTTCTTCTTCCTCGTCCGGCCTTCCTTCTTGCCCCACGGTGACGTCGGGTGGCGACCACCCGACGACTTGCCCTCGCCGCCGCCCAGCGGGTGGTCGACGGGGTTCATCGCCACGCCGCGGACCGAGGGGCGCTTGTTCTTCCAGCGGGCCCTGCCGGCCTTCCCGAGCGAGATCAGCTCGTGCTCCGGATTGCTGACGACGCCCACCGTCGCCTTGCAGGTCGCCGGGACGAGACGGGTCTCACCCGACGGGAGCCGCAGGGTCGCCTTCGCGCCCTCCTTCGCCATCAGCTGGACGCTCGTGCCCGCCGACCGCGCCATCTTCGCGCCGGCGCCCGGCTTCAGCTCGATCGCGTGTACGACCGTGCCCACGGGGATGTTGCGCAGCGGCAGCGCGTTGCCGGGCCGGATCTCGGCGTCGGCGCCCGACATCAGCCGGTCGCCCACCGCGACGCCCTGCGGCGCGAGGATGTAGCGCTTCTCGCCGTCGACGTAGTGGAGCAACGCGATCCTCGCGCTCCGGTTCGGGTCGTACTCGATATGCGCCACCTTGGCCGGGACCCCGTCCTTGTTGCGGCGGAAGTCGATGATCCGGAACCGGCGCTTGTTGCCGCCGCCCTGGTGCCGGGTGGTGATCCGGCCGTGCACGTTGCGTCCGGCCTTCTTCCGGCCCTTCGCGACGAGCGACTTCTCGGGCCGCGACCGCGTGATCTCGTCGAACGAGGACACGCTCCCGCCTCGGCGTCCCGGTGTCGTCGGCTTGTACTTACGGACGGCCATGACTCACTTCCCCAGCTCGAAGATCTCGATCGCGTCGCCCTCGGCGAGCGTCACGATCGCTCGCTTCTCGTCGGCGCGCTTGCCCTTCGTCCACCCGCGGCGCTTCACCTTGCCGCGACGGTTCAGCGTGTTCACAGAGGTCACGCGGACGTCCCAGATGGTCTGAACGGCTTCCTTGATCTCGGTCTTGTTCGCCCGGCGGTCGACCAGGAACGTGTACGTGTTCAGCTCGAGCCCCGCATAGGACTTCTCCGAGACGATCGGGCGGATGATGACGTCGCGAGGCGACTTCATGCCTCGGCCTCCCCGTCGTCGCCCGCAGCTTCGTCCGAGACGACCGCCGTCGCGGCGGCCTTGCCCTCCAGGACATCCAGGGCCGACGTCGTGAACACGACGCGGTCGGCACGGAGCACGTCGTAGGTGCTCAGGCTCGGCGCGAAGGTCACCCGGACGGTCGTGAGGTTCCGGAAGGACTTCTCGGTCGCTTCGTGCGGCTCCGGCAGCACGACCAGGACCTTGCCGCCGAGCTCGAGCGCCCGCAGCAGCGCCACGGCCTCGCGGGTCTTCGGCACCTCGAACGACGGATCCTCGATCACCACGACCTTGCCGCTCTGCAGCGCGTCGGTGAGCGCGGAACGGAGCGCGCCGCGCTTCATCTTCTTGTTGATCCGGAGGTCGTGCGAACGGGGCTGCGGACCGTGGGAGATCCCGCCGCCGACCCACTGCGGCGACCGGATCGACCCCTGCCGGGCTCGGCCGGTCCCCTTCTGGCGCCACGGCTTCTTCCCCCCGCCCGAGACCTCGCCGCGGGTCTTCGTGCTGTGCGTGCCCGCGCGGAGGCTGGCCAGGCCGGTCACCACGACCTGGTGCATCAGCGGGACGTTCACGGCGGAGGCGAAGATCTCGTCCGGGAGCTCGCGGCTGCCGGACCTCGAGCCCGCCGGGTCGAAGACGTCGACCGTCGCCATCACGCCCCCTTCCCGGCCGGGGCCTTGACGGCCGAACGCACCATCACGAGTCCGCCGTTCGGCCCGGGGACCGCGCCCTTGACCAGGAGCAGGTTCCGCTCCGGGTCGGCCTGGACGACCTCGAGGTTCAAGACGGTGACCCGTTGGTTCCCGTGCTGGCCCGCCATGCGCATGCCCTTGAACACGCGCGACGGCGTCGCACAGGCGCCGATCGACCCCGGGGACCGGTGCTTGCGCTCCGTCCCGTGGCTCGCGCCGAGGCCGCCGAACCCGTGGCGCTTCATCACGCCCGCGAACCCCTTGCCCTTCGAGACCCCGACCACGTCCGCCCGCTCACCGGCCGCGAACAGGTCGGCCCTGAGCTCCTGACCGGGCGTGTAGCTGGCGGCGTCGTCGGTCCGGATCTCGACGAGGTGGCGCCCGGGGTGACCCCCGTGCGCGTCGAAGTGGCCCTTCATCGGCTTCGTCAGGGCGTTGCGCCGCGGCTCCGCGTAGGCGAGCTGGACGGCGTCGTAGCCGTCGTGCTCCTTCGTCTTCACCTGCGCGACGAAGCACGGGCCGGCCTTGATGACCGTCACCGGCACCGCCCGGGTGTCCTCGAAGATCTGGGTCATGCCCAGCTTCTCGCCCAAGATGCCCTTCACGTCACCCATCCTCAGAGCTTGATCTCGATGTCCACCCCGGCCGACAGGTTCAGGCGCTGGAGCTCCTGGACCGTCTTGGAGGTCGCGTCGACGATGTCGATCAACCGCTTGTGCGTGAGCATCTGGAAGTGCTCACGGGAGTCCTTGTACTTGTGCGGCGACCGGATGACCGTGTAGATGCGGCGCTCGGTCGGCAGCGGCACCGGGCCGACGACCTTGGCACCGGTGCGCGTCACGTGCTCGACGATGTCGCGAGCCGCCACGTCCAGCATCCGATGGTCGTATGCCCGGAGCTTGATGCGGATCTTCGGTCCTGCCACGTCGCGCCTTCTCTCCGTCCGCTCCGTCGTCCTACTTCAGGATCTTCGTCACGCGGCCCGCGCCCACGGTGCGGCCGCCCTCGCGGATCGCGAACCGCAGGCCCTCCTCCATGGCGATCGGGGCGATCATCTCGACCGTCATCTCGACGTTGTCGCCCGGCATCACCATCTCGACGCCCTCGGGCAGGTTCGCCGTGCCGGTGACGTCGGTCGTGCGGAAGTAGAACTGGGGGCGGTAGCCGTTGAAGAACGGGGTGTGGCGCCCGCCCTCGTCCTTGGACAGGATGTAGACCTGGGCCGTGAAGTTCGTGTGGGGGGTGATCGAGCCCGGGGTGGCGAGCACCTGGCCGCGCTCGACCTCGTCCTTGTCGATCCCGCGCAGCAGGATCCCGACGTTGTCGCCGGCCTGGACCTCGTCCAGGAGCTTGCGGAACATCTCGAGGTCGGTGGCGGTGGTCTTGCGGGTCTCGCGGATCCCGACGATCTCGACCTCGGACATCTTCGCGAGCTTGCCCTGCTCCACCCGGCCGGTGACCACGGTCCCGCGCCCGGTGATCGAGAACACGTCCTCGATCGGCATCAGGAACGGCTTGTCGGTCTCGCGCACCGGCTCGGCGATGTAGGTGTCGCAGGCGGCCATCAGCTCGTCGATCTTGCCGACCCAGCCCTCGTCGCCCTCCAGCGCCTTCAGCGCCGAGACCTGGATCACGGGGGTGTCGTCGCCGGGGAACTCGTAGGAGGTGAGCAGCTCGCGGACCTCGAGCTCGACGAGCTCGAGCAGCTCGGGGTCATCCACCATGTCGCACTTGTTCAGCGCGACCACGATGTAGGGGACGCCGACCTGACGCGCGAGCAGCACGTGCTCGCGGGTCTGGGGCATCGGGCCGTCGGCCGCCGAGACCACCAGGATCGCGCCGTCGATCTGGGCGGCGCCGGTGATCATGTTCTTGATGTAGTCGGCGTGGCCGGGCATGTCGACGTGGGCGTAGTGGCGGTTCTCGGTCTCGTACTCCACGTGGGCGATCGCGATCGTGATGCCGCGCTCGCGCTCCTCGGGGGCCTTGTCGATCTCGTCGAACGGCGTGAACTGCGCGAGGCCCTTGTCGGCCTGGCGCTTGGTGATCGCCGCCGTGAGCGTCGTCTTGCCGTGGTCGATGTGACCCATCGTGCCGATGTTGACGTGCGGCTTCGTCCGCTCGAACTTCTGCTTGCCCAT
>DATBLY010000183.1:0-13195 GCA_036555125.1 Actinomycetota bacterium | reverse complement strand
CGCCGCGATGGCCGGCAAGGCGGCCCGCGCGGAGCTGCAGGTGGAGCAGGTGCAGCAGGATCAGATCGGGATCGCCCGCAGGTTCAAGGACGTCCTCGACCAGGAGGGCCTCTCCGATCCCGAGAACCGGGTGTTCATCGGAACGCTCGTGGGTCCGGACGGCGGTCCTGCCGGCGGGGCCGCGCTGACGATGGCGTCCCCGAGCGGCCGCGACCTGGTGAGCATCTGGGTGAGCGGTCTCCAGCCGGGAGCGGCGCAACCGGCGCCGTACCAGGTCTACCTGGTGGGCGAGCCGAACCGCCGTCTCTTCGTGGGCAAGATCCGGGCGGAGGCGATCGGCGAGGCGGGCGCGGCGACCCTGCTGAAGCAGAAGGACTTCGACGTCTCGCGCTACACCGGTGTCGAGATCCAGGATGCGACCGGCGCGGTGGTGCTGTCGGGCTCCGTGTCGCTGCGCACCACGATCCCGTCGCCCTCGCCGTAACGGCCCGTATCCTCGCCGGATGCGCTTCGGTCTCGCCTTGCCCCACTACGGCTTCTCGTTCCCCGACGGGGAGGTCTCGTTCGAGCGGATGGCCGCCGTGGCGCATCGCGCGGAGTCGGTAGGGTTCGACTCCGTCTGGGTCTCCGACCACTTCTTCTACACGTTCGAACGCTACGGCCTCCCGGCCGACCCGATCGCGTCCCTCGAGCCGCTGACCGCGCTCGCCGGACTCGCCGTGACGACCGAGCACGTCCGCCTGGGCACGCTCGTGCTCGGCGCGCCGTTCCGCCACCCGTCGATCCTGGCGAAGACGGCCGCGACGATCGACGCGCTCTCCGGCGGCCGGCTCGAGCTCGGCCTGGGCGCCGGCTGGCTGGAGCGCGAGTTCGAGGCGTTCGGTTACGCGTTCGGCTCGACCGGCGAGCGCTTCGACCTCCTCGAGGACGTGCTCCGGATCCTCACGGCGTTCGAGGGCGACGAGCCGGCGACCGTCGAGGCGGGACGGTTCCGTCTCCGCGGGGCGCGGACGATCCCGCCGCCGGTCCAGCGTCCGCGTGCGCCGATCTGGCTCGGTTCGAAGGGGGGCCCACGGTCGCTCGCCATGGCGGCCCGCTTCGCCGAGGGGTGGAACACCGTGTGGCGGTGGTCGCCGGAGGCCTACGCCGCGACCTCGGCGGCCGCGGACGCGGCGTGCGAGCGTGCCGGCCGCGACCCCGGGACGTTGCGTCGGTCCGTCGGGCTCTACGCGCTGATCGGCGACGACGACGCGGAGCTCCGGGCCGTGTTCGAGCGCGGCCGCGCGGCGATGCCGGGGAACGCGATGGCGGACGAGTCGCTGGACTCGTGGTGCGCGGACACGCTGTCCGGCACACCCGAGCGCGTCATCGAACGCGCGGAGGCGTTCGCCGCGATCGGGGTCGAGGAGCTGATCGTGTCGCCGTGGGTGCTGCCGTTCGCGCTCATCGAACCCGACCAGATCGAGCGGTTCGCGGAGCGGGTGATCCGCCCGATGCGCGACGGGCGATGATCGGCCCGGACGCCGCAGCGATCAGGCGGTCTTGCGAGGTCGTCCCCGCTTCTTCGGAGCCGGAGTGGCGACGACGCCCTTGCGCCGACCCGGACGCGCGCGACGACCCCCGGTCACCAACGCGTCGACGTGCGCCGCACAGAGGTCTTTCACGTAGTTCCCGCGCGCGACGCGGATCGTGACCGTCTCGGCGGCGGGCTTCCCGCAGACATCGCACACCAGGATCGTTCTCTCGGCCATGGCCTGATCTCCTCCTCCGGCTCTGGCCGGAGCATACCGGGAACCCGGTCGGTTCTCGTGCGCGGTCCACGCGCGAAACCGTGCGGCGGCTCGCTCAGGGACGGTACGCGATCGCCGAGAATCGCTCGAGTTTCTCGAACCGATGCTCGGCCTCGACCCACCGGAGCGTGCCGGAGCGCGACCGCATCACGAGGGAATGCGTGATCGCGCCGTCGGGCTCGTACCGGACGCCGCGCAGGAGGGATCCGTCGGTGATGCCGGTCGCCGCGAAGAACACGTCGTTGCCCGCGACGAGGTCGTCCGTCGTGAGGACCCCGTCGAGGTCGAACCCCTGCTCGAGCAGCGCCGCGCGTTCGCGGTCGTCGCGCGGGTACAGCCGGCCCTGGATCGCCCCGCCCATGCATTTCAGCGCGGCGGCGGCGATCACGCCCTCGGGCGTGCCGCCGATCCCGAGCAGCAGGTCGACCCCGCCGCGGGGCGTCGCGGCCGCGATCGCGCCGGCCACGTCGCCGTCGGTGATCAGGTACACGCGGGCACCCACGGCACGGACCGCGGCGATCAGCTCCGCGTGGCGGTCGCGATCCAGGATCGTCACGGTGATCTCCTCGGGGCGCATCCCCTTGGCCTTGGCGACCCGACGCACGTTCTCCTCGGGGGGCGCCGAGATGTCGATCGCGTCGGCGGCCTCGGGCCCGCTCGCGACCTTCTCCATGTAGACGGCCGCCCCGGGGAAGAACATCGAGCCACGTTCGGCGAGCGCGATCACCGAGAGGGCGTTCGGCTGCCCGACCGCCGTCAGGCGGGTCCCGTCGATCGGATCGACCGCGACGTCGACGCCGGAGCCCGATCCGTCGCCGACCTCCTCGCCGTTGTAGAGCATCGGCGCCTCGTCCTTCTCGCCCTCGCCGATCACGACGGTGCCGTGCATCGACACCGAATCGATCATGAGCCGCATCGCATCGACGGCGGCGCCGTCCGCCGCGTTCTTGTCGCCGTGGCCGATCCACCGTCCCGCGGCGAGGGCCGCGGCCTCGGTCACGCGGACGAGCTCCATCGCGAGGTTCCGGTCGGGACGGGTCTCGTCGGTCACTCCTCGCCTCCTCGGGATCCGGGGCTGCGCGGCCGAGCGCCGCGTCCGACCCATCCTACGGCCGCCGCACCAGCCCCTGGTCCGCGTACCAGGCGAGCGTCCGTCGCACGGTCTCCTCGATCGGGCGGTACCGCAGACCGAGGTCTCGGGTCGCGAGGGAGCCGTCGTACCGGTGCCCGTGCAGCAGCGTGCGGACCAGCTCGGGGCACACGGGGAGCTCGCGCCCGCTCAGCCGCGAGGCCGCTGCGGCGACCCGCCCCCCCGCGCGCGCGAACGACCGGGGCAGCGTCAGGACCCGGCGCGGCCGGCCGGCGATCGTCCGCAGGAGCGCCACCGCCTCCGCGACCGACAGGGTCGCCCCGTTCAGCAGGTAGCGTGAGCCGGCGGCACCTCGCCGCTCCGCCAGCACGTGCCCCTGCGTGCAATCGTCGACGTCGACGATCGAGACGAAGGTCGGCACCACGACGGGGAGCCGCGCGTTGACGAGCCCCAGCAGCAGCCGCGCGGAGCCGCCGACCCGGCCCGGGCCCTGGACGGACGAGGGGTTCACGATCACGACGGGCAGGCCGAGCCGGTCCGCGACCTCCCGGACGCGGGCCTCCGCGAGGTACTTGGAGCGCTCGTACGCGGAGAGGAACGACCCGCGGTGGGCGGAGTCCTCGCGGCCGATCATCCCCTCGGGTTCCCCGATCGTGGCGGCGGACGACGTGTAGACGACGCGTTGGACGCCGGCGTCCGCGGCGGCTCGCATCACGTGCTCGGAGCCGTCCACGTTCGTGCGGAACAGCTCGGCCGTGTCGCGCAGGCACATCGCGTTCACCCCGGCCGCGTGGAACACGGTCCCGACGCCGGCCATCGCCGCGCGCAGGGCGGCGGCGTCGCCCAGCTCGCCCATCTCGGGGGAGGCGCCGAGCGCCGCCATCGTCGCGGCGCCGCGGTCGCTCCGGGTCAGGACGCGGACGTCGCGTCCATCGGCGAGCAGGCGCCGGACCAGCGCGCCGCCGACGAAGCCGGTCCCGCCCGTGACGAGGACCGGTGCGGTCACCCGGGGCGTCGGCGCGAGAGCACGCCGGAGAACCGGGCGATGTACTCGACGGCCGAGCCGACCGTCACGGCCGCCGCGACGATCATCGCGTACTGGTCCGGGTAGAGCGGGCCGAGCGGCTCCGAGGTGCGCAGGATCGCCAGGAAGATCGCGAGGAACTGGACGTTCGCCTTCAGCTTGCCCCAGATCGAGGGCGCCACGACGGTCCCGTCCGCGGCCGTGACGGCCCCGCGCAGACCCATGATCAGGAGCTCACGACCGATGATGATGAACGCGATCCAGGTGGACGCGCGATCGACGGCGACGAGCGCGATCAGGACGCCCGAGACCAGGAGCTTGTCGGCCGTCGTGTCGAGGAACGTGCCCCACGTGGTGGTCTGCTTCCAGCGACGAGCGAGGCGTCCATCGACGAAGTCGGTGATCGCGGCGATCGCGAACAGGACCCCGGCGATCGCGTAGGCCCCGTCTGTCCGGTCGCCCGCGAGCACCAACGCCATCACGATCGGCGTGAGGACGATGCGCAGGTAGGTGATGCCCTTCAGGAAGGCGGCGGCGCGTGCATCCGGTGTGCTCACCACGACGGCCGCATCGTACCCCCCGGGACGCGCCCGCCCTCGGGGGCGGGCGCGTCCCGGCCCGCGCATCGCCTCAGCCCGCTCGGCCCGGGTCGATCAGCGCACGGACCTCGTCCGCCGTGCCGTACCGGAGGGCGCGTGCGGCCAGGGCGCGGGCGGAGGACAGGTCGACCTCGCGCACGGCCGCCTTCACGAGTGGGACGGCGGGGGCGCTCATCGAAAGCTCCCGGACGCCGAGGCCCAGCAGGAGCGCCGTGACGGCCGGGTCCGCGGCGAGCTCGCCGCAGACCCCCACCCAGCGACCGCTCGCCTCCGCTCCGTCCACGGTTCGCTCGATCAGCCGCAGGACCGCCGGGTGCAGCGCGTCGGTGAGCGCGCCGACACGCTCGTTCCCGCGGTCGGCGGCGAGCACGTACTGGGTCAGGTCGTTCGTCCCGATCGAGAAGAACGCGACCTCACGCGCGAGTCGGTCCGCCGTGAGCGCGGCGGCCGGGACCTCCACCATGATGCCGACCTCGGGATCGCCGGCCGCCGCACCCAGCTCCGCGCGGGCCCGCTCGAGCTCCTCGCGCGCGGCCCGGAGCTCGCCGAGCGTCGTCACCATCGGGAACATCACGCGGACAGGGTGGTCGGCGGCCACGCGCAGGATCGCCCGGAGCTGCGTCCGCAGCAGCTCCGGATGGGCGAGCCCGAGCCGGAGCCCGCGCACGCCGAGGAACGGGTTCGCCTCGCGGGGCTGCTCCAGGTAGGGGAGGGGCTTGTCCGCGCCGACGTCGAGCGTCCGCACGGTCATCGGGCGGTCGCCGCCGAGCGACCGGGCCGCGTCCCGGTAGGCGGCGACCTGCTCGTCCTCCGTCGGCATCCGATCCCCCCGCATGAACAACAGCTCCGTTCGGAACAGGCCCACCCCGTCGGCTCCGACCTCGGCCGCCGCGGACGCGTCCCCGGGGGAGCCGATGTTCAGGGCGACCTCGATCCGGGTGCCGTCCGAGGTCACCGCGGGGCGCGAGGCGGCCGCGGACGCCGCTCGCGTCGCCTCGTCCTGGCGGGTCCGTTCCGCGTCGAGCGTCGCCCGCGTCGGCGGGTCCGGGTCCGCGTAGATCGCCCCGGTCCCTCCGTCGATCGCGAGGGGCGATCCCTCCTCGAGTTGGAGGACGGCGTCGCCCGCCCCGACCACGGCCGGGATCGCGAGCGACCGCGCCAGGACCGAGGCGTGCGAGGTCGGACCGCCGAAAGCGGTCACGATGCCCTGCACCGCGACGGGGTCGAGCGCGGACGTCTCCGCCGGCGCCAGGTCCGCGGCCACGAGGATCCCGGGCTCGTCGATCCGTGGCTCGGGGAGCGGCACGGCGAGGAGGTGGGCGAGCACCTGCCGTCCGACGCTGCGCACGTCTTCCGCTCGCGCGCGCTGGTACGGGTCGTCGAGCCCCTCCCACGAGGCCGCCACCGCCGACACGGCGTCGCGCCACGCGATCGCGGCCGGGCGTCCGTCGTCGATCGCCAGACGGGCCGGCTCCAGCAGCGCCTCATCACGCAGGAACAGCGCGTGCGCCTCGAAGATCCCGGCCGCATCCCCACCGGCGCGAGCGGCGACCGCTCGTCGCTGCCGTTCGATGTCGGAGCCGGTCCGCTCGACCGCCTCGTCCAGACGACGTCGCTCCTCGTCCGGCGTGCCGGCCCGCAGGTCGGGGGGGACCACGACCTCGGGCGTGTGGAAGCGGCGCACCGCTCCGAGCGCGATCCCCGGAGACGCGGGGAGGCCGACGATCGTCCCGGGCGCCGTGACGGCGACGTTCCCGGGTGGCGGTGCCGGGCTCCCGTCGCCGTCGTGTTCGCCGAACCCGCGCGCGGCGAGCGCCTCGATCGCGGCGATCGAGCGATCGGCGTCGGCGCCGCTGGCGGACACCTCGATCCGGTGACCGCGTTCGATGCCGAGGGTGGCCACGCCGTTCAGGCTGCGGGCGCTCGCGGGACCCGCGCCGGTCGTGAGGTTGCGGACCTGGACGGTGGCATCGAACCCGGAGGCCGTCTGCACGAACCGGGCGGCCGGGCGCGCGTGGAGCCCGTGTGGGTTCGTGACGATCAGCTGGATCGAGACGGCCGGGGCTCCCTCCCTCGCCACCGTCGCGACCGGCGCCGGCGGGGCGGGAGCCGCCCCCGCCCCCGCCTCCGCGCCGAGGTGCTCGACCTTCCCCGCCAGCCCGCCGTTCGCCTCGGCCTCGACCTCGTCGAGCGTGCCGCCGGCACGCGCGGTGACGGCGGCGGCGACGGCCCCCTCGACCAGAGGAGCCGCACACAGCCGGATCCGGGAGCGGCGCTCCTCGGCGAGCAGATCGATCGCCATCTCCGCCGACAGCACCGCGCTGCCGAGGTCCATCAGCACGAGCACGCCGTCGTCCGACCAGACCCGCTCGATCGCCTCCATCACGAGGACCGCGTCGGTGCCGATCGGATGGTCGGGCATCGCGAGCCCCCCTGCCGCCTCCATCGCCAGGTCCGGGCCGCCCATCTCTCGCGCGAGCTCCACGACGCCCTCGGCGATCCGATGGCTGTGCGAGACGATCACGATGCCTACCATCGGCGCCTGTCAGTCGCGGAGCGCGAGGACGGTGATCAGCGTGACGCCGTAGGCCACCGTGAGCACGCCGAGGACGGTCAGCGCCCGGTTCACGAACCGCCGCATCGATGCCGACAGACCCAGATCGAACAGCACCGACCGGAGCCCCAGCATCGCGTGCCAGGTGACGAAGACCAGGAACGCGACCTCGACGCCGACGATCACCGGGTTCCCGATGTACTCGAGGACCTGTTCGTAGCTCCGGAGGCCGCCGACGGACTCGACCACGAAGTGGTGCGCGATCATGTGAACCGTCACGAGGACGAGGACCCAGACGCCGGTCGCGGCGGTCAGCCGCCACGACCGCGAGCCCCGCGTCGACGGACGCTCGCCGATGTCATCGGGCGCGCGCACGGCCTTCACGCGCTCTCCGCGATGTGCAGGATCGAGTAGACGACCACGATCGCGCCCAACACCATCAGCGTGTAGAAGAGCGCCTTCTGCCGATCGGGCACGAGGCCGGTCCCGATCAGGGCGACGCGCAGGCCGTTCAGGCCGTGGATCGCGAGCCCCGCGATCAGCACGACGTCGAGCCCCAGGAAGATCGGTGTCGTCGCCAGGTGGAGGAACCCGTCCCAGGACTCGGGCCCGGCGAGCAGGAGCGAGAGCACGGCGAGGTGCAGGTACAGGTAGAAGACGAGGCCGATCCCGGTGATCCGGTTGAGCGAGAAGGCCCAGTGGCCGGTGCGGCCCCGGCGGACGTCGAACCACGCGGTCGGGCCGGGCGCCTTGCGCAGCACCGGGCCGGGCCGGTCGCGCTCGGCGCGGATCCGGCGGTACTCGCGATCGGCCCCCGTCATCGCCGCCTCCGCGGCCGGACGAGCTCGCGCCGCAGCGCCATGATCCGCTGCGCCGGTCGGACGTCCGAGGGGCAGGCCTCCGTGCACTCGAAGGCCGCGTGGCAGCGCCACGCGCCGCCGGGACCGTCCGCCCAGTCCAGGATCGCGTCGCGGTCGCCTTCCCCCCGGTCGAGCAGGCTCTGCGCGTAGGCGAGCGCCGCGGGCCCCACGTACGTGTCGTCCGTCGCCGCGACGGGGCATGCCGACAGACACAGGCCGCACTCGATGCAGTCCTCGAAGCGCTCGTGAGGCTCGCCCTCGGGCGACATCGCGGGCCCGGCCGCGGGCTCGACCGGACGGACGAGCGGATGCGGCTCGGTGAACCGATCGACGAACGGGCCCATGTCGACGACGAGGTCGGCGAGCACGGGGTGGTTCGCCATCGGCTCGACCGTGACGCTGGTGGTCGTCGCGTCGAGGGCGGCGACGCACGCGAGCGCCTCCCGCCCGTTCACCCGGACGCCACACGTCCCGCACGAGGCGTGGAAGCACGAGTGACGGATCGCCAGCTCCGGGTCGGCATGCACCTTGATCCAGCGCAGGCCCTCGAGGACCGTGCGCGAGGCCCCCACGGGCACGTCGAAGGTCTCCGATCGCGGGGCGCCGTCCCCCCGCCGGTAGCGGAACAGCCGGAACCGCCGGGTGCGCCCGTCCGCCGGGGTGGGATCGCTCATCCGTCGATCCTCACGCTGCGAACGCCGCCGTGTGGGGGAGCAGGACGGTCTCCCGCGTCCGGCAGGGCTCGTCGGACCCGAGCTTCCGGCACACGACGTCGGCGCAGACCTCCGCCATCCCTCGCAGGGTCGTGCCCTTCCCACCGGTGATCGTCACGAAGCCCTCGACCCCGTCGACATCGGCGTGATCGATCGTCTTGAAGGTCCGGGACAGCTCGCGCCCGGAGTCGGCGTCGCCGCGCGTCCCGATCAGGGGGCGGGCGGCCGACCAGGCCGCGCGGAACGGCGCATCGGCGACGGCCGGGAGCAGGCGCGATCCCTCCTCGATCATCCGGCGAACGTGGTCCTCGGGAACGCCCAGGTCGTCGGGGTCCTCGACGACCCAGGAGCTGGTCCCGACGACGGACAGCGCGCGCTGGGGGACCACGATGTCGCCGTCGCCCGACGCGTGCATCCGATTGACGACCATCTGGCAGAGCCGCCCACGCACCGCGAGCATCACCCCGGGCGACGGCCGGATCGGCACGTCGACGCCGGCCATGCGCGCCACCGACTCGGACCACGGCCCGGTCGCGTTCACCACGATGTCGGCGCGGATCTCGGCGTCCCGTCCCGTCACGTGATCGTGGATCGCCGCGCCGCCCACGACCCCCTGATCGATCAGCAGCCCCGTGACCTCGACGTGGTTCAGGAGCTCGGCGCCGTTGCGCTTCGCCGTGGCGAAGAACCGCAGCGGCAGGCGCATCGCGTCCATCGTGGCGTCCGGGACGCGGACGGCCGCCCGGAGCCCGGGGTTCAACCCGGGCTCCATCGAGAGCGCCTGGGCCGGCGTGAGGACCTCGATGGGGATGCCGGTCGCCTCGCAGCCCTCCAGGAACGAGGGGTAGTACGCCATGTCCTCGTCGGTCAGCGCGACGAACAGCCCGTCGTTCTCCTCGAACGATCCCGGAGCGATCCTGCGCAGGATCAGGTTCTCGTCGATGCACTCCACCGCGGACTCCCGGTCGTTCACCGCGTACCGGGCGCCGCTGTGGAGCAGGCCGTGATGCCGGCCCGTGGTCCCCGACGTGAACTCGCCACGCTCGACCAGCGTCACCCGGACGCCGCGGAGCGCGAGATCGTGCGCGAGCGCGCCGCCCGTCCCGCCTCCTCCGACGATCAGGACGTGCGCCGACCGTAGGCGGGACGGGCGGACGCTCATACCCGGACGTTACCCGCCGCTCGTCGAGGGTCGATGATCGTGGCCCTCCTCGGCCTGGCCCTCGGAGAACGATCCCTCGTGGTGCTCGTGCTCGTCGCTCGCCTCCTGCCCCTCGGCGAAGTCGCCGTGGTCGCCTTCGGCCGCGTGGCCGTGCTCTTCGGCCTGGCCCTCGGCGAACGATCCCTCGTGATGTTCGTGCTCCTCGCTCTCCTCCTGCCCGGTGGCGAAGTCGCCGTGGCCGTGGTCCCCCTCGCTCGACATGCTCACCTCCTCTCAGGACGACCCTCTCGTCGTCCCGACGATCGGTCCGTCACTCGACCCAGTCGAACGTCCGGGTCACCGCCTTCTTCCACTGGGCGTACTCCGACTCGACCTCGGCCGCGCCCATCGACGGCGTCCATTCCCTGTCCTTGCCCCAGTTGGATCGCAGATCGTCCGTCGAACCCCAGAAGCCCGTCGCCAGGCCCGCGGCGTACGCGGCGCCGAGCGCCGTGGTCTCCGCCACCTTCGGCCGGACGACGGGGACCTGCAGGACGTCCGCCTGGAACTGCATCAGCGTGTCGTTGTAGACCATGCCGCCGTCGACCTTCAGCTCCTTCAGCTTGACCCCGGAATCGGCCTCCATCGCGTCGAGCACCTCGCGCGTCTGCCAGGCCGTCGCCTCGAGCGCGGCCCGCGCGAAGTGGCCCTTGTTGATGTAGCGGGTGAGCCCGACGATCGCGCCGCGAGCATCCCCGCGCCAGTACGGGGCGAACAGCCCCGAGAACGCCGGGACGAAGTACATCCCGCCGTTGTCCTCGACGGTCTTGGCAAGCGCCTCGACATCCTCGGAGCGCTCGATCATGCCGAGGTTGTCACGGAGCCACTGCACCAGCGCGCCCGTGATCGCGATCGACCCTTCGAGGGCGTAGATCGCCGGTCGATCGCCGAGCTTCCATCCGACGGTCGTGAGCAGGCCGCTCTTCGACGGCACCTTGTCGGTCCCGGTGTTGAGGATCATGAAGCACCCGGTGCCGTAGGTGTTCTTCGCGTCGCCCACGTCGTAGGCCGCCTGGCCGAACGTGGCCGCCTGCTGGTCTCCCAGGTCGCCGGCCACCGGGACGCCGGCGAGCGCCCCGCCGCACTCCCCGTAGACCGCCGAGGACGGGCGGATCTCGGGCAGCATCGACCGCGGGATGCCGAACGCCGCGAGCTGCCCATCGTCCCAATCGAGCGTGTCGAGGTCCATCAGCATCGTGCGGCTCGCGTTGGAGACGTCGGTGACGTGGACGCCGCCGTTCGTCCCGCCCGTGAGGTTCCAGATGCACCAGGTGTCCATGTTCCCGAACACGAGGTCGCCGGCGTCGGCCCGCGCCCGCGCGCCCTCGACGTTGTCGAGGACCCACTTGACCTTCGTGCCCGAGAAATACGTCGCGAGCGGGAGCCCGACCTTGTCGCGGAACCGGTCCTGGCCCCCGTCGGCCGACAGCTCGTCGACGATCCCCTGCGTCCGGGTGTCCTGCCACACGAGGGCGTTGTAGACGGCTTCGCCCGTGTTCCGGTCCCAGACGACCGTCGTCTCGCGTTGGTTCGTGATGCCGACGGCCGCGAGGTCGCTCGCCGAGATGCCCGCCTTCTCGAGGGCGCCTGCGATCACCTCCTGGCTCCGCGTCCACACCTCCGCCGGATCGTGCTCCACCCATCCGGGCTTCGGGTAGATCTGCTCGTGCTCCTTCTGGTCGATCCCGACGACGTTGCCGCCGTGATCGAAGATCATGAACCGCGTGCTGGTCGTGCCCTGGTCCAGCGCGCCCACGTACTCAGCCATGGGGCCTCCTTCGATCGTGCCTACGCGTCGCCCCAGCTGTCGGCGACGGTCTTCAGCAACAGGTAGGACGAGGTGGCGCCGGGGTCCTGATGTCCGGCGCTGCGCTCGCCCAGGTAGCTCGCCCGGCCCTTCCGCGCGACGAGCGGGATCGTCGCGATCATGCCCGCCTCGGCCGCCTCCGCCGACCGCCGGATGGCCTCGCCCATCGACGCCCCCTCCGCGACGGCCGCGGCGAGCGCGTCCCGCGCGGGGATCAGGGCGTCGACCATCGTCTTGTCCTGCGGAACGGCCTTGCCTCGCGCCTGCACGCCCTGGACCGCGGCCGAGAGCGCGGCCGACCAATCGGCCGCCGTGATCTCGGCCTTGCCGGCCGTGGCCGTGCCGAGCTGGAGGAAGAGCGTCCCGTACAACGGACCGCCCGCGCCGCCGACCGTCGAGACGAGCGTCATCCCGACGGTCTTGAAGAACGCGCCGACGTCGCCTGGGGGGAGGCCGTCGACCTTCGCGAGCGCGGCCTGCATCCCGCGGTCCATGTTGATCCCGTGGTCCGCGTCGCCGATCGCCGAGTCGAGCTCGGTCAGGTACGCCTTGTTCTCGGCGATCGTTGCCGCGAACGACTTGAACCAACCGACCACACCGTCGTACGGGACGCTCAACCGCTCACCCCCTTCGCCCCCGTCCCCGTAGGGGACGGTCGGTCCGGGTCGCGGTGAGGGGTCAGACCCCCCACCGCAGCCCGGCGGTCTTCACCGGCGCGTCCCACAGCCCGATGAAGTCGTCCGACATCTTCAACAGCGTGATCGAGCATCCCGCCATGTCGAGCGACGTGATGTACGACCCGATCAGGTTCCGGGCGATCGTGATGTTGCGCCCCTTCAGGAAGCGGTTCAGCGCGTCGTAGACCACGTACAGCTCGATCAGCGGCGTGCCGCCCATGCCGTTGACGAACGCCAGGACCTGGTCGCCGGCCTTGAACGGCAGGTCGTCGACGATCGCGGTCGCCATCATGTCGACGATCTCGTTCGCGGTCTTCAGCTTCATCCGTTCGCGACCCGGCTCGCCGTGGATGCCGATCCCGATCTCCATCTCGTCCTCGCCGAGCTCGAACGTCGGCTTTCCCGCCGCCGGGACGGTGCAGGACGTGAGGGCCATCCCCATCGACCGGCCGTTCGCGTTCACCTCGCGAGCGACGTCGGCGACCTCTTTCAGCGGTCGCTTCTGCTCGGCGGCGGCGCCCGCGATCTTCTCCAGCAGGACCGTCGTCCCCACGCCGCGTCGACCTGCCGTGTAGAGGCTGTCCTGGACGGCCACGTCGTCGTCGACCAGCACGGACTCGACCTCGACGCCGTCGGCGCGGCACAGGTCTGCCGCCATCTCGAAGTTCATCACGTCGCCCGTGTAGTTCTTGACGATATGGACCACGCCGGCACCGCCGTCCACGGCCTTCGTCGCCGCCTCCATCTGATCGGGCGTCGGCGAGGTGAAGACCTCACCCGGGCATGCCGCGTCGAGCATGCCCATGCCGACGAACCCGCCGTGCATCGGCTCGTGTCCCGAGCCGCCACCCGATACGAGGGCGACCTTGCCCTGCACCGG
>DATBLY010000175.1:0-6342 GCA_036555125.1 Actinomycetota bacterium | reverse complement strand
GGACGCGGCCCCGTCCCCCGAGGCCGCGGCCCTCGCGGCCGAGGAGCGCACCGCCCTGCTCGGCGCGCTCGAGCGCTTGAACGAGCGCGACCGGCTGGTGATCGCGTACCGCTACCTGTTCGATCTGTCCGAGGCCGAGATGGCCGCCGCCCTCGACCTCCGTCCCGGGACCGTGAAGTCGCGGCTCTCGCGCGCGCTGGACCGGCTCCGGGCGGAGCTCCCACCCGCGACGACGCGTGAGGAGGACCGATGAGCGACCGCCTGCGCGCGCTCCCGGACGAGGCGCTCGGCCGCGCGCTCGCCGCGGCGATGCCCGAGGTCGCGTGGCCGCCAACCCCGGACCTCGCGCCGGACGTGATGGCGGCGATCGCGGTGGGCGGGCCCGCGCGCGGGCTCGGCCGGCTCCCGATGGACCGGCGGCGGCGGCGGATCCTGCTGGTCGCCGCGGCGCTGGTCGCGCTCGCCGCGGTGGCCGCGGCGACGAAGCTCGTGGTCGACCTCGGCGCGATCTCGATCCAGACGATCGAGGGACGGCCGAGCGCCCCGCCCACCGCGTCCGGGTCGGTGTCCTTCGGCGAGGCCGTCTCGCTCGAGGAGGCCGCCCGGGTCGCGGGCTTCGAGCCGCTCGTGCCGCAGCGCCTGGGATCGCCCGATCGCGTGTGGGTGGACTCGGGCCCCATCTCGTACGAGGAGGATGGGTCCCGCGTCGTGATGGCGTGGTCGCCGGCGCCGGGCTTGCCGCGGATCCCGGGGAGCGACTGGGGCGCGGTCCTGATGCAGTTCCGCGGCACGGCCGACGTCGCCTTCAAGTTCGTCTACGAGGACACCGGCCGGATCGACGAGGCGTTCGTCGACGGCCGGGAGGCATATTGGACCGTGGGTCCCCACCGGCTCGACCTGCTCACGGACGACGGTGTGGTGACGGTGCGCGTGCGGGGCCGGGTGCTCCTGTGGAACGAGGGCGACCTGGCGATGCGGCTCGAGACGGCCCTGACGAAGGACCGGGCGATCGCGATCGCCGAGAGCGCCTGAGCCGCGGGGAACCGGATCCCAGCCTCCGGTGTATGCCGGGTATCGGAGCGCGAGGGAGGCTCGGCATGCGGCGACGCGCGATGGTCCTGACGATGACGATGGTGGCCACGGCGGTGCTCTGGGCGGGCGGGACCACGCCCGCCCGGGCGGGCGGCGGCTGCGCGCACGGCACGCCCCCCACGGACGGATCGGGGACGACGGTGTCGATGGCGGAGAACTGCTTCACGCCGACCGTGCTCCACACGGACCCGGGCGCCGACATCACGTTCCGCAACGACGACGGCGTGGCCCACACGGTGACCGGTGTGGGGTTCATCTGGGGCGACACGATGGATCGGCGGCCGGGCGACGAGGTCGCGTACCGCTTCGACGAGGACGGCGTGTATCTCTACTCCTGCCTGATCCACCCCGGGATGATCGGGGCGATCGTCGTGGGGGACGCGAACGGTGACGCCGGTCTCGACCCGGCCACGATCGTGGCCGCGCCGCCCGCCGGCACCAGCGGGACCCAGGGGACGACGGTGACGACGACCGCCTCGGCCGACGCACCGGGCGGGATCGTCCGGGTGTCGATCGCGCTCGCGGTGGCGGCCGGCCTGGTGATCGGCCTGGTGGGCGTCGTGGTGCTGCGCAGGACGCGGGAGCGGCGCGTGGCGCCCTCGGCCTGAGGAGGTCGCGAGCCGACGACCGCGCCGTCAGACCGGGACCGAGAGGCCGGCCTGCTGCAGGGTCAACGCGAAATCGTGCTGGGACGAGACCGCGGTCATCGCCGCCTCGACCGAGACCTGGCCGGCCTGCACGAGCTTGAGCAACGACTGGTCGAACGTGCTCATCCCGTAGAAGTCGCCCTCGGCGATCACGTCCTTGATCTCGTGGGTCTTCTCGGGGTCCGCGATCCGCTCGGCGACGCGGCCCGTGTTCACGAGGATCTCGAGGCCGGGCGTGCGGCCGCCGTCGATCGTCGGGACGAGCCGCTGGCAGACGATCCCGCGCAGGGTCCCCGCGAGCGCGAACCGGATCTGCTGCTGCTGGAACGGCGGGAAGAAGTCGATCACCCGGTTCACGGTCTCCGTGGCGTCGACCGTGTGGAGCGTGGACATCACGAGGTGACCCGTCTCGGCGGCCTGGATCGCGGCGCGCACCGTCTCCGTGTCGCGCATCTCGCCGATCAGGATCACGTCGGGGTCCTGCCGCAGCGCCGCGCGCAGGGCCGAGAGGAAGTCGTCGGTGTCGGTGCCCACCTCACGCTGGTCGATCGAGGCCATCTGGTCGCGGTGGAGCACCTCCACCGGATCTTCGATCGTGACGATGTGGACGGGCTTCGTGCGGTTGATGTACTCGATCATCGCGGCGAGCGTCGTCGTCTTGCCCGATCCGGTCGGACCGGTGACGAGGATCAGCCCGCGGTTCTCGTCCGAGATCTCACGGACCACGTCGGGCAGGCCGATCGCGTCGAAGTCGTCGCCGCCGAAGCGGAGCTTCCGCAGCACCATCGCGAGGGTGCCGCGCTGGCGGAAGACGTTGGAGCGGAACCGGCCGACGTGCGGGACCGAGTACGCGAAGTCCGCTTCGCCGTGCTCGTCCAGACGTGCGCGCCGGTCCTTCGGCACGATCGCCTCGACGACGGCCGTGAGGTCCTCGGTCGTGAGCGGGGCCCGGTCCATCCGCACGAGGCCGGTGGCATGGCGCACCATCGGCGCGGCGCCGACCTTGATGTGCAGGTCGGAGCCGTCGCCCTGGACGAGCTGCTCAAGCCAGCCGTTGAACTCCTGAACGATCGGCGCGCTGTTCTGCTCCATGGCTCCTCTCCGGGTCGACGCGGCGGGGGTCCCGCCGGCTCCCTAGTCATCGGATGAACGGGGGGTCGACTTCAGCCCCCGGACGGACTTACCGCGGATCGGGTAGGCCGCACGTCAGCGGGCGCGGGCGACCAGGCGGCACGCGCTCGTCCGGTCCGTCGTGGGCTCGAACTCGGTCAGGCGCAAGGGGGGCTGGGAACCCGCGAGCATGCCCTCGAGCAGCCCGCGATGGATCGCGCAGACGAGGTCACGGTGCTCGTCGAGCAGCTCGCGGAACGGGCAGTCGCGGAAGGTGAGCTCGACGGCCGAACGACCGCGCCGGCGGAACCGCGGGTCGAACCCCGCGTCCGCGAGCGCCTCCTGCAGCGCGGCGAGCGACGGACCGGCCGGCTGGCGTGCTCGCGGCCGGGGCAGGCTCCGGCCGATCAGGTACGCGCCCCACTCCCGCGCGTGCTCCTGCGCCCGCTCGCGCTGCCGGGCGCCGGTCAAGAGCCCCGACGTGACGTCGGCGAAGAGCCGGTAGTCGCGGCCCTCGCGGTCGGCCCGGTCGAGCGCGACGTACAGGACCTGCGGGCGGCCGACCGTGGAGGTCCGGCGGGTCTCGCTCGCCACGAGGCCCACCTCCTCGAGGCGCCGCAGGTGGGGGCGCAAGGTGTTGGGGTGCAGCGCCAGGCGCGCCGACAGCTCGCGCACCGAGACCGGACGGCCGGAGCGCCGGAGCGTCCGGAACAACCGGTAGCGCGTGTCGTCGGCGAGCGCCTTGTGCACCTCGATCGGGGCTGGCTCTGGCATGAGCGGCACCTTGCCGTAGGATGGATTTCCACGGCATACGCCGTGTCAACCAAGCTTAGAGGCTGGAGGGCCCCCCATGCCGACCGAACAGCAGGTCCGCGAGGCCCTGCGCAGCGTCATGGACCCGGAGATCGGGCGTCCGATCGAGGATCTCGGCATGCTGCGGGGCATCGCGCTCGAGGGCGACCGGGTCGTCGTGGACGTCCTGATCACGATCGAGGGCTGCCCGCTCAAGGATCGCATCACGGCCGACGTCACGAACGCGCTGGCGCCGCTCCCCGACGTCGCGGGGGTCGACGTCCGGCTCTCGCCGATGAGCCAGGAGCAGCGCGAGGCGCTGGTCGCGACGCTCCGCGGCGGCGCGGCCGCCCCGCAGACGAAGATCGCGTTCCCCCCGCAGACGGCGATCGTCGCGATCGCGTCGGGCAAGGGCGGCGTCGGCAAGTCGTCGGTGACCGTGAACCTGGCCGCGGCCCTCGCGGCGGAGGGTCACCGCGTGGGCGTGCTCGACGCCGACGTCTGGGGGTTCAGCGTGCCGCGGATGCTCGGCGTATCGGGGCAGCCCGTCGGGTTCGAGAACATGATCCTCCCGCTCGAGTCCCACGGGGTGAAGGTCATCTCGATGGGGTTCTTCGTGCCCGAGGAGACGCCGGTGATCTGGCGCGGCCCGATGCTGCACAAGGCCATCGAGCAGTTCCTCGGCGACGTCTACTGGGGCGACCTGGACTTCCTCCTGTGCGACCTGCCGCCTGGCACCGGCGACGTCTCGATCTCGCTCGCCTCGTTCCTGCCCGGCGCCTCGATGCTCGTCGTCACGACGCCGCAGGAGGCGGCCCGCAAGGTCGCCGAGCGCGCCGGCAAGATGGCGGAGCGGACGAACCTGCGCCCGATCGGCGTCGTCGAGAACATGAGCTACTACGTCTGCCCGCACTGCGGCGAGCGCGACGACATCTTCGGCACCGGCGGCGGGCGCGAGGCGGCGGAGACCCTGGGGGTGCCGCTGATGGCGCAGGTCCCGCTGATCCCGGCGGTCCGCGCGGGCGGGGACACCGGGACGCCGATCGTGGTCAGCGACCCCGACTCGGCGGCGAGCATCGCCCTCGTCGAGGCCGCGCGCGCCGTGGCGCGGACCACGAAGACGAAGGTCGGCAAGCCGCTCAGCCTGATCGCGACCGGTGCCGGGGGCAACGGCGGCGGGCACCAGCACCAGCATCAGCACTGATCGGTCGTCCGCCGCCCCCACCCCGCCCCGCCTCGAGCGGCACCAGTAGTCTGAGTCAGACTACTGCGAGGAGACGTCCGTAGCCGCCTGATCGTCGCCGAGGACGACCGCGGCGGCGGGCTCGTCCTCCGGCGGGCGCGTGACCGGCGGCTGCAGCCCCGGCGGCGACCGGCGGGCGCGGATCGCCCACACGATCAGGATCGTGGCCGAGATCGTGGCCACGGTGAGCGCGGTCCACTGGCTGCCCGTGAGGCCGAAGAACCGCTTGTCGATACGGAGCGAGTCCTCGATCAGCCGGCAGATCCCGTAGTAGAGGCCGAACGTCAGCGTGAGCACGCCCTCGCGGAGCGGCCGCTTGCCGAGCGTCCACAGGAGCGCGAACAGGCCCCAGGCGAGGATCATGTCGTACAGCGCCGTCTGGTGAACCCCGACGCCCTGCGCGATCAGCTGGCCGTTCGCGTCCAGGAGCCGGGCGCCGGTCCGCTCGATCACTTCGAGGTGGCCGCCCTGCAGGGACGCCTGGCACACGCCGTCGGCGCAGTGGAACGGCGGCGCGAGGGTGCCGCCCTCGTAGGTCCACGCCAGGAGCCAGCTCGTCGGCTTCCCGAGGTGGTCCGCGATGATCAGGTCCCCGATCCGCCCGATGCCGATCCCGAGCGCGAGCCCGATCACGGCCGGGTCCATCACCTGGAAGAACCGGTAGCCGTACCGGCGGAACCGCGGCACGTTGATCAGCACCGCGCCGGCGATCCCTCCGAGGAGCGAGATCCCGCCCTTCCAGACCTGGAACCACTCGAGCGGGCTCGAGAACTCCGACACGTGGGCGATCACGTAGAACAGGCGCGAGCCGATCACGGCGCCGACGAGCGCCCACAGGACCATCGTGTTGATGTGGTCGACCGAGACGCCGCGGCGGGGGCCGATCCGCCCGAGCAGCCAGGCCCCGGTCACGAACCCGACCGCGATCCCGATCCCGTGCGGCGAGATCGCGAGGTCTCCGAACCGGAACCGGTCGAGGACGGGCCACCCGATGGAGGCGAGGATCGGCATCGGACCGAGTCTACCGACGGGCCCGCGGACGGCCGGCGGCGGCGGCGCTCACCGGCCCGGCCAGAGCGCCGCGACCGCCCGCCCGAGCAGCAGGCCCGAGGCCACGTCCGACGGGTAGTGCACGCCGAGCACCACCCGTGAGGTCCCCACGGCGAGCGACGTCGCCCGGAGGCCCAGCCGGCCCACCGCGCCCACGCCGAGCTCGCGGGCGCAGACCGCGGAGAACGTGGACAGGACGGCCGGATGACTGCTCGGCCACGACGTGCCGTTCGGCTCCGCGATCAGCCGGCGCGTGCCCTCCGGATCGGCCTGGTACGGGCGCGGACGGCGCACCAGCTTCTTCGCGCCCTGCAGGATCAGCCACGTCGTGCCGGCGGCGGCGATCGCGCTCGCCGCCTGGCGCCGTCGACCCCCGAGCGCGATCGCCGCCGCCGCACCCCCCGCGGC
>DATBLY010000168.1:0-35420 GCA_036555125.1 Actinomycetota bacterium | reverse complement strand
GTCCTCGACGATCCGCAGGCCGGCGCGGATCGCGCGCTCGGGGTCGTCCTCGTGCGCCGTCGGCGCACCGAACAGCGCGAGGATCCCGTCGCCGGCGAGATCCTTCACGGTCCCGCCGAACGCCTCGCGGAGCTCAGCGAGCAGCCGCGTCTTCCCGATGCCGGGCTCCCCCGTCAGGAACAGGACGTGACCGGACCCCCCCAGGGCCGCATCCACGCTCTCCATCGCGAGCGACAGCTCCCGTTCGCGGCCGACGAGGCGCGTGTGGTGCTCCTCGTCCTCGCGCCGGCGACCGGAGGCCCCGGTGACACCCGAGACGACGGACGCGGACACCGGCCGTTCCTTGCCCTTGAGGACGAGCTCGCGCGATGCGCTCCACGTGAACGCCGATCCGCTCAGCAGACGGGACTCCGCCCCCACGAGGACCTGCCCCGGTTCTGCCGCCGCCTGCAGGCGCGCGGCCACGTTCACCGTGTCGCCGGTGGCGCCGTACTCCACGCGGTCCCCGGCTCCGACCGATCCCGTCACCACCGGCCCGCTGTTGACCCCGACCCGCACCCCGAACCCGGCGATCGCCCACGCGCGTTCGACCTCCCGCGCGTAGTCGCCGACGTCCTCGACGATCCGCAGGCCGGCGCGGATCGCGCGCTCGGGGTCGTCCTCGTGCGCCGTCGGCGCACCGAACAGCGCGAGGATCCCGTCGCCGGCGAGATCCTTCACGGTCCCGCCGAACGCCTCGACAGCCCCGACCATGCGCGCGACCGCGTCGCCGACGACCACCCGGAGCTCCTCGGGATCGAGCCGTTCGCCGAGCGCCGTGGACCCGACCAGGTCGGCGACCAGCACCGTGACGACGCGGCGCTCCTCGCGCGTGGCCTCAGGGTCCATGGACCCATCCTGGCGTCCCTGCCGCGGAGTGACTACTCCCCGGTCGGCGGCTGGAGCGCGCCGCGGACGAACGCGAGCACCTCGCGCTCGCGGCGCTTCAGGGACGCCCGGCCCTTGTCGGCACCGACCACGACGTTCAGCACGCTCGCCTCGGTGAGCGAGCCCACCACCCCGGTGTAGAGCGTGAACAGCAGGAGCGCCGGGTCCTGCTTGCGGATCTCGCCGTTGTCCATCCCGGCCTGCAGGAAATCGATCGCCCGCTGGCGAAGCGGCTCCAGGACGCCCGCGACGTGCGCGAACGCGTCGGGGCCCAGCCGGCCCGCCTCCCGGATGAACATCGGGAACTCGGGCCAGGCCTCCGCCAGCTGGAAGACGGAGTGGATCACGGCCTCGGCGCGCTCCCAGTACGTCTCCCGGCCCTCGAGCGCCTTGCCGATCGTCCGCGCGAGCTGCTCGCCGGCGGCCGCGAGGCACGCCTCCAGGAGCGCCTCCTTCGTCGGGAAGTAGTACAGGAGCGTCTGCTTGCGCACGCCGACCGCGGACGCGATCTGCTCGAGGCTGGCTCCCGCGTACCCGTCGCGCCCGAACCGACGGATCGCCTCTTCGATGATCGCGATCCGTCGCTCCTCGCCGCCGGTCCGGGGCATGTCAGTCCCAGGCTCGCGGGTCGCCGCGACGCGGGAGCGGGCGCGAGCCCTCCCAGCGCCGCAGCCAGTCCGGTCCCTGCGGTCCCGCGAGCGACGGGGTCTCGCGGCGCTCCGCGCGCCCCAGGGACTCCCACCACGTGGTGCGGTCCTCGTCGAAGAGCTCGGCGATCGCCTGCGCCATCCGGCGCGAGACGTCCTGATGGGTCTCGCCCTCGGCCGGGACGATCGGGGCGCCGTAGCGCACGGTCACGGTGGGCCGGCCCGCCCGGGGCCAGAACCGGCCGCGGGGCATCGCCTGGTACGCGCCCACGATCGCGATCGGAACGGCCGCGATGCCGAGCTCCAGGCACAGGCGCGCCGACCCGTGGCGGAAGCGCTGGACATGACCGTCGGTCGACCGCGTGCCCTCGGGGAACACCACGATCGACCATCCGTCGCGGACGAGCTCCCGGGCCTTCTCGGTCGCGCCCTGGCCGCCCTTCGCACGGTCGATCGGGAACCCCGCGTACACGAGCGCCGTGAACGCCTGTCGCCACCACACGTCGAAGAAGTAGTCGCGAGCCGCGCCGACCGCCGTCTTCCGCTGCCATCGATCCGGCAGCGTCGCGAGGATCAGCGTCGCGTCCAGATGACTCGAGTGGTTCGAGAAGAACAGCACCGGACCCTTCACGCCGTCGAGCTGGTCGAGCCCGTAGACGCGGAGCGACAGCTCGGAGCGCAGGATCGCGGTCATCGGGCCGTTCATGATCGCCTGCCGCACGAGCGTGCCCGCCTCGGTCCGTGCCCAGTCGGTCGGGAAGCCGCCGTCCTCGCGTTCCTCGCGGAACGGCTCCGCGGAGCGGGGCACCATCGGGCGATGGCCCCACCGGAACCCCTTGGCCATCTCCTTCAGCTCGTCGCGCACCCCCATGTCGGACCCTCAGACCACGTCGGCGATCATCAGCGGCGGTGCGTGGAAGTACGTGATCGACGGGCTCGACCCGACCGTGTCCTTCGCCATCTCGAGCGCGTCGCGCAGCGAGTCGGCGCGTCGATATCCCAGGCGCGCCACCGCCTTCGGATCGCCGCCGACGAAGATCACATCCCCGCAGTGGTCGCGGCCGTGCGCTCCCCAGTACCACATGTAGAAGGGGTGCACGCCGTGGTATGCGTGGCTCGTCCGATACAGGTGGATGTACCAGGGGTCGGTCGCGTACCGCTCCTCGTGCTTCGACTCGATCGTCGCCGGATCGGTGGAGTCGCGCAGGACCTCCTCGAAGAAGTCGATGTAGCTCGGGTGATGGATCTGGTGGAACTCCCACGGCACCGGGTGGAACAGGATCGCGACGCCGCCCGGCTTCACGAGCGGCTGGTTCCGGTACATGTTGAACAGGTATCCGAGTCCTAGGCAGTGGACGAGGATCGGGTTCATCACCGAGTTCACGTTGTAGGGCCCCAGGTAGGGCACGCCGAACACGACGACGTCGGACTGGCCCTGGACCTCGACCAGCTGCTGTCGGTGCAGGTTCGTGAGGGTCCGCTCGTGGACCGCCTCGACCTCACCGGCGTTGATCCCGGTCACCTTGTACGGCGCCTCGATGCGCCGGAAGAACTCGCGCCGGACGCGCGGCGGCGCCACGTCGTTCGCCTTCTTCGCGGCCATCATCAGCCCCTGGTCGAAGCTCGACCACTCCCACTCGCGCTTGTTCAGGAAGCCGAGGTTCGACGGGAACGTCTCGCCGTTCACCGTGGTCTCGATCTGGAAGATCTTCACGCCGCTGTCGCGCAGGAGGTGTCCCATGCGCGTCGCCGAGTCCGCGATCGCGCTGTGGCCGGGACGCGGATCCATGTAGGAACGCGAGTGCATCATCGTGTGCACGTTGTGGTGGTACTTCAGCGACCGGTACCCGGCGAGGCCGATCGCGACCGACTTGTGGCCGCCGTCCATCGCGACCAGGTTCACGTTGACGTAGACGATCAGATCCGACTCCGCTGCGCGCTTGGAGATCTCGACGATCTCGCCCTCGTCGGTCTTGCCGATCTCGAGGAGGGCATCGCGATCCTCGGCGTCGAAGTTCGCCAGATCCTTCGGCCAGAACGACCGGAAGATCCGCTCGCCGACCATCCGGCGGATCTCGTCCGCGGTCATCCGCCGGTGCAGGGCGTTCGCCACGATCAGCTTCACGTCCTCGACGCCGGCGCGCGCGGCCAGCTCGACGACGTGCTCGAGGATCCGCTGCCGGATGTCGGGGGTGCGCATCGGCGGCAAGGGCACCGAGATGTCGTCGATCGCGATCGTGAGCTTCATGCCCGGCGTCAGGAGCTCGGGCAGCGGGTCCGCGTCGATCGGATGCAGCAGGGCGTGTCGGATCGCGGCGTTCAGGTCGCGGATCCCCGGGAGCGCGTCGGGCGGATACACCACGCGCGATCCCAGCGGGAACCGCTGCATCCGGTATCCCTCCCCCTCGTTCACCAGCAGGGGCGGGGTCCGTTCGTCGACCTCCAACACGAATCCGGGCCTCGGCATCGGTCGTCTCGCTCCTTCAGCTCTCCTGTGGCGCGAAGGCCACCTTGAACGTCCCCAGCCGCCCGGCGCCCATCGCGTGATCGAGCGCCTCGCGCCAGCGGTCGAGGGGGTAGGTCGCCCCCACCAGCTGCTCCAGGATCGGCAACCCGGTCGCCAGCTCGACCGCCAGGTCGAACGTGCGCCGCTCGGCTCCCTCGATCCGCTCGGTGCCCCCGGTGTAGGAGCCGGCGAGCTCGAGCTCGCGGAACCACAGCGGCGTCAGGTCCGCGCCCGGCCCCGGGATCCCGGAGACGACGACCCGTCCCCCCGCCCGCGTGGTCCGCAGGGCGAGGTCGAGGGCGCTCCTCGAGCCGGTGCTCTCGATCGCGACGTCGACGCCGCCCAGCAGGAAGTCCAGACCTCGCTCCGGCGAGAGCTTGACCGCGTGCTCGGAGCGGCGTACCGCCTTCACGGCGTGCTCCGGCGGGATCACGACGTCGGCGCCGGCCATCTTCGCCGCCGCCCGCTGGCGCGTGTGCTTGGCCGCCACGGTGACGTGGCCGGCCTGGGTCAGCAGCTTGACCGCGATCAGCGTGAGGATGCCGACCGTGCCCGCACCCACGACGAACACCGACGAACCCGGCTGGATGTTCCCGCGCAAGGCGGCATGGATCGCGCAGGCGAGCGGCTCGATCAGCACGGCGGACCGGTCGTCGATCGCGTCCGGCACCGCGACCAGCTGGGACCGGTGGGCGAGCATCATCCGGCTCCATCCGCCGGTCACGTCGGCGCAGTAGCCGGTCTGCAGCCCCGCCTTGAGCTCCCCGACCGTCACCCGGTCGCACCGTCCGACGTCGCCCGCGGCGCAGTTCGCGCACGGCGGATCCTCGCCGCGGGCCGCGCAGGCCAGCACCGAGGAGAGCACGACGCGCTGGCCCGCTCGGAACCCGTCGACGTCGTCCATGAGCTCGCCCACCACCTCGTGTCCGGGGACGAAGGGCATCGAGACGAGCGGGGAGAAGTAGAAGGACGACCGCCCCCCGATCGTCGCGAGGTCCGAGCCGCAGATCCCGGACAGGAGCGGCCTCACGCGGGCCCACCCCTCGCCCGGCGGGACGGGGTCGCGCAGGTTCGCGAGTCGCAGGGGGGCCAAAGGCCCGGCGACCAGGCCCGGGACCCTCGCCCCGACCGCTCGCGCCGTCAGGTACCGCGGCGCCGAGCGGAACAGCTCCAGCGACAGGGCCATCAGCGCATCGCCGGCTTCGGGAAGCGCACGCGGGGCATGCCCTTCGACATCTCCCACTCCTCGATCGGCCACCGCCGACGCCTGGCGTGGCGATACAGGGCCGAGTCGGGCGAGACGGCGACGGGGTTGCCGACGGCGCGGAGCAGCGGCAGGTCCGAGTAGGAGTCCGCGTATCCGTAGGAGCGCTTCAGATCGATCCCTTCCTGCTCCGCGTACCGGCGCAGCCACGCGGCGCGGGCCTCGCCCACCAGGGGGGGCGTGGACATGAACCCGGTGTACCGGCCGTCGCGCTCCTCCAGCTCGCAGCCGATCACCAGGTCGAACAGCGGGGCGAGCGGCCGGACGAAGATCTCGGCTGCGGCGGTGATCAGGATCGTCCGATGCCCGGCCGACCGGTGCTCGCGGATCCTCCGGATCGCCGCGGCGCTCGCCTTCTGGAGCATGAACTCGCCCACGTGATGGTCGATCAGGCGCTCGATGCCCGCGACGCTCGCGCCCTCGTAGCGCCGGAAGAAGGTCCGCAGGAACTCCCCGCGGTCGCGCCGGTCGATCTGCAGGTACCGCGGGATCCGCCCGAAGACGCTCACGAGCTCCGAGGGCCACTCGTCGGGCGGCAGGTCCCCCATCCGCGACCAGACGTAGGACTCGACCACGTTCGACGTGATGATCGTGCCCTCCATGTCGAACACCGCGACGACCGGCTCCTCGTGTTCGCGGATCTGCACGGTCGGGCGCTCGCGTGCGCGCCGCGACAGCTCCCGCAGGCTCTGCGTCACGGCCGGGCAGTGCACGTCCTGCAGGTAGTACTTCCAGTCGACCATCGCCGAGTCGAACGGGAACCGCGCGCGGTCCTCGACCGTGAGCGATTCGAACAGCGCGAGCATCCGGTCGTCGGTGTAGATCACCTCGGCCTCGGTGTAGGCGCCGTACAGATCCGAGTACCGCTTCACGAAGTCGATGCGCGACTTGTCCCGGTCCACGCGCGCCACGGCGTCGCGCATCGCCTTCGACTTCGGCAGATGGGTCACGACCCGATCCGCCACGCCGACGAGCCGTTCGGCGCGGCGGAGCATCCGCTCCACCGTGAGCGTCCCTGGGAACGTCCACTCCGGGACCTTGTGCTCGCCGCGACCGCGTTCCGGCAACGGGTGCGCCTCGAAGTACTCGCGTGTGATCGCGTACAGCTGATGGAACTGCAGGGGGTTCCGTGAGCCTGAGCTCACGTGGTAGTGACGGGGGCGACCCGGATCCGGCGGCGTGGCCGCGACCGCCAGGATCGCGTTCACGACCATGTCGACCGGGATGATGTCGACGATCCCCTCCGGGATGCCGGGGAACTCGGGGATCTGCCCGAGGCCGTAGGCCCGGATGATCGGGTCCGCCATCTTGAAGCCGTCGATCCATCCCGGGGCCGGGTGCAGCAGGGCGCTCTCGATGATCGAGGGACGGACGATCGAGAGGGAGAGGCCCTCGGCCTCGGCGAGCTCCTCGACGGCGCGCTCGCCCATCGCCTTCGTGAAGGTGTAGACGTCGGGCCAGCCGAGGGACCGCGCCCGGGCCCGCCCGTACTCCGTCAACCGCGTGCTGACCCAATCCTTCCGGCGCTGCTCGGCATCCTCGGCCACGGTCATGGGGCCGGCCCGCGAGTGCTCCCTGCGGGCCCGTTCCAAGAAGGCGCCGAGCATCTCGGGCTTGCGCGACTGTGCCTCGACGTCCGCCCGCGCTCGCATCGCCAGGTCGGCCTCGGTCCGCCAGTCGACCCGGTGATCGAGCGTCGCCTCGGGCACGACCCCCTTCGTCACGCCGGCCACGTAGGCGGTGGAGACGTGGACGAGGTTCGGACGCGCGCCCGCATCGATCAGGCCGCGATACAGGTTCACGGCCCCCAGCAGGTTCGTCTGGAAGCCCTCGTCGATCGGCGGGTCGAAGGAGACCGTCGCGGCCGAGTGGATCGCGACATCGAGGTCGCCCGGTAGCGTGGGGATCCCCTGCGAGAAGTCGCCGTCGATCACCTCCACGCGCTCGTCGAGCATCGTGGAGAGGCCCTCGTCCCCCACGCCCGCGCGGAGCGCGTCGAACGACGGCTTGCGGAAGAGGTACCGGACGCGCTCGAGGGAGGACGAGCCGGTCTGCGACCGGACCAGCAGGACGATCCGGGTGTCGGGGAAGTCCCGGAGCAACCGCTCGAACACCACTTGACCGAGGAACCCGGTGACCCCCGTCAGCAGGACGCGGGATCCCGCGAGTCGATCGACGATCGACCCGCTCCTCCGCCGGCCGCCCTCTACCATGCGGCAGATTATCGACCATCTACCGATCGGTAGACAACCTCGGTCAAGCGTCCCCGTGGCGCGTCCGATGCCTGTTCCGTCGGAGCAGGAGGATCGGTGAGCCTTCGGAACAAGTTCCTAGCCGTCTTGGTCGTGCCCGTCGTCGTGCTCGTCGCATCGACGACGCTCCTCGTGCTGTCCCGACAGCGTACGAACGCGACGCTCGCCGCGGAGCGCGAGGCCTACCTGATCCGCGACGCCGTCCAGACGATCCAGAACGACCTGGTCGACGCGGAGACCGGGATGCGCGGGTACCTGCTGACCGGCGACGACAGCTTCCTCGAGCCGTACGCCGTCGGGGTCGGCCGGATCGGGAGCGACCTCGACACCCTCGAGTCGCTCACGGCGCCCGACGGGTCCCAGATCGGGAGGATCGCCCGGCTCCGGCCGCTCGCGTACGAGCGGATCCGCCTCCTGTCCGGCCTGCGGCCCTTCGTGCCGGTCACCGAGCGGACCGACCGGGAGCAGTTGTCCAAGCAGCTCGAGCTCGGTCGACAGGCGATGGACGAGGTCCGGGTGCTGCTCGGCGAGATGCAGGATCGCGCCGATCAGCTGCTCGCGGAGCGGACGCACGAGCTCGACACGATGCGACGGCTCTCGTTCCTGCTCGCCGTGGGGGGCACCCCGATCGCGGTCCTGGTCTCGCTGATCCTCCTGCTGATCCTCGCCCGGGGGGTCGGGCGACGGATCGGCGTGATGGAGGCGAACGCCGACCGGATGCAGAACGGCCTGCCGCTGGTCGCTCCCACGCCGCGCGGCGACGAGCTCGGCCACCTGGAGCGCGCGCTGATCGAGAGCGGGACCCGCGTCGTCGAGCTGCAGGGTGAGCTGCAGCGACAAGCGACGCTCGACCCCCTGACCCGTCTTCCGAACCGCCGGGGGTTCGTGCCGATGGCGGAGCATCGCCTGGAGGTCGCCAAGCGCAACCACCAGCCGCTGGCGTTGATGTTCGTGGACGTCGACGGCCTGAAGCAGGTCAACGATTCGCTCGGGCATGCCACGGGCGACTGGCTGATCGCGGAGACCGCGTACGTGCTGCGCACGACGTTCCGGGCTTCGGATCTGATCGCCCGGATGGGCGGCGACGAGTTCTGCATCCTGTTCGCGGCGGAGTCGGAGGTAGCCGTCGAGGGCGCAGCAAGGCGACTGCAGGCGTCGATGGACCGTTCGAACCACGATCCGGACCGTCCCTTCCGGCTCTCGATGTCGGCGGGGGTCTCGCGGTTCGACCCGGAAGACCCGCGGTCCCTCGACGAGCTGATGGCGGTCGCGGACGAGCGGATGTACGCGAAGAAGCGGGCCCGGCAGGCGGCCGGCGCATCCTCGGTGCGTTGATCGGCCGCAGGCCCGAGCGAGGCGTCCACCGAGCGTAGACTCGCCGCCCATGGAGATCGAGGACTTCCAGGACGCGATGCGCGCCACCTACCTCGAGCGCGACGCGGCGCGCGGTCGCGATGCCACGTTCCGGTGGCTGGTCGAGGAGGTCGGCGAGCTCGCCCGGGCGATGCGAGGCGACGACCGCGCGAACCTGGTGCACGAGTTCGGCGACGTGCTCGCCTGGCTCGGTTCGCTCGCGAACCTCGAGGGCGTCGAGCTCGAGGATGCGGCGGCCCGCTACCGCGACGGCTGCCCGAGGTGCGGCGGCCGACCCTGCCGCTGCGAGCCGCGGTGACCGTGTCGGTCCGGCCGGCACGCCCGGACGACTGGGCGGCGGTCGCGGGGCTCCTCGTGGAGCTGGGGCGAGGGGTCGCCGAAGGGACGGCCGAGGACGCGACGCATCGCCTGCAGTTCGCGGGGCACCTGCGGCGTCTCGACAGCGTGACGCTCGTCGCCGAGGCCGACGACGCGGTGGTCGGCGTCGTGGACATGGAGTATCACCAGCGCCTCGGCGACCACCGGCCGCAGGCCCGCGTGAACGACCTCGTGGTCACGGAGGGCGCGCGCGGCGCCGGGGTCGGCCGGGTGCTCCTCGATCGGGCCGAGGAGCTCGCCCGCAAGCGCGGGTGCTTCCGCATGTCCCTCGTGACCGCGGCCTGGAGGGACCGGACGCTCGCCTTCTACCGGCGCGAGCGGTGGAGCGACTACGGCGCGTGGTTCGTCAAGCCGCTCACGGACGACGTGGCGCCGAGCGGCGAGCCGGCGTCCTCCGACTGACACCCGCGAGGGCGTCGTCCCGAGATCCGTCGTCGCTCAGGAGCGGAAGCGCTGCTCGGCGATCTGGACCGCGTCGAGCGCCGCTCCGATCCGTAGGTTGTCGGCGCAGCTGAACAGGGCGAGCCCGGCCGGGTCGTGCTCGAGCTGGCGGATCCGGCCGACGAGCGCCACGTCGAGTCCGGCCGACTCGAGCGGCGACGGGTACACCCCGTTCGCGGGATCGTCGCGGAGCTCGACGCCGGGCGCGGCGGCGAGGACCTCCCGGGCCTCGTCCGGGGTGATGGGGCGGGCGAACGTCGCGACGAGCGAAGCGGCGTGCCCGACGGGAACCGGCACGCGGACCGAGGTCGCGACCACCGGGAGGTCGGGGAGGCCGAGGATCTTCCGCGGCTCGGCCATCATCTTGGCCTCCTCGCCCGTGTAGCCGCCGTCCTCGAACTCGCCGATCTTCGCCACCACGTTGTAGGCGATCGTCTTGCCGAACACCTCACCGACCGGCAGCGCGTCCGGGTCGGGGTGCGCCAGCTCCTCCTCGCGCCCGTGGAGCTTGTCCACCTGCTCGATCAGCTCGCGCGTCCCCTTCCACCCCGCGCCCGAGACCGACTGGTAGCTCGAGATCACGAGCGAGGTCAGGCCCGCCGCCCGATGCAGCGGCCCGATCGCGAGCATCGCCGTGATCGTCGTGCAGTTCGGCACGGCCACGATCATCGGCTCGCCCTCGAGGGCCTCGGGGTTCACGTCGGGGATCGACAGCGGGACGGACGGCTCCATCCGGAAGGCGCTCGAGTTGTCGATGCACACCGTCCCGGCGGCGGCCGCCTGGGGGACGAACGCACGGGACACGGTCGCGCCCGCCGAGACGAGCGCGACGTCGACCCCCCGGAGCCGCTCGAGCGAGAGCTCCTGCACGGGATGGTCTTCGCCCCGGAAGCGCACCATCCGGCCGTCCGAACGCGCGGACGCGAGCGGCAGGAACCGGTCCACGGGGAACGCACGTTCCTCGAGGATCCGCGTCATCTCGCGTCCCACGGCGCCGGTCGCGCCGACCACGGCCACCTGCATGGCGACCATGCTACCGGCCGGTCCTCAGAGGAACCGCCAGGACCCCAGGATCGCGTCGAGCTCCGCCTCGTGCTCGGCGAACGCGTCCGCCAGATCCGCGAACTGCACGCGCCAGCCGACCCCGTCGCTCACGAACACCACGGTCCGGGCGTGGATCGGCCCGCGGTCGGCCCGGAGCTCGAGGTCCCACGACAGCGCGTCCACCCCGTCGACGGACGCGGGCGCGACCTCACCGGGACGGAGCTCCTCGTCGGACTGGGCCTCCCGCACGAGCGACGCGAACGTCTCCAGGTCGGCGGGGGTCCGCACGGCCTGGATCGTGAGGGTGGTGGCGCCATCGGGACGGAAGAGCTGGTCGGTCGCCGGATCCGGCACGTCCGCCGTGCGCCACCCCTCCGGGGCCGCCAGGCAGTACCCGAACCGATCCCAGCGGACGTTCCGGCCCTCGCAGACGGCGGGCGCCGCCAGCCAGGCCCACACCGCGATCACGGCACCGACGAGCGCGGCGACCAGGAGCAGCCCGACGACCAACGGGCGTCGCGAGGGAGACGGTGCCTCCTCGATGCCCGATGGCGAGGGGCCCGCGGGGGAGGCGGGCAGGGATCGGCCCGGCGCATCGCTCGGAAGTGGCGGGACCGCCGGCCGACCGGGTGGTGGCGGGGAGGGGAGCTCGGTCACGTCGCTGCGGCGGATGCGTCGAGCTCGAACCGCTCGTGGATCGCCCGTACCGCGCGCTCGGCGTCGTCCTTGCGGATCACGCACGAGATGCGGATCGCCGACGTCGAGATCATCTCGATGTTGATCGACTGCGCGGCGAGCGCGTCGAAGACGTCGGCCGCGACCCCCGGGTGGCTCTTCATGCCGGCCCCGACGAGCGAGACCTTCGCGACCCCGTCGTCGATCGTGACGCCGGAGGCGCCGATCTGCTGGCGGACGCCCTCCATCACGGCGCCCAGCCGGGGAAGGTCGGCGAGCGGTGCCGTGAACGACAGGTCGGTCGCGCCGTCGTGCGAGACGTTCTGCACGATCATGTCCACGTTGATGCCCTCGGCGGCGATCGCCTTGAACACGGTGGCCGCCACGCCGGGCTGGTCGGGAACGCGATCCAGCGTGACCTTGGCCTCGTCGTCGTCGAGCGCTACCCCGGAGATCAGCGCCTGCTCCATCGCCTGCTCGTCCACCTCCCGGATCCACGTGCCCGGCTCGTCGGAGAACGACGACCGCACGTGCAGGCGGACGCCGTGCCGCCGAGCGTACTCCACGGCCCTTGACATCAAGACCTTCGCGCCCGACGAGGCCAGCTCGAGCATCTCCTCGTACGACACGGTGTCGAGCTTGCGGGCACCCGACACGATCCGGGGATCGGCCGTGTAGACCCCGTCGACGTCGGTGTAGATCTCGCAGACCTCCGCGCCCAGGGCGGCAGCCATCGCCACCGCGGTCGTGTCGGAGCCGCCGCGGCCGAGCGTGGTGATGTCGTAGTTCGTGGACAGGCCCTGGAACCCGGCCAGGATCACGACGTTCCCACCGGCGATCGCCTCGGCGACCCGCTTCGGACGGATCTCGACGATCTTCGCGGCGCCGTGCTGCGTGTCCGTGATGATGCCGGCCTGCGATCCGGTGTAGGAGGCGGCCTTGCAGCCGCGGGCGTTGATCGCGATCGCCAGCAGGGCCATCGCGATCCGTTCCCCCGAGGTGAGCAGCATGTCCAGCTCGCGCGGTTCCGGCAGCTCGGTGATCGCCCGAGCCATCGCCAGGAGCTCGTCGGTGTGCTGCCCCATCGCGGAGACGACGACGAGGACGTCGAACCCGTCCTCCTTCGCCCGGACGACCCGGTCGGCCACCGCCTCGATCCGCTCGGTGGTGCCGACCGAGGTCCCGCCGTACTTCTGCACGATGATGGGCATCGTCCGATGTCTCCCGCGAGCGAACCCCGAGCGTAGCAGCGCCCCCCTCCGCCTCCGGCGAGCCCTGCCGCCAACGCGTCGTCGCCCGGTGACCGGCCGAGAGCGGCGCGGTAGGAAGATGGGTCGATGGAGGCGCCAGGCATGACCGACCCGTGGCTGATGGACGCCGCCGACGTCGTGCGGATGCTCGGAGGCGATGCCGGATCGGGCCTGACCTCCGCCGAAGCCGCGGAGCGCCTCGCACGCGTCGGTCCGAACCGACTGCACGCCGCGCCCGAGGTCCCTGCCTGGCGGAAGCTGCTGCTCCAGTTCGCCGACCCGCTCGTCTACCTGTTGATCGCGGCCACCGTGGTGTCCCTCGTGGCGTGGGCGCTCGAGGGCGCCGACGGGACGCCGTATGAGGCCATCGTCATCGCGGTCATCGTGGTCGCGAACGCCGTGCTCGGCTTCGTGCAGGAGCGGAAGGCCGAGCGGGCCGTCGCGGCCCTGCAGCGGATGGCGGCGACCACCGTGGGGCTGCTCCGGGATGGGCGGCAGCTCCGCCTCCCGACCGACGAGGTCGTTCCCGGCGACATCCTGGTCCTGCGCGAGGGGGACGCCGTCGGTGCCGACGGGCGCCTCCTCGAGACAGCGTCGCTGCAGGTGGCGGAGGCGCCGCTGACCGGCGAGAGCGAACCCGTGGTCAAGGACGCGGCGACCCTCTCCGGGTCCGTCGAGCTCGGGGACCGAACGAACATGGTGTTCAGCGGCACGGCGGTAACCAGGGGTGGGGGTCGGGCCGTGGTGACCGCGACGGGCATGGACGCCGAGATGGGGCGCATCGCCTCGATGCTCGAGCGGACCAAGGAGGAGCGAACCCCGCTCCAGCGGGAGATCGACCGGCTGGGACGGATCCTCGGCATCGCGGTGATCGCGATCGCGGCCGTCGTCGTGCTGGCGATCGCCCTCACGTCCGATCTTCGAACGGCGAGCGACCTCGTCGAGGTCCTGCTGATCGGGGTCTCGCTGGCGGTGGCGGCCGTGCCCGAGAGCCTGTCGGCCGTGTTGACGGTGGTGCTCGCGCTCGGCGTGCGGCGCATGGCCCAACAACACGCGATCGTCACGAAGCTCTCCTCGGTCGAGACGCTGGGCTCGGCATCCGTGATCTGCACCGACAAGACGGGAACCCTCACGAGGAACGAGATGACGATCCAGCGCATCGTCACCCGCTCGGGCGCCGTGACGGCCACCGGCGTCGGCTACGACCCCACGGGCCGGATCCTGGCGGACGGGGAACCCCTGGGTGACGGACGGCTGCTGGAGGAGGTCCGAGTGGTCGTGGGCGGGGGGAGCCTCGCGAACGAGGCGATCCTGCACCGGACCGACGGCGCATGGACGATCCAGGGGGACCCCACCGACGCGGCGTTCCTGGTCGCGGAGCGCAAGCTCGGCATCACGGACGAACGGACCGAGCGGTTCACGCGTGCGGGCCTCGTGCCGTTCACCTCCGAACGCGGGCTGATGAGCAGCGTCGTGTCAGACGGGCGGCGCGCGGGCCGATGGCTGGTCATCACGAAGGGGGCGCCCGACATCCTGTTGACCCGCTGCACGCGCGAGCGGGTCGGCACGGAGGACCTCGAGCTGACGCAGGAGCGACGGGCCCAGATCTTGAAGGTGGTCGACCACCTCGGCGACGAGGCGCTCCGCACGCTGGGCGTGGCGCTCCGCGTGCAGGAAGGCGACCCGCCGCGCTCCGACGAGTCGGCCGAGCGCGACCTCGTGTTCGCCGGGGTCGTCGGCATGATCGATCCGCCTCGCCCGGAGGCGGTGGCCTCGATCGCAGAGGCCCAGCGTGCCGGGATCCGCGTGGTGATGATCACCGGGGACCATCCTCGGACGGCGGCGCGGATCGCCTCCGATCTGGGGATCGAGCCCGACCCGGCTCGTCGTGCCGTGGTGAGCGGACGAGAGCTCGACGACATGGACGACGAGGCCTTCGCGAGGACGGTCCGCTCCGTGTCCGCCTTCGCGCGGGTCGCGCCCGAGCACAAGCTCCGCATCGTCGACGCGCTCCAGGCGGACGGCAACATCGTCGCGATGACCGGTGACGGCGTGAACGATGCCCCGGCCCTGAAGGCGGCCGACATCGGCATCGCGATGGGCATCACCGGCACGGAGGTCGCGAAGGAAGCCGCCAAGATGATCCTCGCCGACGACAACTTCGCGACGATCGTCGCCGCCGTGCGCGAGGGACGGGCGATCTTCGCGAACATCCGCAAGTTCCTCCGGTACCTCCTGTCCTCGAACATCGGCGAGGTGCTCACGATGTTGCTCGGCGTCGTGGGTGCATCGGTGATCGGGCTCCGGGTGGGCGCCGGGGCCGTGGCGGCGCCGCTGCTCGCCACCCAGATCCTGTGGATCAACCTCGTGACCGACTCCGGCCCGGCACTCGCGATGGGGGTGGACCCTCCGCCTCGAGACGTCATGGAACGCGCGCCCCGCAGGACGACCGACCGGATGGTGGACCGCGGCCTGCAACTGGAGGTCCTCTTCGTAGGCCTCATCATGGCGCTGGTCACGTTGCTGACGATCGATATGAAGCTCCCCGGAGGTCTGATCCCGGGGTCGGGCGACCTGACCGGGGCGCGGACGGCCGGGTTCACCGTGCTGGTGCTGGCCCAGCTCTTCAACTGCTTCAACGCGCGGTCCGGACGCGACAGCGCCTTCCGGAACCTGTTCACGAACCCCCTGTTGTGGGCGGCGATCGGCCTCTCGCTGGTCGCGCAGGTGGCGGTCGTGCACGTGTCGATCCTCAACGAGGCCTTCGACACGGCCCCGCTCTCCGCCGGCGACTGGGCGCTGTGCATGGCGATGGCCAGCCTCGTCCTGTGGGTCGAGGAGCTCCGGAAGCTGATCGTGCGGATCCGGGCGCGGCGACCGGCCGGGCCGCGACGCGCTACCGGTCCAGCGGATCCCGATCCCGCATCCCCAGCGCGTCGCGCAGGAACCTGACCTGCAGCATCAGCAGGTTCTCCGCGACCGCCGGGTCAAGCGGGGCGTGCGTGATGCCGGACAGCGGCAGCACCGTGTGCGGTCGTCCGGCCTCCATCAAGGCCTTCGAGAGCGCGAGCGTGTTCGCGACGTAGACGTTGTCGTCGGCCAGACCGTGGATCAACATCAGCGGCCGCGAGAGGTTCGGCGCGTCGTCGAGCAACCGGTACCGCGCGTACGCCTCGATCTCCTCGTCCGGCAGGCCCAGGTAGCGCTCGGTGTAGTGCGTGTCGTAGAACGTCCCGTCCGTGACCGGAGCTCCCGAGACCGCGGCGTGGAAGACATCGGGCCGCCGCAGCACCGCCATCGCCGCCAGGAAGCCTCCGAACGACCACCCGCGGATCGCGACGCGGTCGAGGTCGAGGAACGGGAACCGCTCCGCGGCCGCGTGCAGCCCGTCCACCTGGTCTTCGAGCACGGGGTCGGCGAGGTTGCGGTACACGGCACGGTCCCACTCGGGCCCGCGGTTCGGCGTGCCGCGCCCGTCGATCGCGAGGACCGCGAACCCCCGGTCCGCGAACCACTGCGACTCGAAGTGGATGCCCATCGCCTTCTGGACGACGCCGAAATGGGGTCCGCCGTACGGGTCCAGCAGGACCGGGAGCTTCCCGCCCGGCTCCGCACCGTCCGGGGTGAACATCGCCATCCGGAGCGTACGCTCCCCTCCCGCGAGGAAGGTCGGCCTCGGGATCAGGAGCGGCTCCTCGGTGAAGGACCCGAGCGTCGCGACCTCCTCGCCGCCGCGGACCACCCGGGTGGTCGGCAGGGCGTCCATCGTCGCCGACGTGAGCACCAGGGCGTCCCCGCCCACCGCGCCCGTGTGGACGCCCGGGGCTCCGGTCAGACGCGAGACGGTCCCGTCGAGGGCCAGGCGGTACACGTGGATCTCGGTGGGATCCTCCGACCCCCGGAACACGACGTGCTCGCCGACGTCGAGGACCTCGACGACCTGCAGGCCCGGCGGGGTCATCGGCTCGTCGTCGAACGCGATCCGCTTCGTGTCCTCGACATCCAGCGTTCGAACCAGCCGTCCGTCCGGGAGCCAGCCGGGCACGCCCCCGACGATGTCGAGCCACCGATCGTCCCGATCCTCACGGATCGTGCGGGTCGCACCGGTGTCCGGGTCGACGGCGAGGATCCGCATCCGCCGCTGATCCCGGGACTGCACGACGATCGTGAGCGGCCCCTCCGAGGCCCACCCGACCGAGACGAGGTACTCGAAGGCGCCGCGGTCCCAGTCCACGTCCACGCGACCGCCGTCCAGATCGAGCACGGCCAGGGTGACGATCGCGTTGTCGGTCCCGGCGCGCGGGTACCGGACGGCGCGCGGCGACGCCTCCGGATCGACCGGCGAGGCGATGTGCCACACGCGCACGGGACGGTCGTCCACGCGTGCCGCGACGATGCGGTCGCCCTCGGGCGACCACCAGAACCCCCGCAGCCGGTCCATCTCCTCGGCCGCGACGAACTCCGCCTCGCCCCAGCGGACGTCCGGGTCGGGGTCCGACGCGAGCTCGCGGTCGGCCGTCCCGTCCGCCTCCACGACACGCAGCGCACCGTCGGAGACGTACGCGATCCGCACGCCCGAGGGATCCGGCCGCGGGTCGAACGGATCTCCGGCGCCGACCTCGATCCGGCGGGCCCCGCCCTCGATGAGGTCCGCGAGGTACAGCCCGCCGTCCATCGCGAACGCCGAGACCCGGGCCGCTCGGTCGGTCGCATGGTCGGTGACGCCGATGAGCGACTCGCGCCGGCGCTCGCGGCGGTCGCGCTCCTCGGGCGAGAGGTGCTCGTCGCCTCCGGTGGCCGGATCGAACACCAGCCGCTCCTCGCTCGTCGCGACATCGAACACCCACAGGCAGCCGACGGGGTCGTCCGACGCGCGCGAGCGGAGGAACGCCACGCGGGACCCGTCCTCCGCCACCGCGAACGTCCGGGGCCGGCCCAGGCTGAACCGGCGGGTGCGCGCGTACTGGCGGGGGAAGGAATCGGTCGGCTCGACCGGGAACGGTTCGACGGTCACGAGGCGTCTCCTTCGTCGGGTCTCGAGGCGACCGGCTGTCACGGCCGGTCACGACCGGGGCATGGTACGGGCGAACACCGGCCCGCGCGCGGGCCGGGGCCGAGAGGGAGGCCGTGGGCGACGAGCGGACCGACAGCGAGCTCCTGATCGCGTCGCGGGGCGACCCCGAGGCGTTCACGGAGCTGTACCGGCGGCACGCGGAGGATCTGCTGCGGTACTTCGCGCGACGCACGCTGGATCCCGAGGCCGCCGCCGAGCTCACGGCCGAGACGTTCGCTCAGGCGTTCGCGTCGCGGGCGACCTACACGGACCAGGGGGTGAACGGCGTGGCGTGGCTCTACGGGGTCGCCCGGCACCAGCTCGGAAGGTTCTTCCGATGGGGGCGCGTGGACGCCGCGGCGCGCCGCCGGCTCGGGATGCCGCTGCGGGAGCTGCCGCCGGAGGACTACGAGCGGATCGAGGACCTCGTGGACCTCGCCCCGGTCCGGGAGGCGCTCGTCGACGCCCTCCAGACGCTCTCCACCGACCAGCGCGAGGCCATGCGCCTCCACGTGATCGAGGGCCTCACCTATCCGGAGGTCGCGCGCCGGCTGTCCTGCACCGAGGTGAACGCTCGGCAGCGCGTCAGCCGGGGACTGCGGAAGCTCGCGATCCTGCTCCAGGAGCGCGGCCAGCAGCTCGGCATGGAGGTGGAGTCCCCGTGAAGACCGAGTTCGACATCCTGCGGCTCGTCGAGGAGGACCTGGACGCGGCCGCGAAGCGCGACCGCCTGCTCGGCACGGGCGCCGTCCGTCGGCGCGGCCGGCGGTTCAACTGGGGTGGCTTCGCGGCGGCGAGCGTGGCCCTGCTGATCGTGGCCGGGCTGGTGGGGATGGTCGCACGTGGCGGGCTCGGCGGGTCGAGCGACGACTCCGGCTCGGGGGCCGCGACCGGGGCGACGGGGGCCACCCGTGGAGCCGTGGGTACCGACGACACGGCCCCGGCGGCGCAGCCGACGCCGGCGCCCGGCGGGGACCAGGGATCGGGGGGTGCGGGCGGATCCGAAGCGCTCACGGCGACCGGCGGGACCGTCGGACCGTCCGAGGATCTCGCGAAGATCGTCCGCGACGGATCGATCGCGATCCGCCTCCCCGAGGACGGCTTCTCGGACGGGTTCGCCGCGGTGACGCGGATCGCCGGGAACAACGGCGGGTTCGTCCTCACCTCGACGACCACGGGCGAGCGGGTCGGCACCCTCACGCTGCGGATCCCGGCGAAGCGGTTCGACCAGGCGATGCTCGCGCTGCGGGAGCTCGGTATCGTCGAGCGCCAGCGGATCACCGGCAAGGACGTCACCGCTGAGTTCGTCGACCTGACCGCGCGCCTCGACATCCTGAAGCAGCGCCGCGCGCTCCTGCTGGACCTGCAGGCCGACGCCACGACCTCCGCGGAGATCCTGCGCCTGGCGACGCTCGTCGAGCGCACCCAGCTCGACATCGAGCGGATCCAGGGGCAGCTGAACGTGCTGAACGATCAGGTGTCCGAGTCGACGATCCAGGTGCGCCTGCACGAGGGCGACGCCGTGGCGACCGCCCAGACGGCGGCCGACGACGGGCCGGACCTCGGCGACGCGTGGGACGACGCGGTCGACGGGTTCCTGTCCGTCCTCGCCGCCCTGGTCGTCGGCCTCGGCTACCTGATCCCGATCGCGGCGATCGGCCTCGCGATCTGGGGGGTCACGGTCTGGGTGCGGAGGCGTCGCGCAGCCAGCTGAGCGCGCGCAGGCGCTCGACCGCCGTCGAGGCGAGCGCCGCATCCTCGCCCACGGACCCCTCGGTCGCGGCGAACCACGCGTCCGCTTCACCCCAGGCGCGTTCGAGCTCGCGGTCCGGTCGGAGCGACCCCTCCGTCCGGAAGGCGTCGACCGAGCCGTACCGGGTGATCGCCGTCTCCACCACGTCGCGAGGGAACGCCTCGTCGTAGGCCGGTACGTCCTCGAGGTGGCGGAGCCCCCACAGCAGGGTGCCGAGCGCCTCGTGCCGCCATTCGCCGTCCGCCGCGGCCTCCGCCGGCCACGAGCCCGAGGGGGCGGCGAGCAACCGACGCTCGAGCTCGGTCACGGCCTCGTCGAGCGACTCGCGCGTCAGCCAGCGGTCCGTCTCGGCGCGGGCGGCCTCCGCCTGGGCGATCCGCGACGGTTCGTTCGCCCACTCCGACAGCAGGTGCTCGATCGTGGCGCGCCGGACCACGGCGTACAGGACCAGGGCTCGGTCGGAGACCTCCCGGACCGAGGGGGACGCCACGGCGCGGCTCACATCTCGCGACGACCCTCGAGGGCCTGCGAGAGCGTGACCTCGTCGACGTACTCGAGGTCGCCGCCCACGGGCAGCCCGCTCGCGAGGCGGGTCACGCGGATCCCGATCGGCTTGAGCAGGGCCGCCACGTACATCGCGGTCGCGTTCCCCTCGAGGTTCGGGTTCGTCGCGAGGATCACCTCGGTGACGTGGTCGCGCTCGACGCGGTCTAGCAGCTCCTGGACGCGAAGGTCCTCGGGGCCGATCCCGTCGAGCGGGCTGATCGCCCCGCCGAGGATGTGGTAGCGGCCCTTGTGGAGGGCGGCCTTCTCGATCGTGGCCGCGTCCTTCGGCTCCTCGACGACGCACAGCACGGTCCGGTCACGCGACTCGTCGCGGCAGACCTTGCACCGGTCGCCCTCGGCGACGTTGCCGCACTCGCGACAGAAGGAGATGCGTTCCTTCGCCTGGACGATCGCCGCGGCCAGGCGCTTCGCGTCCTCGGGTGGCGCCTTCACGAGCCAGAACGCCAGGCGCTGCGCCGACTTCGGTCCGACGCCCGGCAACCGAGCCAGCTCGTCGATCAGCTCCTGGATCGGGCCCTCGTACATGGGTCGTCCTAGGCCGGTTCCACGTCGCCGGCGAGCTGCGCGCCGAGCATCTCCTGGACGCGGCGGAGGGCCTCCTCGTCGGTGGGGGCGTCCTCCTCCTCGACGAGCTCGACCACGGCGGGACCGCCGGCGGGCTCGCGCGACTCGCGCACGACGCACGTGATCGCCGGGCGGATCCCGAACAGGTGGTCCAGCGCCCCCTGGAGCTCGTCCTGCCGGTCCGCGACCTTCTGCACACCGAACCGCTTGTCGGGCGGGAACGCGAGCTCGAGGGTCGTCCCGTCGAAGGTCGCCACGGTGGCGCTCTCGAGGAGCGCCCGCAGGATCGGCTGGCGGATCTGGCCCAGGTGTTCGATCAGGCTCGGCCACCCGCGCCGCAGCATCGCCACGTCGACGCTTCCCGCGTCCGCGGCATGGGGCGCCGGTTCCGTGGCGGCGTCGGTCGTGGCCACGGCGTCGGGAGGGGTCGCGGTGGGAGCGACCGGCACCTCGGGTGGGGCAGTTGACCGGTCGGGTTCCGCAGGAACGGCGGCGGTGCCGTCGGTGAGCGGCGACCCTGAGGACCGGAGGCCCGAAGGGCCGAGGACCGGAATGGTCGCCGCGTCCGGCGGTCCGCCGCCGGACCCCGCGTCGACCACGGACGTGACGTCGAGCCCCGCGAGGCGTTCCAAGCGTTCCAGGCGGGCGATCAGCGCGGCAGGGCTGGGGTCGGCCTCGGGCATCGTCGCTCGGACGAGGGCGAGCTCGAGCGAGAGGCGCGGCGAGGTCGTCCAGCGCATGTCGTTCTGCGCGGCGAGCAACAGGGCGATCACGCGAGCGAGCTCACCCGCCGAGAACTTCTCGGCCTGCACGCGCAGCGCCTCGTAGCCGTCGGCCTGGATATCCAGCAGATCCTCCTGTCCCGGCGCCGTCTTGACGAGCATCAGGTTGCGGAAGTGCTCGAGCGTCTGCGCGGTGACGTTCCGCAGGTCCTGCCCGTCCTGCACCAGCCGGTTCACGATCTGGAACGTCGAGCGCGCGTCGCCGACGGCGACCGCGTCGGCGATCTCGAACTGCACCTCGCCGCGCGGCGCCCCGAGGAGGGCCCGCACGATGTCGTCGTCGACCGTTCCGTCGCCGAGGACGCTCGCCTGGTCGAGCATGGACAACGCGTCGCGGGACGAGCCCTCCGCCTGACGGGCGATCGCGTGGGCGGCCGTCTCGGTCACCGTCACGCCCTCCGACGCTCCGATCCGCTGCAGCTGCTCGGCGAGCGTCTCCATCGTGAGCCGGCGGAAGTCGAACCGCTGGCATCGGCCGACGATCGTCGTGGGCATCTTCTGCGGCTCGGTCGTGGCCAGGATGAACCGCACGCCGGGCGGCGGCTCCTCGAAGACCTTGAGCAGCGCGTCGAACGCCGGTGCGGAGAGGCGCTGCGCCTCGTCGATGATGTAGACCTTCTCGCGGCCCATCGCCGGTGCGGTGGGCGCGCGCTCGCGGAGCTCGCGCGCGTCCTCGACCCCACCGTGCGAAGCCGCGTCGATCTCGACGACGTCGAGGTGGCTGCCCTCGCGGATCGCGACGCACTGCTCGCACGTGCCGCACGGCTCGGCCGTCGGGCCCTGCTCGCAGTTGACCATCTTCGCGAGGATCCGGGCCGTCGAAGTCTTCCCGGTGCCGCGCGGTCCGCAGAACAGGAAGGCGTGGTGCAGTCGCCCCTCGCGGATCGCCCCGGTGAGGGCCCGCACGACGTGGTCCTGTCCGAGGACGTCGGCGGGCGTCTGCGGCCGGTACCGGCGGTACAGCGCCTGGTGTTGCTCCTGCTCCGCCACGTCCTCCCCCAGCCCGCCCGTCGTCATGCGCAGCGTACGAAAGGTGACCGTGCACCCGCCGTCGACACCGAACGACTCGAGCGCTTCCCCGGCCGGCAGCTCCGGCCAGGCGCTCCTACGGCACCCGCCAGCGCCCGCTTACGGCTGCTTCCTTCCGGACCTGACCGGGTTCGCAGGTTGGCGTCGCGTAGGACCCGACCATCAACGCTCCGTGCCGGGAGCTGCCTCGGACCATCCGGGCCTCGGGCGGGGATTCAGTCCCGCGGAAGCGGATCTCGGGTACAGGGAACCGCTAGCTCCCCACCTAGCACGGTCACGCGGGCGAGTATACGCGGGGCGCCGGACACGGCCGCCCGCGACTACCGCGGCCGGATCCAGATCTCCCACTCCGAGACGGGGCGGAACCCGAGGCGCCGGTACAGGGGCTCCGCTCGCTCGCTCGGCTCGAGCCAGGCGAGAACGGCCTCGGGGAACGACCGCGCCGCGGCGACCGTCAGCGCGGCGCCGATCCCGCGACCGCGCGCGTCCTGCGTCACCCCGACCCCGAAGACGCCCACGGTGCCCTCGAGGAACAGGGCGACGGCCTCGCCGACCGCGCGACCGGCGTCGGTGGCGATCCAGGGCGCCGCGTCGGGCCGCTCGACGAGCGCCCGGCCGATCAGGCCTTCCGCCACGCCGGGGTCCGTGCCGAACGCCTCGACCTCGACGGCGCGCAGGCCGTGGAGCTCCGTTTCGGCCCGGACGGGCCGGACCTCGACCCCTTCGGGCGCATCGGCCGCGGCGAGGTGATCCGGCTCGATGGCGAGCGCGGGTCGACGGAACAGCAGGGTCAGCCCGGCGTCCCGCGCCGCCCGCTCCACGCCGGGGTGCGCGCCGCGCTCGAGCTCGAGCCCGAACCAGGGCATCCCCCGCGCCCGGAACGCCGCCTCCGCGTCGGCGAGCGCCCGGTCCGGGTCGGACGGTTCGGCGGCCACGCACGCCGCGTTCAGGGACGCGTCTGCCAGGTTCGTGAGCGACAGGACCAGCCCGTCGATCTCGAGGACCTCGCCGCCCACCACCGACTCGCCGCGATGGCGGAAGCCGGCGACCGACGCGAGCCGGACGCGCTCTGCGGCTCGATCGAGGTCCATGGACGCGAGAGTGTCGCAGGTAGCCTGGCGCGATGCTCCCCGTCGGCGCGGTGGTCGTGGACTTCGACGGCACCGCGTGCCTGCACGACGTCGCCGAGCACCTCCTCGAGCGCTTCGCCGACCCGTCGTGGCGGTCGTTCGACGAGGCGTGGGAGCGCGGCGAGATCGGCTCGCGCGAGACGATCGTGTCCCAGGGCCGCATGCTCCGAGCGGACCGCGCCTCGATGCTCGCGTTCGCGGCCGCACACTGTCCGATCGACCCGACGTTCGGCCCGTTCGTGTCGTGGCTCGCCTCGCACGACGTTCCGGTGACCGTGGCCTCGGACGGGTTCGGGTTCTACGTCGAACCCCTGCTCGAAGCCCACGGGATCGACGGCGTGGCCGTCATGACGAACGAGCAGCGGTGGGACCCCCACGATCACCCGGACGGCATGCGGTTCGTCAACGCCCATCCCGAGTGCGTCGGTTGCGGGACGTGCAAGCTCCGAGCCGTCGCGGAAGCCCGTTCGGCGGACGGCCCGGTCGCGTTCGTGGGCGAGGGGCCGTCCGACCGGTACGGGGCGCTGTACGCGGACGTCGCGTTCGCGAAGGACGTCCTGGTGGACATCTGCCGGACGGACGGCGTGCCGTTCCTGCCCTGGACCGACTTCGACGACGTGCGTCACGCGCTCGAGGCGATGGACCGGCCGCCCGGCCCCGTCGCGCCGGTACAGTGCCCCGGATGGACGCTCCCGGATCGCTAGCGGCCGGGCTCACCGCGCGCGCGCTCGGCTTCGACGACGTCGATGACGTCGTCGCACTGGCGAACGCCTGCGAGCTGCACGACGTCGGCTACACGATGTGGGAGCGCGCGGATCTGACGTCGGACCTCCGGCTCCCGGGCGTCGACCCGGAGCGGGACACGGTGGCGGTGTGGAGCGATCCCGACGTGGTCGGCTGGGCGTTCCTCCCGAACGAGCGCGGTGCGTGGGTCGACGTGCACCCCGAGGCGCGCGGTCGCGGGCTCGGCACGTGGCTGCGCCGCTGGACCGAGGAGCGCGCGAGCGAGCGCGGCGCCGAGCGGATCGGCCAGACGATCAACGACCGCGCGATGGACGCCTTGCGGTTGCTGGTCGACGCGGGCTACACCCCGCGACGGACCTCCTGGATCCTCGTCATGGAGCACGTCGAACGGCCGGCCGATCCGGCGCCCCCCGAGGGTGTCACGATCCGGACGCTCCGGCCCGGCGAGGAGGACGAAGCGCTCCGGATGTTCGAGGATGCGTTCGCGGAGGTTCCCGATCGACCCGCGTCGACCCTCGCCACCTGGCGCGCCATGACGGTCGAACGCGACGGGTTCGTGCTCGAGGACCTCGTGCTCGCAGAGCACGACGACGAGATCGTCGGGGGCGCGTTCCTGATCGACTCGGAGGAGATCTGGGTCGACAAGTTCGCCGTGCGCGCCGACCACCGCCATCGCGGGATCGCGCGCGCCCTCCTGCACGTCGCGTTCCAACGCTCGTTCGATCGCGGATACGCGACGACGTCGCTCTCGACCGATTCCGACCGCAGCGCCATCACGTTCTACGAGAAGGTGGGGATGCGCGTGAAGGAGTCCTACACGCACCTCGCGCTCGATCTGTAGCGGCGGTGGCCGCGGGATTCGAACCCGCGAGGGGGTTGCCCCCCTACACGCTCTCCAGGCGTGCCCCTTCGTCCGCTCGGGCAGGCCACCGCCGACGATTCTAGAGGTGTACGGTGTTGCTCTCGGAGGCACCGAGCGCGCCCGCAGACCGGAAGGGAGTGGTCGCCATGGGCCGCACCGGAGAGCTCCACCTGACCAAGGAGTGCTCGGAGTACTCGGGCGCCGCGGGCAGCTTCTGCACGATCACCGGATCGAACCTCCCGGAGATCGCCGTCGGATCCAAGGTCATCTACGCGGACGCCGCCGGAGCGGGCACGCTGGACACGGACATCGTGCTGGACGACGGCGCGGGCAACACCGCGAGCGGACACGTCGTCCTGGACCTCGAGGCCGACAAGGGAGTCGTGACGTTCTCGGGTGGCACCGGGTCGCTCGCCGGGTTCCAGGCCCACGCCGATGTCTCCGCCGACGCCGACGAGACGTGGCGCTGGGAGGGGACCTACAGCTTCGAGTAGACCGAACTTCTCGACGCACCCGCTCCGAGCAGGACGGCGCCCAGCATCGTGGCCGAGCGCGCGCTGTTCCGGACGGCGGAGGCGACAGGATTCGAACCTGTGAGGGGTGGATTAGACCCCTAACCGCTTTCGAGGCGGTCCCGTTCGTCCACTCCGGCACGCCTCCGCCGGCGAGTCTAGCAACCGCCTCGGTGGCGCCCGACACCCCTTCCGTGCCACGATGCCCCGACCCGGCGAGGAGGAGGACCGTGGACGCCAAGCGACTCGAGGAGCTCCCGCTCTTCCGCGATCTGTCGAAGGGCGAGCGCGAGCGGATCGCGCGCTGGGCCGACGAGGTCGACGTCCCGGCCGGCTATCAGCTGCTCGGCGAGGGCCGCCTCCCCCACGAGTTCTTCGTGATCGAGGAGGGGAAGGCGGACGTCACGAAGGGCGGCGACACGATCACGCAGCTCGGCCCGGGGGACTTCTTCGGCGAGATCGCCCTGGTCGAGCACGAGCGACGGACGGCCACCGTGACGGCGGCGACGCCGCTGACCGCGATCGTGATGGCGCCGCGCGAGTTCGAGACGATGCGCCAGGAGATGCCCGAGGTGTGCCAGCGGATCACGGACGCGATCCAGGAGCGGCTCTCTCGCTGATCCGTCCGGACCGCGGCTCGCGCCTCAGCGACGCTCGCGGAAGAAGGCCCGCAGCAACTCGCCGCTCTCGTCGGCGAGGACGCCGCCGGTGACCTCGACGCGGTGGTTCAACCGATCGTCGCGGAGCAGATCGCCGAGCGACCCGACGAACCCGGCCTTCGGGTCGGTCGCCCCGAACACCACGCGGTCCACCCTCGCCAGGACGATCGCCCCGGCGCACATCGCGCACGGCTCGAGCGTGACGTAGAGCTCGCACCCGTCCAGGCGCCACGACCCCGCTGCGGCGGCCGCGGCCCGCAGCGACAGGATCTCGGCGTGGGCCGTCGGATCGCCGAGCGCCTCGCGGCGGTTGCCCGCCGACGCCAAGAGGTCGTCCTCGTCGGCGCCCGCGCGGACGATCACACACCCCACCGGGACGTCGCCCGAGGGCTCGCAGCTGCGCGCCATCTCGAGCGCGCGCCCCATCAGCCGCTCGTCCCGAGGGTCTGGTGATCGCGAGTAGTCCGACACGGACTAGTAGGCCCCGATCTCGTTGAGCCGGTCGTCGTCGATCCCGAAATGATGCGCGACCTCGTGCGCCACGGTGTGTGCGATCACCCGCGCGAGCCGGTCCTCCCGCCCACGTGCCTCCGCCTCGATCGTGTTCCGGAACAGGGTGATCCGGTCGGGCACGACGCCGAAGTAGTTCGTCCCTCGAGACGCGAGCGGGACGCCCTCGTAGTGGCCCAGCAGATCCGGGTCGTCGTCCGGTGGTTCGTCCTCGACGAAGATCTCGACGTTGTCCATCACGTCGTGGACCCAGTCGGGCAGCGCCTCGACGGCGTCGGCGACGAGCTCCATGAACCGTTCATCCGACGTCATCGGTCAGCAGATCCGCGGGAGCTGGTCGCCCGACAGCATGATCAGTGGCCGGGTGGCGCCCAGGCCCGTGCGCACCCGGACCGCGGCCGGCCCCTCGCCGACCTCGCCCACCACACGGGCATCCACGCCGAGCGGGTCCGAGCGGGCGGCCGCCAGGACGGCGTCGGCGTCCTCGGGAGCCACGATCGCCACGGCCACCCCTTCGTTCGCCACGTAGAGGGGGTCGAGGCCGAGCATCTCGCACGCCGCGTACACACCGGGCAGGACCGGGACGTCGGTCGCACTCACGGTGATCGAGACCACGCTCGCCTCGGCGAGCTCGTTCAGGACGCTCGCCACGCCGCCACGGGTCGCGTCGCGGAGGCACCGCACGTCGCCCGCGGCGAGCATCGCCCGCACGACCGACGTGAGCGGGGCCGAGTCGGACACGACGTCGGTGTCGAACGCGATCCCCGCGCGACGGGACATCACGGCGACCCCGTGCGAGCCGATGGGCCCGGTCACCAGGACGCGGTCCCCCGCTCGCGCGCGCTCGGGCCCGACCTCGACGCCGGCGGGGACCAGCCCGATCCCGGAGGTGGTGATGTAGACGCCGTCCGCGGCCCCCCGCTCGACCACCTTCGTGTCGCCGGTCACCAGGCGGACCGCGGCGCGATCGCACGCGTCCGCCATCGTCGCCACGATCGCGCCGAGCCGCTCGAACGCGAGGCCCTCCTCGAGGATCAGCGCGGCCGACAGCGCGAGCGGCTCCGCGCCCATCATCGCGAGGTCGTTCACCGTGCCGTTCACGGCGAGCTCGCCGATGTTCGACCCGGGGAAGAACGCGGGCGTCACGACGAACGCGTCGGTCGTGAAGGCGAGCCGAGAGCCGTCGGGCAGCGGCAGGATCGCCGCGTCGCCCATCCTCGCGAGCTCTGGGTCGGCGCCGAGCGTCGGGATGAACAGCTCGCGGATCAGCTGCTGCGTGAGCTTCCCGCCGCTCCCGTGGCCGAGCAGGACGCTCGCGCCCGCCGGCAGCGGCACCGGGCAGCGCATCGCGAACGCCTCGACCTCGCGCGCCTCCACGTCGCTCACGCCGGGGCCCCCTCGCGCGTCCGGCCGGCCAGGAAATAGGCGGCGCACGCCCCCTCGGTGGAGACCATCGGGGCGCCGAGCGGCGTCTCGGGCGTGCAGAGCGTCCCGAAGGCCGGGCAGTCGTGCGGCTTCGCCCGGCCCCGCAGGACGTCGCCGGCGATGCAGAGCTCCGACTCGCTCGCGGGCACGCCGCTCGCCCGCGGGAACAGCCGCTCGGCATCGTGTGCCGCGTACGCCTCGCGCAAGCGCAGGCCGCTCGACGGGATCACGCCGATCCCGCGCCACGCGCGGTCGGCGACCTCGAACACCTCGTCCACGACCGCGAGCGCGGCCGGGTTCCCCTCGCGCCGGACGGCCCGGACGTACTGGTTCTCGACCTCCGCCCGGCCCTGCTCCAGCTGCAGGACGAGGAGGCGGATCCCCTCCAGCAGGTCCACCGGCTCGAACCCCGTCACGACGAGCGGGACCCCGAAGTCGCGGGCGATCGGCTCGTACTCGCGCCATCCCTGGATCGCGCAGACGTGCCCCGGCGCCAGGAACCCCTGCACGCGGTTCCCCGGCGAGACGAGGATCGCCATGATCGCCGGCGGCACCAAGACGTGGGCCACGAGCAAGGAGAAGTTCGTGACGCCGAGGAGCTTCGCCTGGCGGACGGCCATCGCGTTCGCCGGAGCCGTCGTCTCGAACCCCACGGCGAAGAAGACGACGGTCTTGTCGGGGTTGCGCCGCGCGACCTCCAGGGCGTCGAGCGGCGAGTAGACGACGCGCGCGTCGCCCCCCGCCGCCCGCGCGTGGAAGAGGTCCTCGGCGGAGCCCGGGACGCGAAGCATGTCGCCGAACGAACACAGGATCGCGTCGGGACGCTTCGCGATCGCGATCGCCTCGTCGATCAGGGCGACCGGCGTGACGCACACGGGACACCCCGGACCGTGCACGAGCTCGACGCCGGCAGGAAGGAGCTGATCGATCCCCTGGCGGATCAGCGTGTGCGTCTGCCCGCCGCAGACCTCCATGATCGTCCACGGCCGCGTCGTGATCCTCCGGATCTCGTCGAGCAGCGACCGCGCGACATCGTCGTCCCGGTACTCGTCGAGGTACTTCACGCGATCGCCTCCGGGCGGACGCCGTCGGGGTCCTGCGGCAGGTCGATGTTCTCCAGGTTGTCCATCTCCATGAGCAGCGCGTAGGACCGCGCCGCCTCGGTCTCGTCGACCACGCTGATCGCGAACCCGACGTGGATCACGACGTAGTGGCCGAGCCCGACCTCCGGCGCGTACTCCAGGCAGGCCTTGCGCTGGATCCCCCCGAAGTCGACGGTGCCCATCCGGATCCCGTCCTCCTCGAAGACCTCGGTGACCTTGCCCGGAACCCCGAGACACATCTCAGCTCGCCTCCCTGCGTGCGGTCGCGACGAGGACCTGGCCGAGCGCGATCCCGCCGTCGCCGACCGGCACGTCCCGGGGTAGGAACACACGGAAGCCCGCCCCCGTCAACCGGCGGACCAGCTCGGAGGTGAACCGGTCGTTGTGGAAGACGCCGCCGCCGAGCACCGCCCGGTCGAGCCCCGTGCGCTCCCGTGCGAGCGCGCAGGCGCGCGCCGTCGCCTCCGCGAGGATCGCGTGGAACCACCCGGCGGTCGCCGGCGCGGGCTCGTCCCCGCGCGCCAGGAGCGTCGCGAACAGGTCGTGCGTGTCGATCTCGACCAGGCCGTCCACGACGGCGACCGGTGCGCGGTAGCGCGGCTCGGGCGCGATCGCGGAGGCGAGCTGCTCGAGGAGGATCGCGGGCTGGCCCTCGTAGGTCGCGTCGCGGCACGCGCCGAGGACCGCCGCGACCGCGTCGAACAGCCGCCCGGCCGAGCTGGTCCACGGGGCGGCGAGGCCCGCGTCGAGCTGCCCACGCACCACCGCGGCCTCGCGGCCGGACGGCCGCAGCCGAGCCTCCACCTCGTCGAACATCCCGGCGGCCGCCCCGAAGGCCAACGCCATCCGCCAGGGGTGCCGCGCTGCGGCGTCTCCACCGGGCTGGCGGACCGGCCGCAGGCGCCCGACGCGGACGGAGCTGGCGGCGCTGCAGCGCAGGAGCTCCCCGCCCCAGATCGTGCCGTCGTCGCCCAGCCCGAGCCCGTCGAACGCGACCCCCAGCACCTCCCCCTCGAGCCGGTGCTCGACCATCGTCGCCGCGACATGGGCGTGGTGGTGCTGGACCGCGACCGTCGGCAGGCCGAGCCCCTCGGCGAACCGCGTGGTCAGCAGGTCCGGATGCCGGTCGTGCGCGACGAGGGATGGGTCGATCCCGAAGACCCTCCGGTGCCGGTCGAGCGCGTCGCGGAAGGCGGCCATCGCCTCCTCGGTATCCAGGTCGCCGAGGTGTTGCGAGAGGTACGCGTGCCGGCCGTCCGCCAGACAGAACGCGCCGTGGAGCTCGGCCCCGACGCCGAGGACGGCCCCGCGCGAAGGTGTCGCCAGGGCGAACGCCGACGGCGCGAACGATCGAGCGCGCCGAACGACCGACGGGCGTTCGTCGTCCGGCCGGACCCACGCGACCGGGTCGTCGTACCGCGACACGATGTCCCGGTCGTGCAGGACGAACGCGTCGGCGATGCCGGCCAGGCGTTCGAGCGCCTCCCCGTTCGCGATGCAGATCGGCTCGTCGGTCGCGTTCCCGCTCGTCATCACGAGCGGACCCTCGACCGTGCGGAGCAACAGGTGATGCAACGGCGTCGCCGGGAGCATCGCGCCCGAGCGACGGTGGCCGGGCGCGACCCCCGCCGCCAGACGGCCGCGGTCGGGGACCAGGACGATCGGCGCTCGCCAGGAGGCGAGCGCCGCGGCTTCGGCCGGCGCCGGGTCGAACCACGCCCGCGCCGCGGCCGGGTCCGGCACCATCACCGCGAAGGGCTTGTCCGGGCGCCCCTTGCGTTCCCGCAGCCGACGGACGACGCGATCGTCGGTCGCGTCGCACGCGAGGTGGAACCCCCCGAGCCCCTTGATCGCCACGATGGCGCCGTCGGCCAGGAGGGCGGCCACCCGATCGATCACGTCACCCGCCGCGACGGGACGTCCGCGTGCATCGCGGAGCTCGGTCCGCGGCCCGCACGCCGGACACGCGACCGGCTCGGCGTGGAACCGCCGGTCCGACGGATCCTCGTACTCGCGCCGGCAATCGCGGCACATCGGGAAGGCCCGCATCGATGTACGGGCCCGGTCGTAGGGCAGCGCGTCGATGATCGTGAACCGTGGCCCGCAATCGGTGCAGTTCACGAACGGGTAGCGGAACCGGCGATCCGCCGGATCGAACAGCTCGGCCAGGCAGGCTGCGCACGTCGCGACGTCGGGCGGCACGAGCCGCTCGGAGCCTCCGCCGGACACGCTCGCATCGACGGTGAACGCCTCGTGCCCCTCGATCGTCGCGGCCGACCAGGCGACGTCGTCCACCACGGCGAGCGGCGGCGGCGAGGCCGCGAGGTCGGCGGCGAACGCGTCCAGCCCGGCCGCCGTCCCCTCCGCGTGGATCTCCACCACGCCGTCCGCGTTTCGGACCCATCCGGTGACGCCGTGCCGATCCGCCAGCCGCCAGACGAACGGGCGGAACCCCACGCCCTGCACGACGCCACGCACGGCGATCCGGCGCGCCTCGCGCATCGAGGTCGTCACGGCCTCGCCTCCTCCGCGGCGACCTCGTCCACGATCGCGTCGACGAGCCCCGGCAGCGCCCCCTCGACGACCGGCGACAGCCCGGCCCCCATCCGCACGTCCCCCACCTCGACGCCCAGGAACACGACGCGGGGCCCGTCACCCAGCGCCGCGGCCAGGCCGATCGCCTCCGCGAGCCCGACCCCGTGCGAGGAGAGCGAGGACCGAAGCGCCGGCAGACCGTCCGGCCCGGCCTCGACCCGGACGAGCGTCCCGGCGGGGCGCTCCTCCCCGGCCGTCCGCGTCGCGTCGACCAGGATCACCGAGGCGGCGCCCTCGAGCAGATCGAGCACGTGCAGCGCGGTCGGGGCCGTCACGACCTCGACGTCTTCAGGCACCCGGTCGCGCACGCGATCCGTCGCCAGCAGCCCGACGGCGTCGTCGCCCGCGTCGGGGTTCCCGCAGCCGATCACCCGGACGCGCGGCACGACGACCTCAGCGGCGCTCGACGTCCACCCGCAGGAAGTGCGTGGCGCACGAGATGCACGGGTCGTAGTTGCGCACGACCATCTCGCACAGGCGGGTGAGCTCGTCGTCGGGGCGGTCGAGGGCCGCGGGCAGGAACCCCCGGAGGTCGCGCTCCATGTGCCGGAGGTTCTGCGATGTGGGCGGGACGATCTTCGCATCCAGGATCGTCCCGTCGTCCGCGACGTCGTAGCGGTGATAGAGCGTGCCGCGGGGCGCCTCCGTGGTCCACGTCGCGCGGCCCGCCCGCGGGCGGACCGGCACCCGCGCCGGCTCGGGCGGCTCGTAGCCGGCGATCAGCCGCAGCCCGTCCTCGAGCGCGAGCGCCGTCTCCGCCACCCGCGCAGCCATCGACGCGAACGGGTCCGGCTCGGGCAACACCGCGAGGCCGGCCCGCCGGGCGGCGTCGCGCGCGGCCGGTGTCAGGGTCGCCTCATTCAGGTTGATCCGCGCGAGCGGACCCACGAAGTACGGTTCACCGGTGTCGGTGAACACCGAGTGGAGCGCGTTCGAGTGCTCGACGTGGAGCTCGCGCGTGACCTCCTCGTAGCGGTCCGCGGTCCACCGGCGCCCGGCGGTCGAGGCCAGGTCGCCGACGTTCATCGGGTACTCGTCGGGATGCACCATCGAGACCAACTCCGCGTCGCGCGGGAACGCGGGGTGCTCCAGCGTGCCCACCCAGTCCGCGACCTCCAGCACCTCCGCGATCGCGTCCTCGAACCGCGGCGCCAGCGCCCGCAGATCGCGGGCGCGCGGCGCCTTCGAGAACCCGCCGACGACCGGCGAGACGGGATGGATCTCGCGGCCGCCGATCATCGCGAGCAGGTCGTTGCCGACCCGCTTGATCCTCAAGCCCCGCTCGACCTCGGCCCTGAACCCGCGCTGCGCCATCTCGATCGCGCTGTCGAACCCCAGGAAGTCGGGCGCCGCCAGCAGGTGCACGTGGAGCATGTGGCTCTCGATCCACTCGGCGCAGTACAGCAGCCGCCGGAGCTCGCGCGTGCGCTCGGGCACCTCGACCTCGAAGAGCCGCTCGAGCCCGTGGATCGCGCTCATCTGGTAGGCGACCGGGCAGATCCCGCAGATCCGCGGCACGATGTCGGGCACGTCCGCGTACGGCCGCCCCCGCATGAACGACTCGAAGAAGCGCGGCGGCTCGTAGATCTGCAGCCGGAGGTCGACGATCTCGTCGTCCTCGACCGTGATGTGGAGCGCGCCCTCCCCTTCGACGCGGGCGATCACCGGGACCTCGACCGAGCGGTGCGTCACGTCGACGCCTCCCGTTCCAGTCGGTCCGCCACCTCGCGGAACGCCGGCGCGTACCCGGTGATGAAGCGGAACCTCTCCGCGACGAGCGACGGCGACATCCCGAGCTCGATGAACCGGCGCGCGAGCGCCTCGGTGTTCGGCGGCTGCGAGGGACCGAAGCACCCGTAGCAGCCGCGATCCATGCCCGGGCAGAGCGCGCCGCAGCCGGTCCGCGTCACCGGGCCGAGGCACGGCTCACCCTTGGCGACGACGACGCAGACGTAGCCGCGCCGCTTGCACTCGATGCACACTGGGGTCGTGGGGGGCCGCGGGACGGATCCCTGCAACAGCCACGCGAGCGCGGCGAGCAGCTGGCCGCGGTCGACCGGACAACCCGTCAGCTCGAGGTCGACCGTGACGTGCTCGGCGATCGGCGTGGAGTCGGCGAGCGACGCGACGAACGCCGGGGTCGGGTACACGTATCGGATCGTCTCGCCCAGGTCGTGGCCGTTGCGGAGCGCCTGCACGCCGCCCGAGGTGGCGCAGGCCCCGATCGTCATGAGGAACGTCGACGCCTCCCGGATCGCGCGGAGCTGCTCGATCTGCTCCTCGGTCGAGACCGAGCCCTCGACGAGCGTCACGTCGTACGGTCCGGGCTCGTCGCGCGAGGTCGCCTCCGCGAAGTTCACGATCTCGATCGCGCCGGCGAGCTCGAGGAGCGCCTCTTCCGCGTCGAGCAGCTGGAGCTGGCAGCCGTCGCAGGAGGCCATCTTGAAGACGGCGACCCGCGGCTTCGCGGCGGCGAGCGGAGCGGCCGTCCCTTCCGCGAACCCCACCAGCGCGCTCACAGCTCCGCCACCTCGATCAGGTCGCGGACCTCGTCCCAGCGGAAGATCGGACCGTCGGCGCAGACGAACCAGGGACCGAGCTGGCAGTGCCCGCAGAGCTTCACCGCGCAATGCATGTTGCGCTCCATCGTGAGCCAGAGCTGCTCCCCGGGCACGCCCATCCGCTCGAGGTCACGCAGCGCCGCCACCATCATGATCTCGGGCCCGCAGGTGAAGACCGTCGTGGACCGTGGGTTGAGCGCGATCTCCGGCAGGAGCGTCGTCACGAGTCCCTCCCGGTAGGGCCAGGCGACGTCCGCGTGATCCACGGTCAGGTGGATCTGGAGGTTCTCGAACCGCGTCCGGTGACGCCAGATCTCGAGCTGCCGACGGTAGAGCATCTGACTCGGGTCTCCCGCACCGATCGCCAGGATCACCCGCCGGACCTGCTCGCGGTGCCGGAGCGCCTCGTAGACCGCGGAACGGAGCGGGGCGAGGCCGAGCCCACCCGCCACGATGAGCAGGTCGCCTCCGAACGCCTTCGACACGGGCCACGGCCGCCCGAACGGGCCACGCACGGTGATCCGATCACCGACGCGCAGTCCGGCGAAGACGTTCGTGACGCGCCCGCACGCCCGGATCGTGTGCGCCAGGTACGTCGGGCGCGCCGGATCGGACGACACGCTGATCGGCACCTCCCCGATCCCGAAGACGCCGACCATGTCGATCTGCCCAGGCAGGAACGAGAACGCTCGCCGGGCGTCGGGGTCGTCGAAGGTGGACCAGAACGTGTAGGTGTCGGCCGCGTCGACGACGACACGTCGGACCGTCGCGGTGAGGGTCGGGACGCCAGCGATCACCTGGCCGGCACGAACC